>CAKSVM010000005.1 GCA_934503195.1 uncultured Eubacteriales bacterium
TTTTACAGTCCATGCCGTCAAAGCCTGTCCAACGCCCGCACAGCGGCCCACAAGCACCTTTGAATCAGAATTCCGAAAAATCAATAAACCTTCACGGTCTCATAGTATTCCAGCAGCTTTATGAAGAGTCCGCCGATGACCGAGCGGTTCTGGAACCCGCGCTGAGCCGAGGTCGTCGTGAAATACCAGTCGGTCATCGGAACGCGCGACGGCATCACGTTGTAGGCTCTCCAGAGCGGCTCGATGTAGTTCTCGAAATCGGCTTTCGTCTTGCAGAGCGTCGCCGTCCAGACGATCCAGTCGGACTTCGTGTAGTCCGCGCGGTTGTCAAGCGGCATTCCGTACGCGCCGAAATGTCTAAGGTTCGCGTGAGCCTCGCCGTCAAAGACCTCGGTCGGCATGAGCCTCGTTCCGAAGAGCTTGTCCCAGACGATGTTGTACTTCATGCTGAAGGTTCCCTTGCGGTCAAACGCCAGACGATAACTTCCGTCGCCGTTCGACGCGCGCAGAAGCCAGTTTATCGAGAGTTTTCTCGCCGCGTCAAAGTAGCGTCCCGAATCCTCGTGGAGTCCGAGCTTTTCGCAGATTATGCCCATTCCCGCGATTCCCGAGATCGCCTTGAGGGACAGATTGCAGTTGTGCGCCAGATGACCAGCGAAGTCGTCGGTGCAGAGCTGATTTGCCGGATCCGCGCCGTTTTCGGTGAGGTACGACGTCCATTTTTCAAGCATGTCGAACTTCTCTCTGACAAAGTTATAATCCCCGCTCGCCACCAAATACGCCGCCGTGAGGACGAGCATATTTCCGCACTCCTCGACCGGCATCTGCGACTCCAGCCTGTTCGCGCCGTAAACCTGACCGTTCACGAGCGGATACTGACCGCAGTCGTGCGGCGCGAAGTCGAATTTCCAATCGTCGCTCTCGGCGTATCTGAAGATCGGGCGTGCCATGCCTATTACAAGCTCGGGATTGTAGATGAGGAACATCGGAATCGAAGGATAGCTTACATCGACCGTCGCGGCGCATCCGTTCGAGAAGCATTCCTTCGAGACGAAGATAAGCTTTCCTTCCTTGTCGATCGCGGCCTTGTGCGCGGCGATCGCCTGACGAAACGCGAGTTCGAGAAGCTCGGCGTACTTTTCGCCTCCGGCTCTCGTCGCGTCGAGATAGAGCTTGTCGTCTAGCCCCTTCGCTTTTATTTCGAGCGCGGAATAGTCGTCGAGAGCCTCGGTGATCGCTTCCTCAATCGTCTTTCCGTCGTTGTTCCAGACCGATTTCAGGTTCTCGCCGAAATATTTGAGCGAATATATATCGTCATACGCGAAGGCGATGAGAGCACTTGCGAAGAATTCCTTTTCGAGGGTCACGAAGGTCATTCCGGTCTCCTCGCACTTGTCATATCCGACCTTCGCGTCCTTCGCGGCGAGGTAGAAATATCCCCAGTCGATGCGGCGGTCGTCGCCGCTGACGGCTAATATCGGCTGATCGACGCTTCCGATTTTCACGGCGTTGATCCCCGAAAATTCAAGCGTTTCGGTCGTGACTTCGAACTGTCCTTTCGTGTTGAGACAGATCTCCTCCGAGACGGCGATTGTGACCTTTGTCGTGTGTTCGCGGCCGTCGGTCGGCTTTACCGAGAGCGAAAGGTAGCTGACCGGGCGGGTCATTATCATGAGGTCGTCGGGGAAGAGCGGGGTGAGGAACTTCGCGGTGAGTTCGATTCCCGCGCCCTCAAAGGTGTACTCGGACGAGAGGGCGGTGATGTCAAGCTTTGTCTGCGTCAGGGGCTCGGCGTTTCCCTTGCCGATGAAGCGGTAGGGCGTGCCGTCGACCTCGATGACGCCGCGGATTGTGTTGGGCTTGCCGGTCCAGTGGACGGTGTCAGAATCGGTGAGAAGGTCGGTGTTCGACCAGACGCTGAAATAAGGGTCGACCGTTATAAGCGGTACGGCGGGTGCGCGTAAAATCATTTGTTTGCTTCCTTTCATGAATCGCGGATTTTTGTGGTACAATAATTATACCGCAGAATTTCAGGAAAGTCAACCCAAAAAATTCGCAGGATATCCGAAAAAATTAGCGGATCATCCGGCGAGGTTGATAATCCGCTTTCCATGGCGGACGGCCTCGGAATAGGCGAGTCCGGCTCCGCTTTTTGACGACGACATGATTTTCACGTGGCCGAGAGTCGAAAGCACCTTGGTTTCGGGCGTGTAGTTTTCGTTATAAAAGAAAACGCAGACGTCGCTTTTTCCGATCATCAGCGAGTTGCGTTCGACATAGACCGCGCGTCCGGCGTTTTTCAGCTTTTCCGGAAAGAAGGTTTCGTCGTAGATTTTCAGGAGATAATCGCGATACGAATCGTTGATGACGGGTTCCTCGGCGCGGACATAGACTCGCGCAAGGTCGCTGTGGAGGGATTTCGCGGCTGTGACGCGTTCAAGCGCGAGACGGTCGAACGCGCCCTTTCCACCGAAAAGGAAGGTGCGGACGCCCTCGGTTATCAGTTTTTGGATCGTCTCGTCAAGCCGTCCGACGAGTTCGGGAGTCGTTTCGATCTTGCGGTGTCCGATGAAGCAGCAGGTGGTGTACATATTGTTGGCTCCTTGTTATGATCATTAACATACTCATTATACAGCTATAATACTAAAAAGTCAATACTATATTTTGCATTTAATGCGAAGCATAAGGAAATTATTTATTGTACAATACTGTATATAATCTTGAAAAGGTGTGTATGGGATGATCGACAATAAATTTGTAGCCGAGCGGCTTACGAAGCTCAGAATCGAAAAAGGCGTTTCGGAATACAAGATGAGCCTCGACATGGGGCGGAACAGCGGCTATATAAACGCTATCGCCAACGGCAAATCGCTCCCGTCGATGGGTGAGTTTCTTTATATGTGCGATTATCTAGGCGTCACGCCTTCAGAGTTCTTTGATGAGAAGTTTGAGGGTGAGCTTAAATACAAGGAAGTTGACCGGATCATACGTGACTTGTCAGACGAGGATTTCGAACTGCTCGCGGCCTTCGTGAAGCGGCTCGGTAAAAAGTGAATCTGTTTCCGCGCGGACGCGATGTCCGCGCTTTTTTTGTGTTCGTCTTACGATTTAATCGTAATGTTAGAACCATTATACAATAATAATCGAGAGTTGTCAAGAGTATTTCCGATTAAATTTTACACATACTGCTGATATTTATAGTACAATATGAAGGTATTCTAGTATTTCGCGAAAGGTGAGCATGATGGTGGATCAGAAGTTTATATCGGAAAGAATGACCGCGCTGCGGATAAGGAAAGGCGTTTCGGAATTCAGAATGAGCTACGACATGGGACACAGCAGCAGTTATATAAACACCATCGCGCTCGGCAAGGCCATGCCATCAATGGGCGAGTTTCTCTATATGTGTGAATATCTCGGTGTGACGCCCTCCGAGTTTTTCGCCGAGGATATTTCCGATCCGGTCGCTCACAACGAGCTTACCGAGGAATCAAAGAAGCTCTCCGAAAAGGATTTCGCGATGGTGCTTGACCTCGTGAAAAGGCTGAACGAAAAGTAAACAGCGGTTTGGCGCGTGCCGTTCACGCGCTTTTCTTTATTCTATTATAGCACACAAATTACCAATTGTCAAGATATAGCGTAATATAATTACCAGAGTGACCTCACATCTTTAAGGTACAATATTATTGTTGAGGTGATGCGTAATGGTAGACGAGAAATTCATTTCAGAACGAATAACAAAGCTCCGGCTGAAAAAGAATGTTTCTGAATATAAAATGAGCTATGATCTTGGTCACAGCAGTGGATATATAAGATCAATCACCTCGGGGCGGGCGATGCCGTCGATGAGGGAATTCCTGTATATGTGTCAGTATCTCGGAGTCACTCCGGCGGAATTCTTCACTGAGGAAGTTTCGGATCCGCTGGCCGTCAATGAGCTTGTGAACGAGTCAAAGGACCTTTCGGAAAAGGATCTGGCGATTGTCCTTGAACTTGTCAGACGGATAAAGGAAAAATAAAAAAACCACATACCTGTGGAAAAAAGAACGCCGCCCGGCATCGCCGGGCGGCGTGTTTTGTTTAGTATGAAACTCAGTTCTTGGCGAGTTCGTTCGCGACATCCATCATGTCGGCGAAAGCGGCGTGCTTCTTCTCGCAGTAAGCCTTCATTTCCGCGATCTGCTCAGCGGTGAAGGAATCGAGATCGCCGTCCTTAAGCTTGCCCTTGTACATACGGTCAAGCATCAGCGCGTATCTGATTTCAACCGCCTTGAGTGCGCCTTCCTGCTCGACAACGACGAGATTCGACTCGCCCCTCAGAATCAGGTCAACCGCGTAGTCGCCCATGCGGGTAGCGGTCAGACGGTCGCGGAGCGTGGGAGAGCCGCCGCGGACGATGTGCGCGAGTCTTACGAATCTGGAGTCGATTCCGGCTTCTTCCTTGATGCGCGCGGTGAGTGCCTCGCCGAATTCCGGTCCCATGCTCTCGGAGACGAAGATGAGGAAGCTGCGCTGACCCTTGGCGCGAAGCTTCTTGAGCTTTGCCACGCAGGCGTCGGAGTCAAAGCCGAGTTCCTTTACCGCGATCGCGTCCGCGCCGCAGGCAAGTCCGGTCTCAACGGCGATATAGCCCGCACCGTTGCCCATGACCTCGATGACCTCGCATCTCGCGTGGGATTCGCAGGTGTCGCGGAGCGCGTCAGCCGCCTTGACGACCGTGTTCATCGCGGTGTCAAAGCCGATTGTGTATTCGGACGACGAGATATCGTTGTCGATCGTTCCGGGAAGTCCGATCGTCGGGATTCCGCGGATCGAAAGGTCGGTCGCGCCGCGGAAGGTTCCGTCGCCGCCGATTGCCACGATTCCGTCGATGTGATTCTTCTTGCAGGTCTCTACAGCCTTTGCCATGCCCTCTTCGGTCTTGAACTCGGGGCAGCGGTCGGAGTAGAGAATCGTACCGCCGCGGGTCTCGATTCCGTTGACCTCGGACGCGGTGAGATCGCGAAGCTCGCCCGAGATGAGTCCTGTGTATCCCTTGTAGATTCCGACGACCTCAACGCCGCGCGAGAGTGCTGAACGGACAACGGCGCGGATCGCGCTGTTCATGCCGGGCGCGTCTCCGCCCGAGGTGAGGACACCGATTTTTCTGAAAGTAGCCATTTTTATATCATCCTTTTTATAATGAATTTTCTGTTTGTGATGTTTTTGACTATATGCTTATATTGTAATATATTTTTCCGAAAAAATCAAGGGGTAAACGCGAATTTTTTTGAACTTCCGGTAATTTTTACATATAGTGCAAATATGAATACATAATGTCGGAAATGTTTCGACAGACGCGAATTATTGCGGATTTCTGAACGCATCCGCGCGCAACTCTCCGGTAGACACATTTGCTTGAATCATGAAACTTGTTTTGTGGGAGTTGCACAAAAATCCGAGGCAAAATTTGTTTCATATTCCGGTAGAAAAAGCTTGACAATGTTTCGGATCTGTGATATAATATAGCTATCTCATAAAATTAGTTCAATAACGGAGGACAAATTATGAAACTCTCAAAGCGTTTTATCTCATCCGCGCTCCTCGCAGCGATCATCGGTTCGCTCGCGGCCTGTGGAAATGAAACAAATTCCACGGGGGGGGGTAACGAAGTAACAACTTCTGACAACCTTCCGGAAAGCGTGACGACAAAGGCCGAGGAGGCCGACATTCCCGACGACAGGTATGAAGGCTACACCTTCCGCATCCTCGGAGCCGCACTCGCCGCCGGGCAGACCGCCAACGACATAATCTCCGACGCCGAAACCGGAGACGCGCTCGGCGACGCAGTCTATAAGCGCAACCGCATGGCCGAGGAGCGATTCGGAATCAAGATCGAGTATGTCGGGACTTCGGGAACCGTCGCTTCGGCGATCGGACAGGCGGTTCTCGCCGGGGACGACGCGTATGACGCCGCCGCCGGAAACACGGCAGGAGCGGCGGGCGCGATCGTAAACCGATACATTCTCCAGATCTCCGGGCTTCCGTACATCGATATCGAAAAGAGCTGGTGGAATACCGGACTCATCGAGTCCTCAGCGATTAACGGCGAGGAATACATCCTGATGGGCGATATCAACTATGCGTGGAAGAACGCGACATGGGCTTTGTGCTTCAACAAGCGGCTTTACAATGAGTTCGGGCTTGAAGAACCCTACAAGATGGTCCGCGAGGGAAGATGGACGATCGACGTCCTTGAGGAGCATTGCCGCGATATCACGAAGGATCTCAACGGAGACTCGAAATTCGACAAGGACGACCAGTGGGGAATGCTTTCGAGCAAGACCGCGGGACTCGGACTCGTCACCAGCACCGGAATCACGACCGTGACAGCCGGAAAGGATGGTACGCTCGAATACATTCTCGACAATGAGCGGAATGTCGATATCATCGGCAGACTCAGAAAGCTCATGACCAACAACGATATTCAGCTCCGGGCTGAGGATATCACCGGATCGACGAATATCTGGGATGATATCATAAACATCTTCCGCGAGGGGCGCGCACTTTACCGTATCTCGATAATGGGAGACATAGTCGGACTCCGCGACATGGAGGACGATTTCGGAATCCTCCCGCTCCCGAAATACGACGAGAATCAGGAGAGCTACATAACGACCTATCAGGCTTGGAACGGATCGGCGTATATGGTTCCGGCTTCGATAAGCGACAGCAAGCGCACCTCGGCGATACTCGAATATATGGCGTATCTTTCGAAGGACACGATAACCGACGCGTATTACAACGTGAATCTTCAGGGCAAGGTAGCGCGCGACGACGATTCGTCCGAGATGCTTGATATAATCTTCGACTCGATGAAGACCGATGTCGGCTTCGCGTTCCAGCTCGGAAGTGTTCAGAACGTGCTGAAAGGGATCATCAACAGCGATACCGACAACACCGCGTCGACTCTCGCGTCGTCAAAGGAAAGCATTGTGACGGCGATAAAGGACTTTGAGGAATCGGCGAAGGGATAAGAAACAAACCGGGCGACGGAATTTCCGCCGCCCGGCTTTCGCGCGGGTGAGATTATTTCGAGTAGCTTTCGTAGAGATCATCGAGACGCTGTTCAAGATTGGATTTTCTCGACTCGAAGAAGCTTGCCAGCCCCTGTGAGCCGGACATGACATAGTAGCAGAGAAGGTCGGAATTCGCGCCGAGTTCGGAGTAGAAGACGTCGGCGAAGGCGAAGTAGGTTGTGGACGAGATTATGTCAAGCATCTCGGCGGTGTCCTCGTCGCGGGCGTATTTTCCTTTGAGCGCGACGTCGTAGTAAGCGGGGATTATGTTGTTGTAGCCGTCGGCCGCCATAGCTTCGAGGATAAAGGTGCATTTTCCGGGATCCTCGACCGTGGCGGGGATCGACGCGACGGTAACCGTGCGGAGAACCGACGTTATGTAATCTTCCTGATTCTCGTCGTACTTGGGGTAGGGAATGATTCCGAAATCGCTCTTCATGTCGCGGAGCTTTTCGACGTTCATGAGCGTTCCGCTGATGAAAGCGGTGTTTCCGGCGATGAAGGCCTCGATCATTCCGTATCCCTCGGGCATCTTCGCGCTGTAGCGGAAGGCGTCGCTCTGACAGAAATTGAAGATTTTGTCGAAAACGTCGACTTCCTTCTCGCTCGGGAAGTCGATGACCTGACGTCCTTCGGCGTTCTTTGACGTGAGCGAGCATCCGGTCGAGTATTGGAAGGGATTGTAGCCGTTGGTGTCGGTGATGAGTCCGAAGAGATCGTAATCGCCGATTTTTCCGTCGCCGTCAATATCCTGACTGAACTCCGAGGCGGTCTTTATGAAGGTGTCAAGCGTCCATTTGCCGCTCTTGACAAGCTCGTAGGGATATTCGACTTTGTAGTCGTCAAAGAGCTTGGCGTTGAAGAAAATGCAGTTTGAGGCGATCAGCGTCATGAGCGAGTAGTCGCCCATGAGCGAATAGAGATGACCGTTTATCGTGGCGTTTTCGTGATAACCGGATTTCCAGTAAGGCTTGTCGAAGTCGATGAATTCGGCGTTCGCGACGTCGTGGTAAAGACTGTCGACCGCGAGCGGGAGGATTATGTTCGACTGTCCGGTGACTATGTCGTACGTGTCGTCTCCGGCCATGACCGACGAGCGGATCAGCGACTGATACGCGTCCTTTGAATTCCAGAGTCCCGGAGTCTGTATGTAATCGAAATTGACGTCAAACCGCTCCGAAATCGTCTGATTGCGCCTGAATACCGCGTCGTCGACCACATCGCCGCTCTGCTCAGCGTCAAACTCATAGCCCAGTTCCTCGCGGACAAGGAAGGTGATCGTATCGCCGCCAAAGCTGCGCGCGGGAAGATCGTCGTGTACAGCGCGGTCGTCCTCAGGCGCGGAGGTTTCTTCGGATACGGGTTCTGTGGTCGTCGGCTTGTCGTTTCCGGCGTCGGACCCGCAGGATATTGAAGACGCGACCATAAGAATTGAAAGAAAAAGCGAAATTAGACGGTTATTTTTCATAAAATTGCCTCCTTTTTATTTACTGTTGTCTGCTGTATATTCAATTATAGCAGAATTCACGGATCGTGTCAATTCAAAACTGAGCATTTTCCTATCAATTTTCAGCAAATATATATGCCCTCGGGGTTTGATCCCCGGGGGCATATGGTTTTACGGATTTTTTCTGAGCAGAACCTCGGCTACGGCGAGATCGGCGGGAGTCGTGAGCTTTATGTTGTCGGTGCCGCAGTCGACAAGCTTCACCGGATAGCCGATATGCTCGGCGAGCATATTGTCGTCGGTTGCGGTGAAGCCCTCCTCCTTCGCCACATACGCCGCCGCGCGGTAAAGCTCGGTCTTGAAAACCTGCGGCGTCTGCGCGAGCCAGAGCGAGTCGCGGTCGATCGTCTCGGCTGCGAATCCGGCGGCGTTCGCCTTCTTCACCGTGTCGCTGACACGCGACGCCGCCGTCGCGGCTCCGTGATTGTACGCCGCGCGGATGACCTTTTCGATCTTTTCGGGAGTTATAAGGCATCTCGCGCCGTCGTGGATCGCGACGAACTCCGATTCGTCCGAAACCGCCTCAAAGCCGCGAAGCACCGATTCCTGACGCGTCGCGCCGCCGACAACAACCTTCGCGAGCTTCTTCGGCGAATATTCCTTACGGTATTCCTCGTAGAAATCAAGCTCGTCGGCCTTTGCCGAGACGATGATCTCGTCGATCACCGGACAGCTTTCAAACGCCTGCAATGTCCTGACGATGACCGGAATCCCTTCGAGGGTCAGTAACTGCTTCGTCCTGTCGGCGTTCATCCGCGTGCCGCTTCCGGCGGCGGCGATTATGGCTGAGGTGAAATGATGTGTGTTCGCGCTCTTTGAGAGAGTCCGTACAAGAGACGCGATTTCCTTTGTGTCAAGCTTCATTGTTCGTGTTCCTTTCGGTCGGTTGATTTATGACGTGTATGAATTCGTTTTCCGCGGCCTCGGAGATGACCGCGAGAACCCGCTCCGCATATCCGCCAGCTCCGGGGCGGCTGATTATTATTGTCGTCGGCTCGGAAATGTCGGTCAGGCAGTCATAGAGTGCGTCGAGATTCTTTCCGTAGTATTCCGGGAATCCGAAGAGCTTTTTAAGATATTCGTGCGCGGGAATTCTTTCTTGGAGCCGGTCGGCGTTTATCAGAATCACTCTCATTCTCATTCCTCCCCGTAGAGAAGCGTGAAGCTCTCGTAGTGATCGTCGGTGTAGTAGATGAGTCCGTCGTTCGAGAATACTATACGCTTCGCACCGCGCGAGGATTTTCCGAGCGTGTCGATATCGCACTCGGTATAGGTACGGCCTTTCTTTGACGGCAGAAGTCCCTCGCGGTTTCCGAAGGTGTCGCCGCCGATCGAACAGCCCTTCGCGTATTCCTCAAGCGAACCGCCGCTCCAGCCGAGCTTTCTCGCCTCGGATTTGGTGATGAAGTTTGACGGAAGGTGTCCGGAGGTGTGGATGTAGAGCGCGACGTCGTCCTTTTTGGTGTATGTTCCGTCCTCGTCGATCACCGGGTCGGTTTCAGGCACGGCTGTTTCGGGCTTTGCCGTCGTTTCCGGTTTGGCGGTTGTCTCGGGTTTCGCTGTTGTTTCAGGTTTGGCCGTAGTCTCTGGTGACGTCTCGGGCTTGACTGTTGTCTCGTCAGATATTTCCGGAGTTCCGGATTCCGGGGCGGTGTCCTGATTCACTACCGCGTCGACGATGTCGAGTATGTCCGAAATCTCCTGCTGCCCGCATCCGGCCGCGCCGAGCGCGACCAGAATCGTGAGGATCAGCGAGAGAAGCCGCAGGAATATTGATCTTTTCATTGCGTTTCTCCGTTTTTTTGATTATATTATAGTCTTATAAAAGGATTTTGTCAAGTCATCGATGTAAATTTTCATTATACCTCTGGACACATTGCGCGGAATGTGGTATAATATCCGTATAATATGCTTTTGGAGGAAGAATATGGAAAGATACTCATATAAAGAATTCATTGGGCTTGTGATCCGGATCGGAGTCACGGGGGATCATGTAACCTCGCTTGTACGCGTTGACAAGGCCGGGGAGGATGATCCGACGCCGCTTTCCGAACGCGCTTTCGCCGAACTCTCAGAATATTTCGCGGGGAAGCGGAAGAATTTCGATCTCCCGATCGCTTATGAGGGAACCGAGTTCCAGAAAAAGGTCTGGAAGACTCTTCTCGATATTCCTTACGGCGAGACGAGAAGCTACCGCGAGATCGCGAGGGCGGTTGAAAGTCCGAAATCCTACCGCGCGGTCGGCGGCGCGAATCATCTGAATAAAATCTGCATCCTGATCCCCTGTCACCGCGTCGTGAACGCCGACGGCAGTCTTGGCGGCTATGGTGGCGGACTTGACATGAAGGAAATTTTGCTTGATCTTGAAAGGAAGTATAAAGATGCCTGAAATTTACAAAGGACGCGGAAATTCCGCGATGCGTGAGGATTATATAGACTTCATAAACTACGTCTTCGGCTTCAACGGAACAAAGGATGACTTCGTGAAGCTTCTCCCGAAGCTCTACAAGCCGGAATATCTCCCCTGCGAGAACAACTACGTCGTCACCGAGGACGGAAAGCTGAAGGCCGCGATCGGAGTCTATCCGCGTGAGCTTGACGTCATGGGAACGAAGCTTAAGTTCCACGGCGTCGGAAATGTCGCGGTGCATCCCTATTCCCGCTCGAAGGGATATATGCGCGAGCTTCTCGGAACGGCGTTGAAGGACATGATTTCGTCCGGAGCCGATATGTCGGATCTCGGCGGACTCAGACAGCGTTACGGATATTTCTCATACGAGGTCGCGTCGGCCGTGATGAAGTTCAGCATCACGCCGACGAGCCTTCGCCACTGCTTTGACGGAATCGGACTTTCACCGCTCGATTTTACCGAGTTGAGGGAGGGCGACGAGGAGACGCTCGATCTAATCGCGTCGCTCCACGCGAAAAAGCCGTCGCATATGTCAAGGCCGCGCGAGAGCTTCCTCGACATCGCGCACAGCTGGAACCGCCGGCTCTACGCGATCTTTGACGGCGGACGCTTTATCGGATATTATATCGACAAGCTCGTCGAGCTTACACTCGCGGATATCGCGGATTTCGACCGCGTCGTGCGGAATTTCGTCGCGAAGAACGGCTCGGTCACGCTGACGCTTCCGCTCTTTGAGACCGGCATGATCAAGGCCGCCGAGAGAATCTGCGACGACGTCACGATGGCGAACGACCAGAATTACACTGTCTTCCACTGGAAAAAGGTGATCGGAGCCTTCATGCGGCTGAAAGCCGCGTCGTCGCGGATTCCTGACGGCGAACGGAGCTATCTCGTCCACGGCGTCGCTGGCGACGAGTTCTTCACAATAACCGTGAGAAACGGGCTTCCCGAGATAAAGGAAGTCACCGGAGCCGAGATAGTCGAGCTTGAACACAAGGAAGCTGTCGCTTACTTCTTCGGCCTTGTCTCACCGGGAAGATTTGCCGACGGACTCGCCGCTTCGTGGTTCCCGCTCCCGCTTTTTGTCGACAGCGCGGATCATGTCTGAAAAAACTTTTAGAAAATTTACGGAATAGGTATAGACAGAAACGAGAAAAAGTGGTATAATATATCACTATGGAATTTTCTTCACGGAAAAGAGGTGGATGGGCTTTATGGAAAAAGGGCAGAGCGCAGCTAAAATCGGTCGGCGGTCGTGGATTCCGATCGCCTTCATTGTCGCGACCTACGGCGGGCTGACGCTCGTCATGGGTCAAAACGGCGTCATCGGACTGCTTGTTCCGCTCGCCGCATCGGCCGTGATGCTTGTCGGTATGCTGTTTGAGAACGAGGAGAAGATTGACATTTTCAGCCTTCTGATGCCGATTATGAGTTATGCCGCGGTTGTGTCGGTCTTTGCGATGCTCATCCGCGATAATCTCACCGACGGGCTTATAAACGCGGTCATAAAGCCGCTCCCGATGCTTTTTCCAGGCGTGATCTCGTTTGGAATCTGGCTTTCTGTAAGGCTCGGAAAGAACCGCTCGTTCGCGATCGCCTTCTCGGCCGCGCTCGGGACGATTTTCTGGCTCATCGTCGCCGGAATCAACATAAAGCACATCACCGGAAAGCTCGACATTGAGCAGATAAGAGCGGTTCTCGACGCGTTTTTCGAGCCGCTTCGCGCCGCGCTTGCGAGCGTCACGATCGACTACAAGGGAAACGGGGTTCAGGTCTACGGCGACAACGAGATCGCCGGAATGATCGCGATAGCAAAGCGCACCTTCATCGGCTCGCTCGGAGCGGTCATGATGATCGCGGCGTACATCGTCACGCTTATCGCGCGGATTTTCGCCGCGCTTTCGGGGCTTCCGTCGCTCTTCCCGTCCGAGGAACACGACGAGATCGCGTTTGTTCCGGTCGAGGAGGATCCGGACGATATCGACATACTCGTCGAGCGGATAAGATTCCCGTGGCGGATCGAGATCTCGACCGTCAGCGCGGTCGTCGCGCTCGCGGCTTACGCGGTCAGGATAATCTTCGGTCATCCCGAAAAGACGCTTACGATGGTCACGGTCGCCGAGAATCTGATGATTCTCCTGATGCCGGGACTCGTGTATGTCGGCATCCGCGCGGCTGTCACGTCGCTCGCCGGGAAATCGCGCGGGATGTTCGGATTCAGATCACGGAATGGGAATCCGGTCTTCGCGGTGCTGTTTATAATCATCGCGGCGGTGCTCTTCTTCATAAGCCCGTCCGCGCCCTTCATGCTTTTCGCCGCGAACGGCGCGGTTGATATATTCTCTGAAAATTTCCGTCGCGCGGAGGCACTTCACTACGACGACGCCGACGACCGAAAGGAGTGATCCGGAATGCCTACAGGAAAACACGATAAAAAACACCAGAAGAGCTTTTTGGGAATCCCGCCGCGCATTCTGCTGAACACGGTTATCGCGGCACTGTTCATTCTGATCTTCGCGCTTTTAGTGAAGTTCTCAAAGCTTGATCCGATGATTCTCGGCGCGGTAATGGCCGTCTGCCTCATTCTCGCGGAATTCTTCGGCGGAAAGCTCTACGGGCTTTTAAGCTTCCGCGTGAATCCCGACGACGAGACGATCTCGCCGATTCTTGGCAACATAACGCTCGATTTCATCCTGAAGCTCTATCTCCCGGTCGTAATCTGCGACGAGAACGGAAAGATCATCTGGTACAACAATTCCTTTACCAAGGTCGCGAGCCCGCGCGAGGTGCTTTACACGAAGCATATCGACTCGATCTGCGGAATCGGGATGGATCAGATTCTCGCAGAGACCTCGGGTTCGCCCGAGTCGGCCGGGGCCGATAACGAGGACGGAGTCGACGCGGCCGCCTATGACCGCTTCTTCCGGATCAAGGGCTACCGCATAACCGCGCAGGGAAAGAATTACGTCATCACGGTCTGGAACGAGCGCACCGAGCTTCGCCGCGTCGCGAAAAGACTCGCCGACGAGGAGACGATCATCGCTTATGTGATGATCGACAACCTCGACGAGCTGATGCAGTTTGTTCAGGAAAAATACCGCTCGGCCTCGGCAAAGGTCGAGAATATCCTCAAGGAATGGGCCGACTCGGTCGGCGGAATTCTCAAGGAATACGAGCGTGACAAGTTCATTTTCGTCTTCGAGGCGAGATATCTTGACGAGTTTATCGAAAAGAAGTTTGACATTCTTGACCGGATCCGCGAGGTACGGATCGGAGAGGGAAGTATGCCGGTCACTGTTTCGATCGGAATCTCGCGCGTACACGGAACTCTCGCCGATAAGGATCACGACGCGCACGCGTCGCTTGATCTCGCTCTCCAACGCGGCGGCGATCAGGTCGTCGTCAAGAACGCGCACAACACCGAGTTCTATGGCGGACGCACCAAAACCGTTCAGAAGCGGACCAAGGTCAGGGCGAGAGTCATCGCCAACGAGCTTACGCTCAATATGGCCAGAGCGCATAACGTCCTCATAATGGGTCACCGGAATCCAGACTACGACTCGATCGGAGCCTGCGTCGGAATCGCGCGGCTCGCTATGTTCTGCGGCGTCAAGGCCAATATAGTCGTCAACCGCTCCGACGCGAATATAAGACAGGCGATAAACCGTGTCGCGAGCCTTCCCGAGTATACCGACATATTCGTTGACAGCTTCGTCGGGCAGGATATGATAAACTCCGACACGCTTCTCGTCATAGTCGACGTCAACAATCCCGTTCAGTTCGAGGCTCCCGATATCGCCGCGAACGTCGGAAGCATCGCGATAATCGACCATCACCGCAAGACCGGGGATTACAGCCGTCAGCCGATCATAACCTACATCGAGCCTTCGGCGTCGTCGGCCTGCGAGCTTGTCGCCGAGATCCTCGAACAGGCACTTCCGATCGGAGGGCTTCACCGCGAGGAGGCAGACGTCCTTTACAGCGGAATGCTGCTTGACACCAAGCAGTTTTCGCGCAACACCGGAGTCCGCACTTTCAGCGCGGCACTCTATCTGCGCTCCGAGGGCGCGAACCCGGCCGAGGTTCAGCTATTCTTCAAGTCGGGACTCGACGATTTCATGCGCGAGGCCAAGTTCACGATGAATGTCGTCACCTACCGGCAGATCTTCGCGATCTCGATGAGCGACGGCGACGGAAGCCCGAAGGATCGTATCGCCGCGGCAAAGGCGGCGGACAAGCTTCTCTCGGTCGAGGGAGTAATGGCGTCCTTCGCGCTCGTCCACATCGACGACAGCGTCCACATCTCGGCGCGTTCGGCCGGAAACGTCAACGTTCAGCTGATCCTCGAAAAGATCGGCGGCGGCGGATATTACGAGGCCGCGGGTGCGCTTCTCAAGAATGTCACGATGGCTTCGGCTCTTTCGAGCCTCAAGGCCGCAATTGACGATTATATGAAAAAGAAATAATTTTCCACGGCAGGCGCGGCAGAGCCGCGCCGCCGGAATTTACCAAAGCAAGGGAGATAATCAAAATGAAAGTAGTACTCACTCAGGATGTAAAGGCACAGGGCAAGAAGGGACAGCTCATCGAGGTTTCGGACGGATACGCCCGCAACTTCCTCCTTCCGAGAAAGCTCGCCGTCATCGCCGACAACGCCGCGCTCAACGAGATCAAGGGACGCGAGGCCGCTGAAAAGCACAGAGCCGAGGTTGAGCTTGCGAACGCCAAGGACGCCGCCGCGAAGCTTGAATCGACCCAGATCTTCTTCAAGGGCAAGGTCGGCGCGGACGGCTTCATGCTTGGCTCGGTCACATCGAAGGATATCGCCGAGGAGCTTAAGACTCAGACCGGAATCGTAATCGACAAGCGCAAGATCCAGCTTTCAGGCCCCATAAAGGCCTTCGGCAAGACCGTGGTTGACGTCAAGCTCCATGCTGACGTCATGGGCAGGATCAACGTCGTCGTCACCGAAGAAAAATAAGCTATGGCCGACATTCTTGCTCCGAGAAAGCTTCCTTTCTCGCTGGATGCCGAGCAGTCGGTGCTGGGATCGATTCTGATTGATCCCGAAACCTTCAACATAGTCGCCGGAATACTCAAAAGCGACGATTTCCACGTCGAGAATCACCGCGAGATCTACCTCGCAATGCAGGATCTCTACCTACAGAACCGGAGCATTGACGTCGTTACGCTGATCGATATGCTCGTTCACCGCGGAGTGCTCGAACAGGACAAGTGCGAGGAATATGTAAAGCTTCTCGTCGGAGTCGTGCCGTCGGCCGCCAACGCCGCCGATTACGCGCAGATTGTCAAGGACAAGAGTATTCTCCGCCACCTCATTGAGGCGTCGGAGCAGATCTCCGAATCGGCCTACGCGGCGCAGGACGACGTCGTGCATATCCTCGGAAACGCCGAGCAGATGATCTTCTCGATCGCCGAGGGCAACGAGCAGAAGGGCTTTCTCCACATCCGCGACGTGCTTGTCCAGACCTACCAGCATCTCCACGATCTTAAGGAAAACCGCGCCGAGACGATCGGAACCCCGACCGGATTCGGTGACCTTGACAACGTTCTCGTCGGAATGGGAAAAAGCGACCTTATTCTGATCGGAGCGCGTCCCGGTATGGGAAAGACGAGTTTCGCGCTCAATATCGCGTCGAACGTCGCCAGAGAGACGAAAAAAGCGGTCTGCATTTTTTCGCTTGAAATGTCGGCCGAACAGCTCGTCTCGCGTATGCTTTCGAGTGAGGCTCTGGTCGACAGCCACAACATCCGCTCGGGAGAGCTTTCGGACGAGGACTGGGATAAGCTCGCTCACGCCTCGGCCGGACTTTCGGAGTGCGATATCTTCATCGACGACACGACCGGAATCACCGCGACCGGAATGAAGGCGAAGCTCCGCAGGGTCAAGAACCTCGGACTCGTGATAATCGACTACCTCCAGCTCATGCAGTCTGACCGCAAGATCGACAACCGTGTGCAGGAGGTCGCGGACATTTCGCGAAATCTGAAGATTCTCGCCAAGGAGCTTCAGGTTCCGCTCGTCTGCGCGGCTCAGCTTTCGCGAAGCCCCGAGTCGAGAACCGACAAGACGCCGATGCTTTCCGACCTGCGTGACTCGGGAGCGATCGAGCAGGACGCCGACGTCGTCATGTTCCTCTCGCGCGACTACTACGGAAACGACCCGACAAAGCAGAACGTCGCCGACATAATCATCGCGAAGAACCGTCACGGCGCGACCGGAAAGGTCACGATGGGCTGGTTCGGACAGTTCACGAAGTTCACCTCGCTCGCGCCCGAAGAGGAGCCGCCGCGTTAAGGAAGCTTATTTTGAAAAACGGAATTTCAGGCGAAGCATCAATCGCCGTGAGAAAAAAATTCAGATCCGCGCTCGGGGAGTATAGGATGCTTTCGGGCGTGAAGGGCGTTCTCATCGGGTATTCGGGCGGCGCGGATTCCTCCGCGCTTCTCAAGCTTATGTCCGAGGAACGCGAAAGAAGCGGAATTTATATAAAAGCCGTCCATGTCCACCACGGCATCCGCGGTGGTGAGGCCGACCGCGACGCGAAATTCTGCGAGGACACCTGCAAGCGGCTCGGAATTGATTTCGAGCTTGTGAAGGCCGATATCCCCGCGATCGCGAAGCTTTCGGGCAGGGGAATCGAGGAGACCGCGCGGGATTTCAGATATTCCGAGTTCGCTCGGATTCTCTCGTCGGACGAACGGCTTGATGCCGTCGCGACGGCGCACAACTCGGACGACAACGCCGAGACCATGCTATATAATCTCATCCGCGGCACCGGAGTCGCTGGACTTTCGGGAATCCCGCCGACGAGAAAGCTCGGCGAGCATAAAATAATCCGTCCGCTCATCGGCGTCACGAAGGACGAAATAATCGACTTTTGTAAGGCCGAAAATATCGGCTTCATACACGACAGCACGAACGACGATATTCTGTACACGCGGAATTATATCCGCCACGAGCTGATTCCGGGGATGAAGAAGCTCAATCCGGCGTTTCCCGAAGCCGCCGGAAGACTTTCAAGGCTGGCGCGGGATGACGATGACTGTCTCTCGTCGCTCGCGGAAGAGCTTGTGAAAAACCGAAATCCCTGCGCTGATCTCGCAAATGCGCATCGTGCGATCGCCTCGCGCGCGGTCATAAAGATGTACTCGGAGGTATCCGGGGCGACGCTTGAGACCGTGCATATTGACGCGGTTCTCGCGCTCTGCGCGAAGGGACGCGGCGAGCTTTCACTGCCCGACCGGGTATTCGCGCGGATTGTCGTCGGAAAACTCGTCTTTACGCGTGAAAAAATGTCGGCCGCGCCTGAGTTTTTTCATGAAATTCATCCTGGCGTGAATCATTTCGCAGAACCCGATTTCGCGGTCTTAATGTACAGAAATGATGGCAGTGTCGAAAAAGATAACGAAACTCTGAAAAAAATTTACAACTTATCAATACACATAAGATTAAATTCTGATACAATAAAGCATATATTGTTCGTGCGCGAAAGACGCCCCGGCGACTCATACGTCTGCGGCGGCATGACGCGAAAGATTAAAAAGCTTTGCAATGACCGCAAGCTCACGATGAGCGAGCGGCAGAGAATCCCGGTTTTCTGCGACGATGACGGCGTGATCTGGTATCCCGGATCCCCGCCCGCCGACCGCGTGAAGCCGGAGGGTGACGACTTTGTATCGTTAGTTTATTATTATAATGAGGTTTGACAATGAGAAAGGATATTGAAAAGATCCTCGTTTCAGAGGAAGAGCTTGATGAGATAACCACCCGGATCGCCGGAGAGATCAGCCGCGACTATGAGGGAAAAAGACTTCTGCTTCTCTGCATTCTCAAAGGCTCGGTAGTCTTCATGGGAGATCTCATGAAGAAGATCAGCATCCCGGTCGAGATCGATTTCATGAAGGTCTCGTCCTACGGCGCGGGAACGAAGTCGTCGGGAACCGTTAATATCGTTTTTGATCTTTACCGGAACGATCTTCCGGATATCGATATAGTCATAATCGAGGATATCATCGACAGCGGACGCACGCTCTCGTATCTCACGACCTATCTTAAGAACAAGGGCGCGAGAAGCGTCAGAATCGCGACCGTGCTTGACAAGCCATCGCGCCGCGATCCCTCGGTGACGCTCACGCCGGATTACACCGGAAAGGTCATTCCCGATGAGTTCGTCGTCGGGTACGGACTCGATTACGACGAGAAATACCGTGCGCTTCCTTACATAGGAGTGCTGAGTCCCGAGGTCTACAGCGGAGAGTGAAACACCGCGAAAAGAGCGTCCCTTCGGCAAAAAATCAAGTTGAGAGGTAATTATGAAATCAAACTACAAGATTCTGATCTTCTATGTAGTGCTGATAGCCGTGATACTCGTGGCGACCGCCGCGCTCTTCGGAAATCAGCCAAGCTCGAAGATCATCTACAGTGATATCGACAGACTGTTCTATGAAGAGCAGGTAAAGATGTTTGAGATAGACAGCGACAATCAGCTGACCATCTGGAAGCGCGACAATTCGGTCGTCACCTTCAAACTGCGTTCGCTCGATTCCTTCTGGGCACAGTTCGGCGACATGATCGAGAAGCAGTTCAGAGCCGGAACGATCGAGGAGTACAATATCGCTGAGCCAGTCGAGATACCGTGGTGGATAAATCTCCTCCCGTACGCGATCGTCATAATCCTCTTCATCGTCTTCTGGTTCTTCATCATAAACCAGTTCGCGGGAGGTGCTGGCGGAAAGGGCGGAAAGATCGGCAATTTCGGCAAGGCGCGCGCGAAGCTCGGTTCTGACGAGAAAAAGAAGGTCTTCTTCAAGGACGTCGCCGGAGCCGACGAGGAAAAGGCCGAGCTTCAGGAGTGCGTGGAGTTCCTGCGTGATCCGACGAAGTTCACGAAGCTCGGTGCGCATATCCCGCACGGCGTGCTTTTGGTAGGCCCTCCCGGTACCGGTAAGACGCTTCTCGCGAAGGCGGTCGCGGGCGAGGCAGGGGTTCCGTTCTATTCGATCTCGGGTTCGGATTTCGTTGAGATGTACGTCGGCGTCGGAGCGTCGCGCGTGCGCGACCTCTTTGATACCGCGAAGAAGAATCCCGCGAGCATCATCTTCATCGATGAGATAGACGCCGTCGGACGTCACCGCGGCGCGGGTCTCGGCGGCGGACACGACGAGCGTGAGCAAACTCTCAACCAGCTCCTTGTCGAGATGGACGGTTTCGGCGGAAACGAGGGAGTCATTGTCATGGCGGCGACCAACCGTCCCGACATTCTCGACCCTGCGCTTCTCAGACCCGGACGCTTTGACAGACAGATCACGGTCAATTATCCCGATATCAAGGGACGCGAGGATATCCTGAAGGTTCACGCCGAGGGCAAGACCTTTGAGCAGAACGTCGATCTCCACACTCTCGCGAAGACCACGGTCGGCTTCACTGGAGCGGATCTAGCGAACCTCCTTAACGAGGCCGCGCTCCTCGCCGCGAGAAAGAACAAGAGCCTCATCGGCATGGACGACCTCGAAGAGGCGACGATCAAGGTCATGGTCGGCCCGCAGAAGAAGTCCAAGGTCATAAGCGACAAAGAAAAGCGTCTAACGGCTTATCACGAGGCCGGACACGCGATCGTTACGAAGTTCCTCCAGCCCGACACCCCGGTGCATCAGATTTCGATCATCCCGGCCGGACGCGCGGGCGGATATACGCTCTCGCTCCCGAAGGAGGATCGCTCCTATCAGTCGAAGAGCGACATGGAGAACGAGATCGTCTCGCTTCTCGGCGGACGCGTCGCGGAGAAGATCATCCTCGGCGACATCTCGACCGGAGCTTCGAACGATATCCAGCGCGCCACCGCGATCGCGCGGAACATGGTCACACGCTACGGCATGAGCGACACGTTAGGCCCGATCGTCTACGGCTCCGAGCATAACAGCGACGAGGTCTTCCTTGGCCGCGACTTCAACACGAGCCGCAACTATTCCGAGGACACCGCGACGATCATCGACAACGAGATCAAGCGGCTTGTCAACACCGCGTATGACAAGGCGACCGAGCTTCTCACCGAGCATATAGATAAGCTCCACTTCCTCGCTTCCTACCTCATGAAGAACGAGGTCATGGATGAGGCTCAGTTCAACGCCGCTATGGACGGTGATCCGACTATTGAGGAGCTTGAGGCGATGCGCGACGAAAAGCACAAGAAGTCGGACGAGGAAAACCGCGTTAAGGCCGAGGAAAACGAGGCCGAGCGTCTCCGCCGCGAAGCCGAGGAAAAGGAAAAGGCCGAGCAGGAGAAAAACAAGGGCAACGACGACATTCCGAAAATGAAGGAATGACAAACCACGCCGCCCCACAACGGGGCGGCAGATGAAAGGACGATACAATGGAAAGCAAGATCAGCACCGCAAAAGCCTCCGCGATCGGCTCCACGCTGGGCGGAGAACTCATCTCCTATAAGAGGAACGGTCAGGAATACGTCTGGGAGGGACTTCCCGAATACTGGCCGAGCCACGCTCCGATTCTCTTCCCGACGGTCGGCTCGACGATCGACGGAAGCGTGAAGTTTGAGGGTGTCGCTTATCCGCTTCAGAAGCACGGATTCGCGAGAAGACAGGATTTCCGTCTGCTCGAACAGACCGAGAACAAGCTTGTATACGAGCTTTTCGACAGCCCCGCATCGCACGAGGTCTATCCCTACAGGTTCCGCCTTCTCGTGACGCACATCATCACCGACGAGGGATTCTCGACCGAATATACCGTTGAGAATATCGACTCGAAGCCGATCTGGTTCTGCATCGGCGGACACGCCGGCTTCCGCTGCCCGATGAAGGACGGCGAAAAGTTCTCGGACTACAAGCTCGTCTTTGACAGCGTCGAGAACGAGGATGTCATCTACACGACAAACTACGGCGGAGGATACATAGACGCGTCGCTCCCCGTGACCGACAAGCTCAAGAACACGAACGAGTGGGATCTCGAATACTCCGACTACGACGTCGACGTTCTGCTGACGAAGAAGCTGAAGAGCCACAGCGTGAAGCTCATAAACAAGAACACCGGAAAGGGAATCGATTTCGATTTCTCGGGATTCAAGGCACTCGGCATCTGGACCCCGCCGAAGAAGCAGGCTCCGTTCGTCTGCATCGAGCCGTGGAACGGACTCCCGGCGCATCTCGGCGAGACCGGAAACTTCGAGGACAAGCCCTACGCGATAAAGCTCGGTGTCGGAGAAAAATATTCGGTCGGCTATTCTATGAAGGTAATTGACTGATTTCCCATCTTGGGAGTATGATTTTCGGGGCAGGAGCTTTTCCTGTCCCGCGCTTTGGTTTTGGGGGATAAATGAATATAACGGACAAGAATATTGACGGCGGGCGGCCGTTTGACTGGGGGAGAACATCGGCCGGATACGCGAAATACCGCGATATATACCCGACGGAATTCTATGAGAAAATAATCGCGCGCGGACTCTGCAAGGCTGGTCAGCGGGTGCTTGATCTTGGCACCGGGACGGGAGTTCTGCCGCGGAACATGAGAAAATTCGGCGCGGAGTGGGTCGGCGTCGACATTTCGGAAAATCAGATCGCGATGGCAAAAGAGCTTTCAAAGGGGATGGGAATCGATTATCTCGTCTCGCCATCCGAGAAGATCGATTTTCAGGACGCGTCGTTTGACGTTGTCACGGCCTGCCAGTGCTTCTGGTATTTTGACGCCGGGATAATGCCCGGAAAGCTTTCGCGCGTGCTTAAAGACGGCGGAAAGCTGCTGATTCTCTATATGGCGTGGCTTCCGTTTGAGGATCATATCGCCGGGGAGAGCGAGAAGCTTATCTTAAAATACAATCCCGCGTGGAGCGGAGCGGGCGAGACGGTTCATCCGATAAAAATCGACGGGCGGTATCTTGAAAAATTCAGTCTGACTCATCACGAGGAGTACAGACTTAAGGTCGGCTTCACGCGCGAGAGCTGGAACGGACGGGTAATCGCCTGCCGCGGAATCGGCGCGTCGCTTTCCGACGCCGGGATATCGTCGTTTGAGCGCGAGCATCGAAGGCTCCTTGAGGAGATCGCGCCGGAAAATTTCGAAATTCTCCACTACGCGGCTATGGCCGAACTCACTTTGAAAAGCACCGGAGGTGTAATATGACAAACGAAGAATTGGCCCGGATAAGGTCACTCAAAGCCTACCTGAAAAGGAACCGTCGTGTCAGCTGCCAGAAATACGACTGCCGCTGCATCGGGGATTTCATCTACCGCGAGATCGGCGGATACATCTATGTGATACTGACAAGCGTCACCGAGCCGGATTCGGTCACTGTGCGGATCTGGTGCAAGCCGATCGCGCTCGACGAGCTTTTCTGGGAAGTTTTTGATATGAAGGAATCGGCGTCAAAGCAGCCGTTCAGCTTCCACGTGAACGGCGCGTATACCGCGGGAAAGCTGGCTATCGAGAAATTCGACGTCCCGGCGGCCGATACGTTGGGGCTCTACGACTCGATCCTCTCAGAGGCGGTGAGGCTCATTTCGGGATATTCGGAAAAATTCCGCACTCCTGATGACTTCAAGGCGGCGATTACCGATCGCCCGGGCGAGTCGCTTAATATGATTCTCTGCGAGATTCTCGACAGCAATTTCCGGGAAGCACTCTTCCGCATCGAGGAGTGCCTTGACAGAAACGAGACCGGCGGATATCTTCGCGGCTCGAAGAGCATCCTTGAATACGCCAGAGAGTATTGTGTGAGGAATTTGGGAAAAAAATATTGAAAATTTCCGCGAAAACGGGAACAAATCCGAATTTTTTGCGTCTTATATATTAAATCCTTTTCCCGGAGGTCAAGATATGGAGAAGCGCAGATTATTCGGAATATTTGATATGCTGGCGATAATTGTGACAGAGATCCTGCCGATCGGCGTCAGAATGGAATTTTCGAACGGAGTCGACGAGACGGTCTCGATGAGATCTTATTTCTCGCTCCTTCCGTTCGGATACGGAATGATTCAGCCGCTGATAATCTCGCTGATCTCGCTTTTCCTGCTCGCTTTGTGGGTCTGCGGAATGGTTTTCGAAGCCGAGGAAGGATTTTATAAATTTTTGGCGTTTCTGTCAGGCACGGCGGTGATTATCTGGTTCACGCAGGCCATGATCGGCTTTGCGGGGCTGACCTTCGCGGGAGTTCTCATAAACATCCTCCTCATCGCGGCGGCCGCGCTCGCCGTTTATGAGGTTAAGGCAATAAGGAGACAGAATGAAACCTGAAATTTCAATTGAAAAGATTGCGAAGCTTTCAAGACTCACTCTCGACGAGAGTGAGTCCGAACGTCTTTATAAGGATCTTCTCGCGATGATCGACTTTGCGGGAAAGCTTCCGGACACCGGACCTTCCGGCAGTGAAGAGCAAGCGAGCGTTTTCCGTGAGGATATCCCGAAAAGCTGCCTTCCACGTGAGGAACTTCTTTCAAACGCGCCCGACCGCACGGAGGAGTTTTTCAGAGTGCCGCGCACGGTGAAAGGAGACTGATTTATGCCGATTAAAATAATGTCCGCGGCGACGCTTTCGATCTATCTCAAAAGGCGGTTGCTGCTGTCCTCGGAAATCACCGCGATGCTTCTGGCGCATATAGAGCGGTCTGACAAAAGCCTTGGCGCGTACATAACGGTCACGGCCGACGCGGCGCGGAAAAAGGCCGGGGAGATCGATAAGGCTCGCGAGGCGGGCGAAAACCTCGGAAAGCTCGCCGGAATCCCCTTCGCGCTGAAGGACAATATAATGACAAAGGGAATCAGAACGACCTGCGCGTCAAGGATGCTCGAAAACTTCGTCCCGGTCTATGACGCGGCGGTTTACGAGAAGCTTTCGGCGGGCGGCGGAGTTCTGCTCGGAAAGACGAACATGGACGAGTTCGCGATGGGATCGACGACCGCGAACTCGTATTTCAAAAAGACGAAAAATCCGTATGACACGAGCCGCGTTCCGGGCGGAAGCTCGGGCGGCGCGGCGGCGGCCGTTGCGGAAGGAATGGCGGTTTACGCGCTCGGCTCGGACACAGGCGGTTCGGTGAGACAGCCGGCGGCCTTCTGCGGCTGCGTCGGGATGAAGCCGACCTACGGGCGCGTTTCGAGATACGGACTTATCGCCTTCGCGTCGTCGCTCGACCAGATCGGCCCGATCACGCGTGATGTCTATGACAACGCGCTGGTGCTTTCCTCAATCTGTGGAAAAGACGCGCGCGACGCTACGTCGGTCGGAGAGGGTGAGGATTTCACCGCCGGAATCGATTCGGGCGTCAAAGGACTTAAGATCGGAATCCCCGACGAGTTTTTCGCGGGAAACATCGATAAGGGCGTGTCCGACCGTGTGATGTCGGCGGCGTCAGAGCTTGAAAAGCTCGGCGCGGAGCTTGTCAGAATCAGATTTGCCTCGCTTGAGTACGCGCTTCCCGCGTATTACGTGATTTCAAGCGCGGAGGCGTCGTCGAATCTCGCGCGCTTTGACGGAGTCCGCTATGGGCACCGCGCGAAAGAGTTTTCGGATATCGACGAGCTTTACTCAAAATCGCGCTCCGAGGGCTTCGGCGACGAGGTGAAGCGGCGGATAATGCTCGGAACCTTCGCGCTCTCGGCCGGATATTACGACAAATATTATAAAAAAGCGGTCGCGGCGAAGAGACTCGTGAACGGCGATTTCGAATCGGCGTTTGAGGTATGCGATCTTATCCTGACTCCGACGACTCCGACCGTGGCGTACCGCTTCGACGAGCGGCGCGACCCGGTTTCGGAATACATGGGCGACATCTTTACGGTTCCGGCGAGCCTTGCGGGGCTTCCGGCGATGTCGGTTCCGTTCGGAAAGGTGAATGGGCTTCCGGTCGGCGTTCAGCTGATCGGAAAGAAATTTGACGAAAAGACGCTCTACCGCGTCGGCTACGCGCTTGAAAAGGCCGGGGAGGAGCGGGAATGAAGTTCATCGACGATTACGAGCTTGTCTGCGGACTCGAGGTTCATGTTGAGCTTAAGACCGCGACGAAGATCTTCTGCTCCTGCCCGACGGCCTTCGGCGCGGAGCCGAACACTCAGTGCTGTCCGGTCTGTTCGGGGATGCCGGGCGCGCTTCCGGTGCTTAACCGGAAGGTTGTCGAACTCGCGGTAAAAGCCGGGCTCGCGCTCGGATGCGAGATCTCGCGTTTTTCGCGCGAGGATCGGAAGAATTACTTCTATCCCGATCTCCCTAAGGCCTATCAGATCTCGCAGTTTGATCTCCCGCTCTGCAAAAACGGACACGTTGACATAATTTCCGACTGTGAGCCGAAGCGGATCGGAATCACGCGGATTCACATCGAGGAGGACGCCGGAAAGCTGATTCACGACGAGTCGGGCACGCTTATCGACCTCAACCGCTGCGGCGTACCGCTTATCGAGGTCGTCTCGGAGCCGGATATCCGCTCGGCGAGGGAGGCGGCCGACTACGCCAGAAAGCTCAGGTCGATTCTGCTCTGCGCCGGGGTTTCGGACTGCCGGATGAATGAGGGCTCGCTCAGGTGCGACGTCAATCTCTCGGTCAGAAAACGCGGTGAGATGACACTCGGAACCCGCACCGAGATGAAGAATATCAACTCCTTCGCGTTTGTCGAAAAGGCGGTCGAGTACGAGTACCGCCGTCAGGTCGAAGTCATAAAATCGGGCGGGAAGGTGCTTCAGGAGACGCGGAGATTCGACGCGGAGTCGGGAAAGACCTTCACGATGCGCGTCAAGGAGAACGCCGACGATTACCGTTATTTCCCGGATCCCGACCTTCCGCCGATACGTGTATCGGACGCTGAGATCGACGCGATAAAGTTGTCGCTTCCAAAGCTACCCGACGAAAGACGCGGCGAATACACGGAAAAATCCGGACTCTCCGAAAAGGACGCGGAACAGCTGGTTTCGGATATCGGAATCTCGGACTTTTTCGACAGGGCTGTGGAATTCACCGATCAGCCGAAGCTTCTGGCGAACCTCATACTCGGCGAGCTTCTGACGCTGATGACCGACGAAAATCCGCTCGTCTCGCCGGAGTCGCTCGCGAAAATCGCGACGCTCTCGGGGAACGGGACGATCAACAGCACGACGGCGAAAAAACTCGTGCGGGTTTTATATGAATCGGCCGCGAAGGGCGTGGCGGTCGATCCCGGGAGATATGTCGAGGAGAATGATCTCGCGCAGATACGCGACGAGGAACTTCTACGTGAGTATGTCATCGCGGCGGTCGGGGCTGATCCGAAGGCGGTCGCGTCGTACAAGGCCGGAAAGGCGTCGGCGGCGAAGGCGATAATGGGAAAGATCATGGCGAGAACCGGCGGCCGGGGCGACCCCGTGATTCTCGACCGTCTGCTCTGTGAAATTCTCGCAAAATATTGATTTTTCCACTTGACAAATTTCTCAGGATATTGTATACTATAGTTACCAAGATTCAAGGAGGACACTGACGATGAAATCACGTGTTGAAATCAAAGAAGCGGCAAAGAACATAGTGAAGGGCAATTATACGATGGCTCTTCTTCCGTATGTCATTTGCGCCGCGCTCACAGGAGTCGCTTCGGCGATTCTGCCCGGAATAGGAGGACTCTTTCTGCTGCCGCTCGCGGTCGGGATGAGACTCGTCTATCTTATGCTCTGGAAAGGCGAAAATCCGTCGCTTGACATCATGTTCACAAGCGCGTTTCAGGAGAATTACGGCCGCAAGCTCGGCGGTTCGCTCCTTGTGATGCTTTACACATGGCTGTGGAGTCTGCTCTTCGTCATTCCGGGAATCATCAAGGGCTATTCCTACTCGGCTGCCGGGTACATTCTCGCGAAGTATCCGAACGTGACGGCTGACAACGCGATAAAGCTCTCGATGCGGATCATGGACGGCCACAAGATGGATCTCTTTGTCATGCAGCTCAGCTTCATAGGCTGGCAGCTTCTCGGAATTCTGACCTTCGGGCTTCTCAACATTTTCTGGGTGACTCCGTATCAGGTCATCGCCGAGGCGGGATGCTTTGACGAATTCCTCACCGACGCACTTGAAAACGGCAGAGTCGACGCGAGCGAACTTGCGTGAGGCTTTTGCAGAAATATGAAAAATCTCCGGCCGATCTTCTGATCGGCCGGAGATTTTTTTTTCGCGTCAGATTATGAAATCGCATTTATCGGCGATATTGAAGGTTTCGAAGTATTTTTCCTCCATCGGAATCCATCTTTCGCGGAAGTTCTGCCACATCCGCTCGCCGTTTCTCGCGAGAATACGCTTTTGCTGCTCCTCCGGCGTGATCGCCGAGAAGGCCGAAATGTCGTAATACTTTCCGAACGCCGGGTGCAACGAGTACGCGCCCTCGCAGATGAGAAGCTTCGACTTGCCGATTTTCCGCGGATTTTCCCTGAATCCGCCGCTCTGACAGTCGAAGACGCGGTAGGAAAATTCTCCGCGCACGTTGGGAACGACCTCTTCAAGGAATCTTTCGCGGTCGAGATTTCCGCCCGGCTCGGCGAGCCTTTCGGGCGTCCGCTTTTCAAACGGCAGGAAGAAGTCGTCGAGATGAACGACCTTGCCGTCAAAAAGCTCCGCGATCAGCTTCGCCGCCGTGGTTTTTCCCGAGGCGGCGCGTCCGTCGAGCGCGAGAACCGCGCTTTCGCGCTTTGAAACCGCGAAGATCAGTGGGAGAAGACGGACATATTTCGAGTCGACGAGACGGTACGCCGGGTGATATTCGTTACGGTATTCATCGCTGTGACTGACGGCCTTCGGGCCGTCCTTTTCGTATTCCGCGCGGAAGGCGGCGAATTCACCGTATCCGAACGGAAGTTCACCGTTTCCGGCGAGTCTCGCGATGATATCGAGCTTTTCCGAGAACTCAGCCGTGTCTCCCTTCGGGGAGGCGGCCGAGTTTATGAAGATCTTTCCGACGAGCGAAAGTTCGGCGTCGGTCAGCGGCGAGTCGAGATAAACTCTCGAAAAGCGTCCGAGATTCTCGGTGCGAAAGGGTCGGTCATGGCCTGTCTTCGAATATTCGTCAAAGAGCCGGTTTGCCGCGGCGTTTGCGTCGCTAATCATATGCTCAGGTCCGAAGACCGACTGATACGCGAGCTTCACGGCGTCGCGCGGCGAAAGCTTTTTGTAGACCTTTGCGTGGAGCGCGATTGTCTCCTCAAAATTCATTTTAATCCTCCGGCATCAGATGAGCCTTCTTGAGCGCGATCACGATCAGCGGAACGAGAATTATGTGACAGATTATTCCGGGAATCGACCCTGTGACCGCGCCCGCGATAAAGGCGGCGAAGCCGAAGCTTCCGGCGTTCACGACCGCGACGGTCCATTTTACGATTCCCCAGACGACGCGTCCGATCACCATCGCGCCGACGAGCGAGACGTAGATGTACGGGATCTTTTTCGGCAGCAGCCTATAGAGAATCCCGGCGGAAAGTCCGTACGCGGCCATCTCAAAGGCCATCGGAAGCGCGTCGGCGAGCGGCGGCATACTGAAGATCTGGCTTCTTAAAAGCGGCGAGACGAATCCGACGATCAGTCCCCAGACGGGGCCGCAGATGAATCCGCAGAGCAGCGCGGGAATGTGCATCGGCGAGAGCGCCCGTCCGATCTGCGGGATCTGCCCGGTGAGAAAGGGAAGTGCCATCGCGAGCGCGAGGCACATCGCCGCGAACGCGAGCGTGCGGATTCTGAAGTGCGCGCGAAGTCCCGGATGGGATTTCGAGGTGGATTTGGTTTGGGTGTTCTTCATTTTTGTTTCCTCCGAAGTGAAATTCACGCGGCTTCTGCCGCGCCGGACACTTATCGTGTCAGATACGCTTTGGAGTCTGCCCGATTTTGGGCGGGGAGAAAGCCGACTACGGTCGGCCTTGCCTTGCGGCGATATATTGCGGCGTTTTTGCGCCTGATGACCGCCCGGTAGATTTTTCCGGGCGGGTCATTTCGAAAATTATTTCACGAGCCTGAACTCGTATTTTCCCGAGCCGACAATGATCGGTTTGTCTGTTACTTCAAATGGATTTTCGGGAGCCTTGGATCCGATCCACTTTCCGCTTTTAGGGAGATAAATCTTCGCGCGGGTGTTCGCCGGGACTTCGAAGCGGCAGACGAGACTATCGTCTTCAAAAGCCCATTCCGACGCGACTGTTCCGCGGATCGAGTCGTAGTGACCCGATGCGCGTCCGAGATCCTTATTCACGGTCGGGCTGAGGATTATCTTACCGAAGCCGGGAGCTTCGCCGCGGATTCCGAGGACGTGTGAGAAGAGCCATTCGACTGCCGCTCCGTAGGAATAGTGATTCAGCGAACCCTTGTAGGTGATTTTTCCGTCCTTTTCGTAATAGCCGTCCCAGCACTCGTAGATGCTCGTCGCGCCGTTTTTGACCTGATAGAGCCACGACGGGCAGGTCGTCTGGCGGAGCATTCTGAACGCCTGATCGGAATATCCGTTCATCGTCAGCACCGGGAGGATAAGCCCGACGCCGAGGAATCCGACTCTTATGTTGTATCCGCCCGAGATCACGCTGTCCGCCAGCTTTTTCGCGGCGAGCGGCGCGGTTTTTTCGTCAAAGAGTCCGAAGGCGAGTCCGATGACCCACGAACACTGCGTGTTGACCTCTCCGGTGTCTGGATGCTTTGAGTTGCCCCAGTATCCGGTTCCGTAGACCTTGGGATCGCATTTCGTCGAGCCGTCGGGTAGGACGAACTCGCGGTTCCACGCGGCCTTTACCCTGTCCGCCATGCCGGCGAGATAATCACGGTCGGAATCCTTTCCGATAATTCCGGCCATTTCCGAGAGGAGCCTTAACGAATGCTCTCCGAAGGCCGTTTCGGTGATGACGCAGGGCGTCGTCTCGACGCCGAGCCAGTCGCCGTAGGTGTTCTTCCCGAAGGTGTTCGGGATGTCGACGTCGATGTAGTTGTTTTTCGAGAAGATCGAGATGATGAGATCGGCGTAGCGTTTCATCGCGGCGTAGTTCGACTTTATGAATTCCTTGTCGCCGCTCTGTCTGTACATGAGATAGGGAATTATGACTCCGGCGTCGCTCCAGCCGCCGACCGGGGATTCGCGCGGCTTGTTGTTCGGCGCGCGGTCGTCGAAATTTCCGTCTGTACTCTGCGAGTCGCGCGTGTCGGCCATGTATTTGTCCATGAACCCGAAGATGTCGGCGAGATACGCGGCCGTAGCGGCGAATACCTGCGCGTCGCCCGCCCAGCCGAGACGCTCGTCGCGCTGTGGGCAGTCGGTCGGAACCGAGAGAAAGTTGTCGATCATGCTCTGACGCGTGTTCTCGACGAATTTGTCGACAAGCACGTCGGGGCAGTCAAAATCTCCGGTGAGCCGCATTTCGGAGCAAAGTACGAGCGCGTTGACCTCTTCAATCTCAACGTTTCCATCGGTCGTGAATTCCATATACCTGAATCCGTGGTAAACGAGCGATGGCTCGAAGATCTCCTCACCGTCTCCGGCGAGAATATATATGTCGTGGTTTGCGGCGGTGCGGTTGCCGTAGTCGTTGATCGTTCCGGGTGCTCCGGTACGCGGGGTGACGTTTTCGGCGTTGAGGACTTCGGCGTGGCGCATAGTGACCTTCGCGCCGCACACGCCCTTTAACTTAAGGCGGCAGATTCCGGCGATGTTCTTGCCGAAATCATAGACTCTGACGCCGGGGAGCGGTTCGGTGACCGAGATTGGTTCAAGCGTCTCAAAGCACTTCACCTGAGGGCCGCGCTGAGGAACAAGCTTTCCGATCGAAAGCGACTCCATCGTCGTTTCCTTCGCGTTGACCCATTTTCCCGAATTCTTCATCCGCGCGTCGAAGATCTCGCCGTTGAAGATATCGTCGTATCTGACCGCGCCGTCAGAATCCGAGAGCCAGTCCGAATCGGTTACGATCCGCTCCTCGCCGTCGTTGTAGGTCAGGATAAGCTCGCCGATGAAGGCCAGAGTCGATCCGGCGTAGTTCATCGCGCGGTTGTACCAGCCGTGTCCGACAAGCGTTTCAAGCGTGTTTTCGCCCTCGGTGAAAAATTCCGTCACGTCATAGGTCTGATACATCACGCGGCTCTGAACGCGCGTGCGGCCGGGATTGAAATAAGTGCCGCCGACCTTTTTGCCGTTTATGAAAAGCTCATAGATTCCGGCGGCCGAGGCGTTCATCCGCGCTTTCACGAGGCCTTTCCGCACCTTGACCGACCGCCTGAAAAGCGGAGTGGGCGCGAAATCAAGCGGGAAAACCGTGTCGGTGCTTTTTATCACGTATCCGTCGCCGTTTATGAAGCCTCCGGCGAGGATGAGATTCTTGGGATCCGAAAAGTCCTCGTGGATTCTTTCGTCCGACGATTCCAGATCAATTGAGAGAAGCTTTACCTTTGTCGGGAAGCTCTGCGTGAAGCCGAACCCGCCGCCGCGGATATTGAGCTTTTCCTCAAAGATCGGCTTTCCGTCGAGCGAGACGCTGACCTTTTCGCCCGAGATTATCGAGAGCTTGTGCCGCGAGTTTTTGTATTTTTCCGCGCCGTAGAGGGAGGTTATGTCCTTTTCGCGAAGTGCAACGGTTCTGCCGTCGACCGATTCCGAGAGCGTCGCGGTGAGCTTTCCCGAGTCAAGATCGGTGGCGAATTTCACGAGGTAGTAATTTCCCTCGTCCGCCGCGCCGAAGATGAATCCGGACGTGCTGTTTTCGGAATATCTGAACGAGAATTCGTTTGACGCCGGCTCAAAATTGATGTTAAGCCTGAAATCAACGCCGCGGTTCTCGTAATATGTCTTGCCGAGCGTGATCCACTTGGCGTTTTCAAGCGGTTTTCCGATGTATCCGGTCTCGAAAAAGGCCGACGCGGATTCTATTTCGTGTCTTCCCGCATCGCTCTCGGCAACGCCTTCGAGCTTCCATTCGTAGCGCGTGAAGCTTTCAAGCTCCGCGCCGCAGGCTATTCCGGTCGTTTCGAGAAGGTCTTCCGAATCGCGCGACTTTGATTCTTCGAACACCACTCTGCCGGAAGGATCGGTGAGCGTGAGCTTATAGGACGAAAGGACGACGTCATATCCGTCCGAGTCGAGCCTGAACGAAAAGCGTGGATTTTTGCCGACGCCGAGCGGCGCGGTGAGAAAGTTTGTTCTGAGATCTGAAAATACTGTCATGATCATACCACCTAATATTAAATTTATGGTATAATTCTAGCAGACCAAAGCGGCTTTGTCAATGCAAAGTTTTTCGGATTTTTCCGCGGAAATTTAACGCGGACTCGCGGCGGCCTTCTCAATCAGTCCGACCGCGTCGCGGATGAGCGCGGTGAGCGGCAGATCCCCGACTCCCGCGACCATGTTGTCGCAGCGGTTGACCGGAATCAGAACCCTGGCGGCGCCGCTCTGTCCGACGGCCTTCGCCATCTTTGGCGTGACCTCGCCGCAGAGCGAGTCGGCGATGACTATCCCGACCGGACCCGCGATGACGTTGGCGCGCTTCACGTTCACAACGACCGGATTTTCCCCGGTCGCCGCGTAGTCCGGCGAGGATTTCAGCATATTTGCCGTGGCGATCGAGTTTGTTCCGACCGCCGTGATCTCGGCGTCAGGAATCCTCTCGCGTATCGCGTCGATGAGCTGCGAGCCGATCCGCCCGCCCTGACCGTCGATTACGAGGATTTTTATCATTTCTTCTCTCCGACGAGCTTTATCGCGTTTTCTGAGAGAATTTTCTTCATAAGATTCTCGGGAAGCTCAAGCGAATCCAGATATTCAAGCGATTCCTTAGGCGTGAACCACGGAAAATCGCTTCCGAAAAGGATATGATCAGGATCGTGCGCGAGGAGCATACGCTTTGCCTGAGCCTTGTCAAGGTCGAACGGCGCGGCGAGCGACGTGTCGATCCAGATGTTCTTCCGGCCGATTAAAAGTTTTTCTACGCTGTTCCAGAGACGGTTCGCGCCCATGTGAGCCGCGACGAGCTTAAGAGCCGGGAATTTTTCGCTGACCCTCACGATCCGCTCGGGTGTGCAGTGGATGAAATCCGGCGAGTAGAAATCCCAGCCGGAGTGAGTGACGACGAAGAAATCGTTTTCGATCGCCGCCTCGAATACCGCGTCGAACTTCGGATCGTCGATCGCGCACTCCATGTAGTCCGGGTGGAGCTTTATGCCCTTTATCCCGGCCCCGGCGAGTCTTTTGGCCTCGGATTTTATGTTTTCGCTGTAAGGATTGAGCGAGCCGAGTGAATAGAGGCGCGGATTCTTTGAGCATTCAATCGCGAAATCGTTGACCTTATGCTCCTGATGCGGATTCGTCGCGATATTGAGTATGACCGAATAGTCTACGCCGTACTCGTCCATATGCGCGATGAGATCGGGTACCTTGCCGTTTCCGACGTTTTTTATGTTGCCGCAGGCGGCGAGCCTCGGAACAGCCTTTTCGGCCAGCGCGTCGGGAAAAGCGTGTGAATGGAAATCAATAATCAACTTTATCAAGTCCCTTTTTGAAAATGTTGTAAACTTTATTATAGCACAATTCAGGCCGCTATAAAAGCGGTTTTTTGTGAATAAACTAAAATAGTGCAAAAAGCTTATAAAAAGTCTGTGAATTTCCAAAATCAGGTACAAATTGCATATTGAAAAAATTCCCCGTATGGTTTATAATATTTATATAATGGGGAAGAATAGTGTTTATCTATTTGAGGGCGTTCCGAACGCGTCCCTGAATACCTGAACTCTCACAAAAATCCATTCAAATTTACTTGGAGGTCAATACATGGGAAACAAAACGCACGAGTTCAAATCGGCGGCCGAGCTTCGCGCTCTCTTTGAGAACGAAGCTTCCACCGCTAAAGAGCGCATAGCATCGCTTTTCGACGAGGGAACCTTCGCCGAGACCGGGGCTTACGCGCACAGAGTCGCCGCTGAGATAGGCGGCACGGAAGGCGAGCTTGAGGGAGTCATCTGCGGCTACGGCGCGATCGACGGACGTCTGGTATTCGCTTTCGCTCAGGATTTCTCCCGCATGAAGGGCGCGGTCGGATCGATGCAGGCCAAGAAGATCTGTGATCTTTACGATCTGGCAATCAAGAACGCGGCCCCGGTCATCGGAATCTTCGACAGCGCGGGCGCGTATGTGCTTGAGGGTGTCGAGGCTCTGGCCGGCTACGGACGCATTATGAAGAAGGTCGCCTCGGCTTCGGGGCTCATTCCGCAGATCGCGGTTGTCGCGGGAGTATGCGGCGGCGCGATGGCGACGGTCGCCTCGATGTTCGATTTCGTCATCGGCGCTGAGAAGGAAGGAAGCTTCTACGTCAATCCTCCCTTTGTTCTCAACAATCTCGAAAAGGGCGCGAAGCTCGGCGAGATCGCGACCGCGGCCAAGGGCGGTTCGGTTGATGTGGTAAGTTCGGATGCCGCTGAAGCCCTCACCTATGTCAGAAAGCTCCTCTCCTATATCCCGCAGAACAACGCTGACGGAACGGCGTACGCCCGGACTAACGACGAGATCAACCGTCTTGTCGATATCGACTCGATAATCTCGGCCGAGAACTACTCGATGGCTGACGTTATCAAAGCGATCTCGGACGACGCGGCCTTCCTTGAGATCGGTGCTGACTGGGCGAAGTCGATGCTCACCGGATTCGTCACGCTCAACGGAATGGTTGTCGGCGTTGTCGCGAACCAGCCGGCTGAAAACGGCGGCAAGCTAACCGGATGCGCGGCGAAGAAGGCGGCGAAGTTCATCTCCTTCTGCGACTGCTTCAATGTCCCGGTACTCACTCTCGTTGACACCGAGGGCTACGAGGTCTCGGTCGAGGCTGAAAAGGCTCAGTATTCCGCGGCTCTCGCAAAGCTCGCTTCGGCTTACGCCATGAGCGACAACGCGAAGGTCACGGTCGTTCTCGGCAAGGCTTACGGCGCGGCTTACACGCTTATGGGATCAAAGTCGATCGGCGCGGACATCGCTTTCGCGGCGGATTCGGCGAAGATCAGCGCGATGCCGACCGCTTCGGCAGTCGCTTTCGCGTGGAACGACAAGGTCACCGACAACGCAAAGCGTTCCGAGGTTGAGGCTGAGTGGGACAGCGTGATGGCTTCTCCGGTCATCGCGGCGAAGTCGGGAGAGATCGACGATATCATCTCGCTTGACGAGCTTCGTCAGCGCACCGCGGCCGCGTTTGAGATGCTCGGCGCGAAGAACGCTCTCATCCCCGCTAAGCGTCACAACAACCTCCCCCTGTAAAATAGGAGGCACGCAATGAATTTTAATTACCTTCCGCTGCTCACCGCCGCCGCCGCGGCGACCGATCTCATGAACAACCCGATGTCGTTCGGCGAGCGCGTTTTAATGGGACTTCAGGTCACGCTTTTCGGAATGGCGGTAGTATTCGCGGTTCTGATTCTCCTCTGGGGAATTCTTGAAATCTTCCGCGTACTTTTCTACGAGCTTCCGAAGAAGAAGGCCGAGGCCGCGAAGCCCGCTGAACCCGAGGCTCCCGCTCCGGCTCCGGCCGAAGAGCCTGTCATGGCGGTCGAAGAGACCGGGACTGACGACGCCGAGATAGTCGCCGCGATCACAGCCGCGATTTCGGTAGTCATGGACAAACCGCAGACATCCTTCAGAGTCGTGTCGTTCAGACGCACGGCATCGAAATAATGATAGTTAAAAGGAGATACTACAATGAGAAAATTCAATGTAACCGTAAACGGTACCGCTTATGAAGTAGAAGTCGAAGAGGTCGAGGCTGGCGCGTCGGCTCCCGCGGCCGCTCCGGCAGCAGCACCCGCGGCCGCTCCCAAGGCAGCTCCGGCTCCCAAGAAGGCAGCCGCTCCGGCAGGCGCGCAGGGATCTGTCAAGGTCGCTTCCCCGATGCCCGGCACCATCCTCAAGATGAACGTTACCGCTGGTCAGAAGATCACCAAGGGCGATGTAATCTGCGTCCTTGAGGCAATGAAGATGGAGAACGACATTCCCGCTCCTCAGGACGGCGTGGTCGCTTCGGTCAACGTACAGAAGGGTGCTTCGGTCAACTCCGGAGACGTACTCGTAACTCTTAACTGATTACCTCGAATAAGAACAGAGAGGTAATCAAATGTTAGATACAATTATCAACTTCCTTGGCTCCACCGGTGTCGCAAGGCTCGTTGAAGATCCGGTCTTCCTTGTGAAGACGCTGATCATGTACGCGATCGTCATCGTGCTTTTCTACCTCGCGATCGTAAAGGGCTTCGAGCCGCTGCTGCTGCTCCCGATCTCGTTCGGAATGCTGCTGGCCAACCTTCCCGGCGCGAACATGATGCATCTTGACTGGTTTCTGCAAAAAGAGATCGACTGGGGCTACATCCTCAATCACGGCGGACTCATCGACTACCTTTACATTGGAGTCAAGCTCGGAATCTATCCGTCCCTCATATTCATGGGCGTCGGCGCGATGACCGACTTCACCGCGCTGATCTCTAACCCGAAGAGCCTTCTCATGGGCGCGGGCGCGCAGCTCGGCGTCTTCGTGGCCTTCTTCGGCGCGCTTCTCATCGGATTCGTTCCGAACGCGGCGGCTTCGATCGGTATCATCGGCGGCGCGGATGGCCCTACGGCAATCCTTGTCACCAAGACTCTCGCTCCCGCGCTTCTCGGTGCGATCGCGATCGCGGCTTACTCCTACATGGCACTCATCCCGATCATCCAGCCTCCCTTCATGAAGCTCCTCACGACCAAGAAAGAGCGTGAGATCGTCATGACCGCGCTCCGTCCGGTTTCGAGAACCGAAAAGATCATCTTCCCGGTACTCGTCGCTATAGTCGTTTCGATCATTCTTCCTGACGCGGCTCCGCTTATCGGATTCCTCATGTTCGGAAACCTCCTCAACGTCTCGGGCGTCGCTGACCGTCTCTCGAAGACCGCGCAGAACGAGCTTATGAATATCGTCACGATATTCCTCGGCGTCTCGGTCGGCGCGACCGCGTCGGCTGACAACTTCCTGAAGCCCCAGACCATCGCCATCATCTGTCTCGGTCTTGTGGCGTTCTCGATCTCGACCTGCGGCGGACTTCTCACCGCGAAGATCATGTGCATCGTCACAAAGGGCAAGATCAACCCGCTTATCGGTTCGGCAGGCGTTTCGGCGGTTCCCATGGCCGCGCGTGTTTCGCAGATCGAAGGTCAGAAGGCTAACCCCGCAAACTTCCTTCTCATGCACGCAATGGGTCCGAACGTCGCGGGCGTCATCGGCTCGGCAGTCGCCGCCGGCGTCTTCCTTTCGATGTTCAAATAATTTTATTATAGTCAGGGGCGGGAGACCCCTTTTAAGGAAAGAGGTCTCCCGCCCCCGACACCCCCACCCTCCCCCAAACCTTTTTAAGCAATAGGTTATTGCAGTTGATTGTTAGTTCCGAAAAACGTGTTAGCTTCTGGATATAGCAGACTCAATTACTGCGATATCTTAAAAAGTAGTTTATTAAGGGAAGAGTTTTCAACGTTCCGAATATTCACTATACCGATTCATGGAGGAATAATATAAATGGCTAAGGTAAAAATTACCGAAACGGTCTTACGTGACTCGCATCAGTCCCTGATCGCGACCCGTATGACCACCGACGAAATGCTTCCGATTCTCGGCGAGCTTGACAAGGTCGGTTATCATTCCCTTGAGGCATGGGGCGGCGCGACCTTTGACGCCTGCCTCCGCTTCCTCAACGAGGATCCGTGGGAGAGACTCCGCAAGATCCGCGCCGGAGTCAAGAACACCAAGCTACAGATGCTTTTCCGCGGACAGAATATTTTAGGCTACCGCCACTACGCTGACGACGTTGTCGAATACTTCGTCCAGAAGTCGATCGCGAACGGCATCGACATTCTCAGAATCTTCGACGCGCTCAACGACCCGAGAAACCTCAAGACCGCTATAAACGCGACCAAGAAGGAAAACGGTCACGTTCAGGCCGCTATCAGCTACACCACCGGCCCGGTCTACACCACCGAGTACTTCACCAAGTACGCAAAGCAGCTTGAAGAGATGGGCGCGGACTCGATCTGCGTCAAGGACATGGCCGGACTTCTGAAGCCCTACGACGCTTACGAGCTTATCAAGGCACTCAAGGAGACCGTCAAGATCCCGATCCAGCTTCATACCCATTACACCGCGGGAATCGCGTCCATGACTGTTCTGAAGGCCGTGGAGGCCGGTGTGGACATCGTTGACACCGCTATCTCCCCGATGGCTATGGGAACCTCCCAGCCGCCCACAGAGCCGATTGTCGCCACCCTCGCGGGAACCGAGTTCGACACCGGACTCGATCTCCATCAGCTCGACAAGATCGCGAAGTACTTCACGCCTCTGCGCGAGAAGTATCTCAAGGAAGGCCTTCTCGATCCGAAGGTCCTCAAGGTCGACGTCAACGCGCTGCTCTATCAGGTTCCGGGCGGAATGCTCTCGAACCTCGTTTCGCAGCTCAAGCAGGCCGGCAAGTCGGATAAACTTGACGAGGTTCTCGCCGAGGTGCCGCGCGTCCGTGCCGACGCCGGATATCCTCCGCTTGTCACCCCGTCCAGCCAGATCGTCGGAACTCAGGCGGTCTACAACATCATCATGGGCGAGCACTACAAGACCGTAACGAAGGAATTCAAGGGACTTGTCCGCGGCGAGTACGGAAAGACTCCGATGCCGATAAAGCCCGAGTTCCAGAAGCAGATCATCGGCGACGCTAAGCCGATCACCTACCGTCCGGCAGACGACCTCAAGCCCGAGCTCGAAGGACTCCGCGAAAAGGTAAAGCCGTGGGCAATTCAGGACGAGGATGTCCTCTCCTACGCGCTCTTCGAGCAGGTCGCGACGAAGTTCTTTGAGTGGAGAAAGAACCAGAAGTTCGGAATCGACGCTGATCACGCCGACGCCGAGAACAAGATCCACACTGTCTGATAAATTCCGTAAAGACGCGGAAAACAGAACGCACGGCCGGGAAAATCCCGGGTCGTGCGTTTCTTGTGAAAAAATACAGAATACGGAGAATCCGAAAATGGATGATATCACCGTTTCCCCGGACAACACCCGGCGTGAGAACAAAATGGGCGTAATGCCCGTAAACAAACTGATAATAACGATGAGCCTGCCGATGATGATCTCAATGCTCGTTCAGGCTCTCTATAACATAGTCGACAGCATATTCGTCGCGAGAATCAGCGAGGACGCGCTGACGGCCGTTTCACTGGCCTTTTCGATGCAGCAGCTGATGCTTGCGGTTTCGACCGGAACCGGAGTCGGAGTCAACGCGCTCCTCTCGAAAAGGCTTGGAATGAAGGACTACGAAGGCGCGAACAGAGTCGCCAACACCGGAGTTTTTCTCGCGTTTTGCAGCTACATTCTCTTTCTGATTCTCGGGATTTTCGCGGTCAGGCCTTTTTTTATGATGCAGAACGACGACCCGGCGATAGTCGAGGCGGGAGTGACGTATCTTTCGATCGTCCTCATCTTCTCGTTCGGACTTTTCGCGCAGATCATAATGGAGCGTCTCGTCCAGTCGACCGGAAAGACGATGATCGCTATGATCACGCAGACGATCGGCGCAGTCATAAACATAATCTTTGACCCGATACTCATCTTCGGACTCCTTGGCTTTCCGGAGCTCGGAATCGCGGGCGCGGCGATCGCGACGGTCGCCGGGCAGATAATCGCGGCGATCCTCGGAATAATCATGAATCACCATTTCAACAAGGAAATCGTCGTGAATCCGATAAAATACCGCCCCGATCTTCAGACGGTCGGACACATCTACTCGGTCGGACTCCCGTCGATAATCATGCAGTCGATAAGCTCGATAATGGTTGTCGGGATGAATAAGATCCTCTTTACTTTCTCGTCGACGGCGCAGGCGGTGTTCGGCGTGTATTTCAAGCTCCAGAGCTTCATTTTCATGCCGGTTTTCGGACTGAACAACGGCATTGTGCCGATAATCGCCTACAACTACGGGGCCGGAAAGCGCGAGCGGATGAAGAAGACAATCCGCATCGCCTGCTTCTACGCGATTGGAATAATGCTCATCGGAATCGCCGTTATGGAGATCTTCCCGGCTGAGCTTCTGTCGTTTTTTGACGCGTCGGAGGACATGATCCGGATCGGCATTCCGGCACTGCGCATAATCTGCCTTTCGTTCATTTTCGCGGGCTTTTGCATTACGGTCGGATCGGTGTTTCAGGCACTCGGAAACGGGCTTTACAGCATGATCGTCTCGGTCACAAGACAGCTCTGCGTTCTGCTCCCGGTGGCGTATCTCATGTCGCTGACCGGAAATCTCGATATGGTCTGGCTCTCCTTCCCGATCGCCGAGATAATGTCGGTTGCGATGTCTCTCTTCTTCTATGTGCGGATAAACAAAAAGATAATCCGCCACGTCGAGAACAACGAATGACCGTTCGCGTGACGCGTGAAATCCGATCAAGTGGAGGAGGAATATGGAGATCGGGCAATACACAAAGGAGCTTATTCCCGACGTTCTCCGGTTTGAGCGCGATCCGCGCCCGGAGTAGAATTTCTGGGGCTGGAAGATTGATGCCGATTACATCGCCGCGTGACCGAAAGCTTTGAGAATCCGGCCTTCGCGAATTCTCTGTCTCTGCTCGCGTACATGGATGGCAGGGGGGTCGGCAGAATCGATTCGCCCCTGATTTGCGGGTGCTGGTCGGAATTATCGCTTCTAACGAGGACGCGCGGAGGTTCTATAGCGGTCTGTCCGGCGCGAAGATCAGTGACGAAGGCATCTGGATTGAGCTTTGATCTGAATTAAGGCAATACCGCACAATTCGCGGCTGACGCCTTAAGCACGCATCTGCTTGCGTCTTTTCACCAGTTGCTACGCAACTGGTTCATACTTCACAAAAATTCTTGACGTGGGACCTACCACGCCTGCGAATTTTTGTTTAGTCTGACGAAATAATCTGACGACTTGCGGAGCAAGTCGTGCGCATCCTACGCGCTTAGAATTATGCGGTATTGCCTTAAAGAAATCGGAACAGGAATGACCTCGGTCATTCCTGTTCCGATTCTGTTCAGCTGCCCTTTTCGGGAGGGAACTTTTTATTTTCCGATTTTCTCCATTACCGCGGCCCATCTTGCCGGATGGCTTTCGTGACTCATCACGGGCTTGAAGCCAAGGCGGAGATAGGTCCTTATCGCCGGAATCCTGAAATCGTCGGTCGAGAGCATCGCGCTCTCAAATCCGCGTTCTCTGAGGGAAATCAGCGCGGCGGCGACTATCGGGAGCGAGAGCCCGAGCCCGCGCGCGTCGGGATCGACGCCGACCATGTGTATCCAGCCCTCGCCGGGAAATTCGGCCTTTTCGATCGCGGCGGTTGTCGCGACGTCCTTTCCGTCCTTTGCGAGATAGAAGACGTGTCCGGGCATGTATCCGGGGCGCGTCGTAAGGCTCTGATCAAAGCCGAAGTGTGAGCCGAACGAACGCTCGATGAGAATTTCCCAGTCGCGCTCATGGCCGGGAATGTGCGTGTGGAACGTGATTCCGTCTGGAAGCGTGATCTCCGGGATGTTATCCATATCGGATTTCCGCATGAAGAGCTGAGGAAGATTTTCTGCCATGGTGTTGGATTCCTTTCGAAAAAAATTATTCGAGGACGAACTTCAGTATTTCATCCGGCGCGGACACGAGGTGCGACGCGCCGTGCGCGTTCAGAAAATCAACGTCGCGGAAGCCCCATGTGACGCTCAGACAGGGAATTCCGGCGTTCTTCGCCGTCTCGATGTCGACGTCCGAGTCGCCGATATATACCGATTCTGAGGCCGGGATTCCGAGAGTTTTCATCGACTCAAACGCCGAGTCTGGCGCGGGCTTGCGGCGGACGTTTTCACGCTCGCCGACCGCGAAGTCGAGTCTGCCCGGGAAGTACTGCCTGCAAAGCTCCTGCACGGCGAAATCCGCCTTGTTCGACACGACGGCGATCTTTACTCCCGCCGCGTGAAGTGAGTCGAAAAGCTTTCCGATTCCATCGTATGGCGCGGTCTTTATCGAGCAGTGCGCACCGTAATACGCCTTGAAATCCGCGAAGACCTTTTCGATGAGCCCAGCTGACGATCCGGCCGGAACCGCGCGCTCAATTAAAAGATGGATTCCGTTTCCGACAAAGCGTCTGACTTCGTCGACCGTTCTCTCGGGCAGGGAATTCATCCGGAGCGCGGCGTTTGTCGAGTCGGCTAAATCGTCGAGAGTGTTGAGTATCGTGCCGTCAAGGTCAAAGATTGCGAGTCTGTATTTCATTTTTTATTTTCCCAGCAGAGTGTTTTCTATCGCGGTGAAGACATTCGCGCGGTCGGCGTCGGAGAGGATGCAGAAGACCGCGTAATTTCCGTAGACCTTCACCTCCGCGTTCTTGAGCTTCGGATACTGATCGGCGTCGTAGCTCGGATTCCAGGTCTCATCGCGCTTCTTGAGATAGTTTCTGAGGAGATCACCGAGGATCTTCGCTCCCTCAGCGTCAGACGCCTTGAAGATTCCGTATTCGTCCGCGCTGGCTCCCGAAGCCTGCCAGCGGACAAGTCCCTCAACGAACTCAGTTTTGCCGATCTCCATCATGTATTCGACATAATCCGAATCCTGAGTGACGAAGGTATCGGTTCCGGTGAGCTTTGCCTCGGCGGCCGCCTGAAGCGTGGTGAGCGCGACGTCGTCCTTATAGGACGCGGGCTTGTCCCCGCAGGCGCAGATGAGTGTTAAAAGCGTGAGAGACGCGATGATTAAAGCCGTGATTCTTGATTTCATTTGATTTTCTCCTTGTTATTTCAGTGTCATTCAACCCACGCGTGGGTGCGGATGTTGTCAAGCTCGATCTTCAGTCCTGTTTCGCTCAGATGCAGACCGTCGCCGTTCGAGTATTCGTTTTTCAGCCATCCGTCCTCGTCGCGCAGAACCGAGTTCGTGTCGAGATATTTGATGCCGTATTCTTCGGCGAGCTGGCAGACCCATTTGTTCGCCGCGTCGATCTTGGCGTTGTTGATTGATTTGAGCGACTCATAGTTCGACGCGACCGGGAAGATCGACTGGAGGATGATCTTCGTGTCGGGGCTGGCCTCCTGAACGCTCTTTATGAGCTTGCTGTATTCCTTCTTGAAGTATTCCTCGCCCATGAAAGAAACTCCGTTGACGCCGAGGGTTATCACGAGATATTCGGGCTTCTTGAGCGTCACCGCGTCCTTTATCGTCATCTCTTTGTCGGTCTCGGGATACCAGATGAGAACCGTGTTGACGTAGGAAAGGGTGATCGTGCCGTTTGTCGGCGTCCAGACCTGAGTGGTGTCCTTGCCGCCGCTCAGAACCTTGTATCTGCGGAGTCCATAGGTCGTTGAGTCGCCGAGAAATACGATCTTGTCGATATATTCCTGTCCGGCGTCCTCGCTCTCGGCAAGCACGGTGTTCGGATATCCCGCGAGAAACTCGGCGATCTCTTCAGAGGTGTTCGCGGCCGGAACCGACGCGGGTTCGTCTGACTTGGTCGTGTCGGCCGGTTTTGTGGTTTCGATCGGCTTTGTCGTCTCTTCGGTCTTTGTCGTTTCAGGTGGCTTGGTCGTCTCGGTGACAGGCTTTGTCTCGGTTGTCACCGGAGGCTCGGTGGATTTTGTCACCGGGTCGGTCCGCGGAGGATTTGTTGTGGTTTCGGCTGATTCGGAGCCTTGCGTTGTGGTGAGCCCCGGGCTTGCCGCGCCCTCACGCGACGAGATCGTCGCGAGTACAATAAGCGTGACTAATACGACAAATATGGCGAAGGCCGCCGCCTTGTACATAATGCCATCGTTCTGTGAACCGGAATTCATTTTGCTGTTCAAAGTCCTTTCTTTGTCTGATGTCAGCGTTTCTTCCCTGTGAAGAACTCGCCGAACTGTGACTCGTATTCAAGATCGTCGGCCTTCCTGTTGTTCTTTACGCTCGCGACGATCCCGGCGATACCCGCGATCACGGCGTAAATCACCGCGAAGATTCCCAGTCTCACAAAGATCGCTCCGAAGTCATTCCAGACGCCCGGAATGATTATGAAGACGACGCCGAACGCGATAAGCGATCCGATGAAGTGGATCATCAGCTTTGTCGCGGTCGAGAGATCAAGCCGGAAGACAAGATTCAGTGCCGACATGATGAGACAGGCGAGAAATATCAGCGCGGCCGAGCCGAGGCTCAGAAACATCGCGATGCCGCCGCCCGACGCCGGATTCATCTCGGAAAAACCGGTCGCCGCGAGAAGGATCACGAACTCCGCCGCCGTGAAGTATACGCAGGCGTCAGAGATTATTTTTTTTATCTGCTTTTTTATATTCATATCGTTTTCCTCGCGAAAAAATCATACACCAATATGATATCACTTACTTGTAAACTTTTCAATAGCGTCGGTGAAAATTTTATAAAAGCGTCACTTTTTGCTAACAATTAGTCGGGAGCCGAGAGGTCGAGTATCGCGCTTTCCGAGACAAATTCACCGCTTTCCCTGTCGTAGGAGGTCGCGGCGCGGTATTTCGCGAGAAATTTCGTGTATTCGTACAGGTCGATCCAGATCTGATTCCAGCCGTCATTCTGCGACTCGTCAAAGATTAACTCTACGCCGAAATGAAGGTGCGGCGTGTCGATGTTGTTCGTGTCCTCCTTTGCCGAGTATCCGGTCATTCCGAGGTAACCGATGACCTCCCCGGCCGAGACCTGCTTTCCCTCGTAGATGTCGTTATACGGATGCCCCTTGCGAAGATGCGCATAGTAGTAATACCGCTTTCCGTCATAGCTTCGGATCCCGATCCGCCAGCCGCCGTACTGATTCCAGCCGCAGGCCTCGATGTATCCCGACTCGACCGCGATAATCGGCGTCCCGACGCTTCCCATCATGTCGTGGCCGAGATGCGGGCGGCGGTAGCCGTATGACCGCGCCGCGCCGAAGTCGTCGAAGTCGCTGTAATAATATCCGGCCGCGATCGGCGAGAAGACCTTGAGTCCGTAGCGTTTTTCGAGCCACTGACCGTTTTTCACCGCGTATTCTCCGACGAAGCCGCCGAGAGCCGCGTCATAGGCCTCAAGATAATAGGCGAGATTTTTTGAGGTCGAGATTTCCTCGGGCTTTTCCCCCGCGGCGAGACGGTCGGAATAAGCCTTTATGTCAGACGCCCTGACCTTTGAAAAATCCCCGCCAGAGCGTGACGCCGCGAGCGCGATGAGCGTCACGAAATCGGCGTGGGAGCCGTCCCCGGCGCGTGACGACTCATAGGTCGCGATGTCATATTTCAGCGCGGCCGAAAGAATTTCGGATGTCACGTCGAAGTCGACCCATTTTATGTACCCGTCGGCCGAGACGGCGATGGCTTCCCGCTCTTTTGCCGCCGACGGGATGACCACCGCGACGGCGAGAATTATCAGATAAACTATCCGAACAAGATTTTTCCGCATACTGCCTCCCTTGGGATATGGTTCCCGCTGATTCATTTATATTCAGGGAAAATGAATATTTTTCATGAATTCACCGAATATTTTCAGATAACGATTGACTTTTCTGAATAATGATTGTATAATATTATATGTATGCTTTTAGTCGCGGTCATAACGCGCCAAATGACAACCAATATACACCAGAAGAGGAAAATATGGAAGAAACTACCAGAATTGCGAATACCCGCCCGAAGGCGCGTGAGTTCGCGTTTGAACTGATTTTCGCGAAGACATTCGTACCCGACGAGCCGGCGGACAGCTTCTTTGCCCGCGAGATCGAAAATTCCGACGCCGATTTCGGAAAGCAGATCGATTACATCAGAAAAGTATTTTTCGGAGTCGCCGAGAATTCGGCGACGCTTGACGAGAAGATCTCGGCGGCGGCGGTCGGTTGGAGCCTTACACGCCTTTCGAAGGCGGCCGTCTCGATCATGCGCCTCGCGGTCTATGAGATGATGGAGATCGACGACGTTCCGAAGCGCGTCGCGCTCAACGAGGCTGTCGAACTCGCGAAGAAATTCGATGACGAAAAGACCGCGTCGTTCGTCAACGGCGTTCTGAACACGATCGCGAAGTCGCTTCCCGACCGCGAGTGCGATAAATGAGCCGCTTTTACATCGGCCTTGACACCTCGAATTACACGACCTCGGCCGCGCTTTTTGACGCTGAAAAGGGGATTTTCCTCTCTAACGTCAAACGGCTTCTGGGCGTTTCGGAGGGCGAGCGGGGACTCAGGCAGTCTGACGCGGTTTTCGCTCACGTGAAGAATCTGCCGTCTGTCACGTCCGAGGCGTTCGACGGGGCGATTCCGGAAAAAATCCGCGCGATCGGAGTCTCGTCGACTCCGCGCGACGTTGAAGGCTCGTATATGCCCTGCTTTCAGGTCGGGCTCGCGGCGGCGTCGACGCTCTCAAACGCGATGAAAAAGCCGCTCCATACCTTCTCGCATCAGGCCGGACACGTTATGGCGGCAGTCTTTTCGAGCGGGGCTATGGAGCTTTGCGAAAGGGATTTTCTAGCCTTTCATGTCTCGGGCGGAACAACCGAACTGCTTCTTGTGAAGCGTGGCACGGCGCGTCCATTTGACATTGAAAAAATCGGCGGGACGCTCGACCTCAACGCCGGGCAGGCGATTGACCGCGCGGGCGTTAAGCTCGGGCTGAAATTCCCATGCGGCGCGGAGCTTGAAAAGCTCGCTCTTTCAAACGATACGCCGATCGAGAGAGCCGGAGTCTCGGTAAAGGGCTGCGAATGCAATCTCTCGGGACTCGAAAATCATGTTGACAAGCTGATTTCAGAGGGGCGGACGAAGGAATATGTCGCGGCGTACGTTCTCGATTTCGTCGGGCGGACGCTCGTGAAGCTGACCGTGAACGCGCTTGAAAAACTCGGCGATATTCCGGTTCTCTACGCGGGCGGAGTCATGAGCAATTCGATTATCAAGGATATGCTGAGAGCGAAGCTCAGAAAGCGCGAGCTTCACTTTGCCGAACCGAAGTTTTCGAGCGACAACGCGGCCGGAACCGCGCTGCTCACGGCTATGGCCGAGGGTGAGAAAATTGGCCGCGGTTAAAGAAGACAGACGCGCGATCCTGACGGTCGGTCAGGTCAACGCGTATGTGAAGCAGTTACTTGAATCGAACAAGATTCTCTCGTCGATCTATGTCCGCGGCGAGATATCGAATTTCACCGACCATTACACGGGTCATCTCTACTTTTCATTAAAGGACGAGAACGGCGTTATCCCCGCGGTCATGTTCAGATCGTCGGCCGAGAAGCTGAAATTTCTCCCCGAAAACGGAATGAAGGTCATCGTCCACGGAAAACTCACGGTCTTTATCAAGAGCGGACAGTATCAGATAAACGTCGATCATCTCGAACCCGACGGTGTCGGCGGACTTTACATCGCGTTTGAGCAGCTAAAGCGGAAACTCTCGGCCGAAGGGCTTTTCGATCCCGAGTTAAAAAAGCCGATTCCGAAGATTCCGCTCCGGATCGGAATCATCACCTCGCCGACCGGAGCCGCGATCCGCGATATGATAAATGTCACGGGGCGGAGATTTCCGCTCGCCGAGATCATTCTTTATCCGTCGCTCGTTCAGGGCGACGGCGCGGCAAGGCAGCTGACCGAGGGCGTGAAATTCTTCGGGATAAAACGAAGCGTGAAGGTTGATCTCATCATAATCGGACGCGGCGGCGGCTCGATGGAGGATCTCTGGGCGTTCAACGACGAAGCTCTCGCGCACACGATTGTCGAAAGCGAGGTTCCGGTGATCTCGGCGGTCGGACACGAAACCGATTTCACGATCTGCGATTTCGCCGCCGATCTCCGCGCGCCGACTCCGTCGGCCGCGGCCGAGCTGGCCGTTCCGGACTCTTCTGAGCTGAGCCGTAAGATAAACAACATCACGACGCACATGGAATCCGCGCTGTCAAAGCGGATAAAATCCGACCGCGCGAGACTTTCCGCGCTTTCGGAGAGCCGCGCGCTGACCTCGCCGATGAGCTTTATCGACGACAAGCGGATGCTCCTTCTGTCGCTCGCAAACGAGCTTGAAGCGAAGGAAAAGCTGATAATCGCGTCAAAACGAACTGATTTCAAGTCGCTTTCGGCGTCGCTTGACGCGCTGTCGCCGCTTTCGGTCATCTCACGCGGATACGCGGCGGTCTTTTCGGGCGACAGACTCATAAAGAGCGCGAAGCAGCTTAAAAAAGGCGAGGATTTCACGCTCCGTATGTCGGACGGAAGGGTTATCGGCGAAGTCAGGGAAATAATCGAGGAAGACAAATGAACAGGAAAAAAGAAGAAACATTCGAGTCGGCGATTGCGCGGCTTGAGGAGATTGTCCGCGCGCTTGACGGCGGCGACGCTCCGCTTGACGAGTCGCTCGCGCTCTTCGAGGAGGGCGTGAAGCTTGTAAAACTCTGCTCTGGTAAGCTCGACGCGGCCGAGCAGAAGGTTAAGATCCTTACGAAAGGAGAGGACGGCGAAATAAAGGAAGAGGATTTCGCCACGGCAAAAACGGATGGAAACGACTGAACTCATGAAAATCCGCGCGGAACAGATCGACGCCGCGCTCCGTGAGGCGATAAAGGAAACCGATCCCGAATTCGGCGTGATCTTCGATTCGATGCGCTACAGCCTTCTCGCCGGAGGAAAGCGTCTCCGCCCGATGCTGACGCTTGAGTTCGCGAGACTTTCGGCGCGGACGAACGGAAAGGATCCAGACGAGGCCGAGAAAATCGCGATGCCCTACGCGCTCGCGGTCGAGATGATCCACACCTATTCTCTCATCCACGACGACCTCCCCTGTATGGACAACGACGATCTGCGGCGCGGAAAGCCGACGAATCACGTTGTCTACGGCTACGCGAACGCGCTTCTCGCTGGCGACGCGCTCCTGACGCGAGCCTTTGAGACGGCTGCCGGAAACACTCTCGCCGGAGCCGAAAAGAACTGCAAGGCGGTCGCGCTGATGGCGAAACGCGCCGGCGCGGACGGAATGGTCGGCGGGCAGGTTCTCGATCTTGAAGGCGAGAAGACGCGCTTCGGCTTTGAGACGCTTGAACGCCTTCAGTCGCTCAAGACCGGAGAGCTTATAAAATGCGCGTCGACGCTCGGATGTATCGCGGGCGGCGCGGACGCTGAGCTTTTTGGGGCGGCTGAGGAATATTCGATGGCACTCGGACGCGCGTTTCAGGTCGAGGATGACATTCTCGACGTCGTCGGCGACGAGAAAACGCTCGGAAAGCCGATCGGAAGCGACAGGGAGTCGCACAAGACAACCTTCCTTACGTTCATGACGGTCGATGAGGCGAAAAAATACGCGTCGGATCTCACAAAAAAAGCGATGGAAGCGGTTGAACGTTTTGAGGGCGGAGAAGTTCTCGCGTCGATCGCGAAGACGCTTCTTTCGCGCAAAAACTGAGGATTTTGCATATAATGGATTATATTAAAGGATTTTTCACGAATTACGTGCTGATCTGCGCGTTTATCGGCTGGTTCGGCGCGCAGTTCATCAAATGCGTGACTTACATCGCGAAGAACCATTCGTTCAGCTTTTCGGTCATAATGTCATCGGGCGGAATGCCGTCGTCGCACTCGGCGACCGTCTGCGCGATGGTCGTGGCGACCGCGAAGCTTCTCGGAACGAAGTCGGTCGGATTCGCGCTGGCGTTCGTGCTGGCTTTCATCGTCATGTACGACGCGGCCGGAGTCAGACGCGCCGCCGGAGAGCAGGCGAAGGTGCTTAACCACATCGCCGACGATCTCTCAAAGGGCGAGACGCGCTATCTCGAAAAGCACCTCAAGGAGCTTATCGGACACACGCCGCTTCAGGTGCTGATCGGCGCGATATTCGGGATTCTGATTCCGATTCTCGTCCCGGTATTCTGAGTATGAGACTTGACGTTTACCTCGCCGCGAACGGCTTTGTGAAAAGCCGCGAGGCGGCGCAGCGACTCATAAAGGAAGGCGCGGTCACGATTGACGGAAAAACCGCGAAAAAGCCGTCCGACAATATCGACGAGTCGGTTGAGCATGAGATAAATGTTTCGGACAGTCTGAAATTCGTCAGCCGCGGCGGGCTTAAGCTCGAACGCGCGCTCGACGCTTTCGGAATTGACGTTACCGGAGCCGACGCGGTCGATATCGGCGCGTCGACCGGAGGCTTTACCGACTGTCTTCTGCAAAGGGGCGCGGCGAAGGTCAGATGCGTCGACGTCGGACGCTCACAGCTCGACAAAAAGCTTGAAAACGATCCGCGCGTGACCTCGTTCGAGGGGATGAACGCGCGGTATATCACGCCGGAGGATATCGGCGGTGAGTGTGAGCTTGTCGTCTGCGACGTCTCGTTCATCTCGCTGACGCTGATAGTCGGCGCGGTGAGCAGACTTCTTTCGGAAAACGGACGGTTCATAGCTCTCATAAAGCCGCAGTTTGAGGCCGGACGCGCGGCTCTAGACAAGCACGGGATCGTCAGGGATCGCGAGCGTCATATCGAGGTCATAAAAAAGGTGATCGACTCGGCCGCGGAAAGCGGACTTTTCTGCGGCGGACTCACTGTCTCGCCGATCGAGGGCGGCGACGGAAACCGCGAATACCTCGCGCTTTTCACAAAAAACGCTGATCACGGCGTCATCGACGCCGCTTATATAAAACGAATGGTTTACGGCAACTGAATCGGAGGTGCGTGATTTTGGAGCCACGTCTTGAAATTATCGGAATCTACCCGAACATCGATAAGGATCCCGGACTCGCGGCGACGCGCGAGGTGATTTCGGCTCTTCACGGAGTGCGGATCATGGTCGGCGGGGAATTCCGCGAAAGACTCGGAGATTTACCGGGAGTCGAGCCTGTGCCGGACGAGATTCTTTCGACAAAGCCGGAGGCGATGATCGTTCTTGGCGGCGACGGAACGATACTTGAGGCGTCAAGGCTCTGCGTCCCGTCCGGGATCCCGATACTCGGGATAAATCTCGGCAGGGTCGGATACATGGCCGAGATCGAGATGAGCGAGCTTTCATTACTCGAACGGCTTGTGAGACGTGATTTCCGGGTCGAAAAGCGGATGACGCTCGACGTTTCGATGAACGGGACGCGCTTTGCCCTCAACGACGCGGTGCTCGGCGGAAAATCGCTCTTCCGGATGGTCGAGATCGAGCTTTTCTGTGACTCAAAGCCGGTCAACCGCTACAGAGCCGACGGACTCATAATCTCGACTCCGACCGGATCGACGGCCTATTCGCTCTCGGCCGGGGGCGCGGTTGTCGACCCGAGGATGGACGCGATGATCGCCACGCCGATCTGCTCGCACTCACTGAACGCCACGCCGATAGTCTTTTCGGCCGAATCGACGCTTGTCATGCGCAACGTGACGCGCGGCGGCGAGCTTCTGACTCTCTGCGTCGACGGAACCGAGGCCGGGGATCTTCCGCCCGGAGAGAGAGTCACGATCAAACGCTCGGCCGGAAGAGCCGGATTCATCCGTCTCTCGGACGGCGGATTCTATGAAATACTGCGGCACAAGATGGCCGAGAACTGATAAAATTAAGGAGAAGGCAATGAAATACAATCGGCAGAGTGAAATAATCGCGCTTATAAGCGAAAACGAGATCGAGACGCAGGAGGATCTGTCGGCCCGGCTCCAGCAGAAGGGCTATATGGTCACGCAGGCGACGATCTCGCGCGATATCCGCGAGCTGAAGCTCGTCAAGGTCGCCGGAGCCGGAGGAAAATACAAATACGCGCTCCCGCATCACGAGGCGGCGACGATCAGCACGAAGTTCCGCAATCTGCTTGTCGAGGCGGTCAGCGGGATTGACAGCGCGAACAATATCGTCGTCGTCAAGACCTGCTCGGGAATGGCGCAGGGCGCGGCTCTGGCGATCGACTCGATGGGACGCGACGATATCGTCGGCTGCGTCGCCGGAGACGACACGATAATGATCGTCATGCGCACGAACGACGCGGCGGCAGGCTTTATCTCCGAACTCCGCGAGATCTGCGAAAAGCGGGTCTGAAACTTCATTTGAAAAGAGGTGTCGGAAAATGCTGACGTCGCTTCACATCGAAAACATCGCGGTGATCAAGTCGGCCGACATTGATTTCTCCGACGGCTTCACCGTGCTTACCGGAGAGACCGGGGCCGGAAAGTCGATAATCATCGACAGCATTGGACTGATCCTCGGCGCGAAGCAGTCAAGGGAGCTTATCAGGAGCGGCGAGGATTCGGCCGAGGTCTCGGCGATCTTCGAGCTTGACGAGCCGGCCGCGAAAAGGCTCTCGGCCTTGGGGCTCTCGCCCGACGAGGACGGGATTCTCATGATAACAAGGACGATAAACGCGTCGGGAAAATCGGTTATAAGGGTTAACGGACGGACGATTCCGCTTTCGCTTTTACGAAGCGCGTCGGCCTGCCTTATCGGAATTCACGGTCAGCACGACAATATCTCGCTTCTCGATCCCGAGCGGCACATCTACATCCTCGACGAATATGCCGGGATCCGCGCCGAGCTTTCGGCCTATGAAAAGAGCTACGACCGCTTCTGCGAGCTTACGCGGAGAATCGCCGAGCTTTCGAGAAACGAGCGCGAAAAGGCTCAGCGGATCGAGTTCCTGAAATTCCAGATCGACGAGATAAAATCGGCTAAGCTCAGGCCCGACGAGGAGGAAATCCTCGGCAAAAAGCGCGCGAAGCTCCAGAACAGCGAGAAGATCACAAAGCTTTCAATGCTCTGCTACAACGCGCTCTATCAGAACGACAAGGGAACCGCCGCGCTTGACAAGATCCGCCGATCTATGAAGGCACTTGACGCGCTCGCGGCCGTGATTCCCGAGGCGGAGGAGCTTTCGGCCAGACTTGAGGCCGTGACATATGAGATCGAGGATGTCGCGCTGACTGCCGAGGCTTTTGCCGACCGCTCGGACGACGATCCGACGAAGCTTCTCGACAAGCTTGAAACCAGACTTGAAGAGATTTCGCGGCTCGAACGCAAGTTCGGCGACACGGTTCCCGACGTTCTCGCGTATCTCGAAAAGGCCGAGGCAGAGCTTGAAACGATTGAGACCTCCGAGGAAAGACTTGCCGACTGCATCGCCGAGCGCGAGGCACTGCTGCCGCTTCTTTCGGCGCAGGCGGCCGAGATTTCTGAGCGGAGATCCGACGCCGCGAGGTCGCTTGAAGAGAAAATAATCGAGGAGCTCGCGTATCTCGACATGAAGGGAATCTCCTTCTCGGCCGGAATCAGACACCGCGCAGAAACAGCCGACGGAACCGAGTTCTCGCGCCGCGGAGTCGACGATGTTGAGTTTCTGATCTCGACGAACAAGGGCGAGCCGCTCAAACCTCTCGCGAAGATCGCGTCGGGCGGCGAGCTTTCGAGAATAATGCTCGCGATAAAGAGCGTTCTAGCCGACCGCGACCGGATCGGGACGCTGATTTTCGACGAGGTTGACACCGGAGTTTCGGGAAAGACCTCGCAGAAAATCGGAATCAAGCTCCGCGACCTCGCGAAAAACGGACGCTCACAGGTTTTCTGCGTCACCCACTCGGCACAGATCGCCGCGCTGGCGGATAATCATCTTAAGATCGCGAAAGGCGAGGTCGACGGACGCGTTTCGACCGGAGTCACAAAGCTCGACCACGACGGACGCGTTATGGAGATCGCGCGGATCATGGGCGGAATCAACATCACCGACAAGCTCATTGAGACGGCGGGCGAAATGCTCGACGAGGCTCCGGATATCAAGGCGGTGTCTGAGTCGGAAACCTCCGCCGGAACGACGATCGGGGCGCAAACAAACTGACAGACCGGAGATGAATCTATGAATTACAACAGTCTCGCGAAGGCTCTCGCGGATTCGGGGATAGCGAACTCCACGGATACGCGCCTTGCGCCTTACACGACTTTCAGAATAGGCGGGGCGGCGAAAATCGCCGTCTTCCCGAAGAACCCCGGCGAGGCGGTGACCGCGCTCGGGCTTATCAGAGATTCCGGCGCGAGATGCCTTGTCCTCGGGAACGGAAGCAACGTGCTTGTCTCGGACAGCGGCTTTGATGGAGCCGCCGTCATCCTCTCGGGAATGAGAAATTACTCGCTGGACGGAGAAAAAATCACCGCCGCCGCGGGGCTTTCGATCACGAGGCTTTCGTCGATCGCGGCCGAAAACTCGCTCTCCGGGCTTGAATTCGCCTACGGAATCCCCGGCACGGTCGGCGGCGGAGTCTTCATGAACGCCGGAGCCTATGGCGGGGAGATCGGAAGCGTCGTTTTATTGAGCGAATGGTACGATCTCAAAACCGGGAGGACCGGTGAATATGAAGGCGCGGAGCAGGGATTTTCCTACCGTCACAGCGTCTATATGGACGAGGAAAAGATAATCCTCTCGGCTGTCTTCGGGCTTGAAAAGGGCGACCGTGCCGGGATAACCTCACGGATGGAAGACTATATGGCAAGAAGACGCGAAAAACAGCCGCTCGAGTATCCGAGCGCGGGGAGCGTTTTCAAGCGCGGGAACGGTTTCATCACCGCTCAGGTGATCGACGAGGTCGGACTCAAAGGACGATCGGTCGGCGGCGCGATGGTCTCGGAAAAGCACGCCGGGTTCATAATAAACACCGGCGGCGCGACCTCGGACGACGTCCTGAGGCTCATTGAGATCATAAAGCGCGAGGTCTTCGAGAAGACCGGACACACGATTGAGTGTGAAGTAAGATATATTGACTGAGAGACAGATTTAACTCAGGAAAGAACAAGAGGAAAAGAAAAGTGGAATTTCTGATCATCACCGGAATGTCCGGCGCGGGAAAATCACAGGCCGCGAATACACTTGAGGATCTCGGATGGTACTGCATCGACAATATGCCCGCGCTTCTGATCCCGAAGTTTGCCGAGATCTATTCCGCGACGCCGGCAAGACAGGGAAAGGTCGCGTTTGTCGTCGATATCCGCGGCGAGGTCGAGTTTGAGACGCTTTTTGCCCGGCTCGACGAGCTTAAGCTGCAAAATTTCAGCTGCCGGACGATATTCATGGAATGCGCCGACGAGGTGATTATAAGCCGCTACAAATACACTCGGCGGACTCACCCGCTCGTCGCCGCCGACGGGATCTCGATGACCGAGGCCCTGAAGCGCGAGCGCGAGCTGCTTTCGTACGCGCGGCTGCGCGCCGATTATATAATCGACACGACAAAGCTCTCTACCGCGCAGTTAAAGGAAAAGATTGCCGGAATCGTTCAGACCGGATCGCTTCACGAGATGTTCGTCACCTGTATGTCGTTCGGCTTCAAGCACGGCGCGGCGTCAGAGGCCGATCTGGTTTTCGACGTCCGCTGCTTTCCGAATCCCTATTACTACGACGAGCTCAAGGAACACACCGGACTTGAAGCCCCGGTGCGCGATTTCGTCTTCTCGCATGAGGTGACGAAGGAGTTCTGCAAGAAGCTTTTCGACATGATCGACTTTCTCCTTCCGCTCTACGGCAAGGAGGGGAAGGCGCAGCTGATCATCGCGATCGGCTGTACCGGCGGCAAGCATCGCTCGGTCGCGATAACCGAGGCTCTGGCCGCTCATATCCGCGATGGAGGGTACCGCACGGTGACGATTCACCGCGATATTACAAAATAAAATGTCATTTTCGCACGAAACCAAGCTCGGTCTTGTTTCGCTCTTTGAGTCGACGAAGCATGAGTGCTGCAAAAAGGCCGGGCTTTACGGAATACTTATCTCGGCGGGAGTTTTTTCGCGGACAAAGTGCAAGCTTGTCACGACGACTCCCGAGCTTGCCGGGCTTACGATGGAATGGCTCGGAAAGCTCTTTTCGATAAACGGAAATCTCTACGTCACCGATCGCAAGAGCGGCGAGGAGGATGAGCGCAGAGTCTCAAAGATCACGCTTCCGCAGAAAAAGGAGCTTGAACGGCTCTTCAACTGCTTAAAATACTCGCCGGACGAGCCTGAGACCGACATAAAGACCGGGCTTTTCAGATGTCCGAACTGTCAGGCGGCGTTTGTACGCGGAGTCTTTCTCTCGGCCGGGACGGTCACGAATCCCGACAAGAGCTATCATCTCGAACTCAGCCTTCCGTCCGAAAGACTCGCGGAAAATCTCGCCGCGCTTCTTTCGGAATGCGGACTCGAACCGAAGTCGATGCAGCGGAAGAACGAGAACGTACTATATTATAAAGACAGCGAGAACATCGAGAATTTTCTCGCCTACATCGGCGCGAATACGGCGGCCTTCACGATAATGAACAAGAAGATTGAGCGTGAGCTTCGAAGCGGCGCGAACCGGATCGCCAACGGAGAACTCGCGAATCTCGGAAAGACGGTCGCGGCGGCGGGAGATCAGATCGCCGCGATAAAATCGCTTGAAGCCTCGGGCGAGCTTGAGAGAATGCCCGACGAACTCCGCGCGACCGCGCTTTTGCGGCTCGAACACTTCGACGCGACGCTCTCGGAGCTTGCCGCGCTTCACGATCCGCCGATAACCAAGTCGGGAGTCAACCACAGACTGAGAAAAATCACCGAGTGGGAAAGCACGCACTGAAAAACCGTTTTAATTTAAGGAAGGGATATCATGGATTTCGTTCATCTTCATCTTCACAGTGAATATAGTCTCCTTGACGGAGCCTGTCGGATTTCCGATATCCCGAAGCGCGCCAAGGAATGCGGACACACCGCCTGCGCGATAACCGATCACGGCGTGATGTACGGCGCGGTGCAGTTCTACAACGCCTGCAAGGCCGAGGGGATCAAGCCGATAATCGGCTGCGAGGTGTATCTCGCGAAGCGCACGAGATTCGACCGCGATCACGACGAGGATATACAGAGCTATCATCTGATTCTCCTCTGTATGAACGACACCGGATACCGCAATCTCATCTACATGGTGACAAAGGCCTTTACCGATGGCTTTTACTCGAAGCCGAGAATTGACATGGAGCTGCTTTCCGAGCATTCGGAGGGGCTTGTCGCGCTCTCGGCCTGCCTTGCCGGATATATTCCGCGCGCGCTTCAGAGCGGCGACTACGACCGCGCGAGAGAACACGCGCTCAGGATGAAGGAGCTTTTCGGCGAGAACTATTATCTTGAGCTTCAGGATCACGGGATTGAGGAGCAGAAGCGGGTCAACGCCGGGGTCGTAAGACTTTCGCGGGAGCTGAAAATCCCGCTTGTCGCGACGAACGACGCGCATTATCTGAGGCGCGAGGACGCCGGAAGTCAGGCGATCCTCCTCTGCGTCCAGACCGGAAACGTGATCACCGACGGCCGCCCGATCGGCTTTGAGACCGACGAGTTCTATTACAAGACGACAGAGGAGATGCACGATCTCTTCTCCTATCTCGACGATGAGGAGCTCGGAAGCCCGATTGAGAATACCGCGAAGGTCGCCGAAAAATGCGACTTCGACTTCGATTTTTCAAAGCTCTACCTACCTGCCTTCAGACCGGACGACGGCTCAGAGCCGACCGAATATCTCCGCGCGCTGACCGAGGCCGGATTCAGAAAGCGTATCGACTCCGGACGAATTGATTTCAAGGTTCATCCCGAGTCGGAGTACCGCGAGCGGATTGATTACGAGCTTTCGGTCATAATAAAGATGGGATACGCCGAATATTTCCTGATCGTTCAGGATTTTGTCGGCTGGGCAAAGGCGCAGGGAATCCCGGTCGGACCGGGACGCGGTTCGGGCGCGGGAAGCCTTGTCGCGTTCCTCATCGGGATAACCGACCTCGATCCGCTTCATTTTGACCTCCTTTTCGAGCGTTTTCTGAACCCCGAGAGGGTCAGTATGCCCGACTTTGATATCGACTTCTGCTACGACCGCCGCGACGAGGTGATCGGCTACGTCAGACGGCGATACGGCGACGATCACGTCGCGCAGATCATCACCTTCGGAACGATGGCGGCCAGAGCCGTGATCCGCGACGTCGGACGCGCGCTGGGAATGTCCTACGGCGAGGTTGATCTCGTCGCGAAGGCGATCCCGCGCGAGATGGACATCACGCTGAAATCCGCGCTTTCGTCGAGCAAGGAATTAAAATCGATGTACGATTCCGACCCTTCGGTGAAGAAGCTTATCGACGTTTCAATGGCGCTTGAGGGAATGCCGCGCCACGCCTCGACGCACGCGGCCGGAGTCGTCATAACCGACCGTCCGGTCAGCGATTACGTTCCACTGTCGGTGAACGGCGATATGCCGGTGACGCAGTTCGACATGGATACGGTCGCGAAGCTCGGACTGCTGAAGTTCGACTTTCTCGCGCTGCGCTATCTCACGATAATCTCGGATACCGAGCGGCAGATCCGCGAGAGCGAGCCGGACTTCTCGGTCGACTCGCTTCCGCTTGACGACAGGAAATCCTATGAACTCATCTCGTCGGGCAACACCGACGGAATCTTTCAGCTTGAGTCTGGCGGAATGCGCCAGATGCTGATGAATTTCCGCCCCGACACGATCGAGGACGTCATCGCCGCGATCTCGCTCTACCGCCCCGGGCCGATGGACTCGATACCGAAATTCATCGAGAACCGCCGCGATCCGTCGAAGATCAGCTATGTGACGCCGCTGATCGCGCCGATACTCGACGTGACCTACGGATGTATGGTCTATCAGGAGCAGGTCATGCAGGTCTGCCGGACGGTCGCGGGATATTCTCTCGGCCGCGCGGATCTGGTCAGACGCATGATGGCCAAGAAAAAGGTGGCCGAAATGGAGAAGGAGCGCGTCATCTTCGTCGAGGGCGCGGCGAAGAACGGCGTTCCGGAGGACGCCGCGAACACGCTGTTCGACGAAATGTCGGGATTCGCGAGCTACGCCTTCAATAAAAGCCACGCCGCGGCTTACGCGATCCTCGCTTACCGAACGGCGTATCTGAAGAGTCATTACCCCTGCGAATATCTCGCCGCGCTTATGACCTCGGTCATGGGCAACGCCTCGAAGACGGCCGAATATGTCTCCGAGTGCGCGAGATGCCGGATAAGAATCCTTCCGCCCGACATAAACGAGAGTACGGCAAGCTTCCACGCTTACCGGAACGGAAGCGACCGATATATAAGATTCGGTCTGCTCGCGCTTAAAAATCTCGGCGAGGGCTTTGTGAACCGCGTCGTCGAGGCGCGGAAATCGCAGAAATTCAGCTCGTTCGAGGATTTCATCGAGCGGATGTACTCGAAGGAGATGAACAAGCGTCAGGTCGAGGCTTTAATCAAGGCCGGTGCGTTTGACAGCCTCGGGATCTACCGCAGTCAGCTTCTCGCGGTGTATGAGAAGATCATCGACCATTATCAGGACAAGAACCGGACGAATATCGCGGGACAGCTCGATCTCTTCTCGCAACTCGGCGACGAGCGGCCGGACACCTTCACCTATCCCGATATTCCCGAGCTCTCCTTCCGCGAAAAGCTGAGACTCGAAAAGGAATGCTCGGGAATCTGCTTCTCGGGTCATCTTCTTGACGATTTCTCAAAGCATATCGCGAAGATCAAGCCGACACCGATAAGCGAAATTCTGATCGCGTTCTCCGAGGACGGCGAGAATTCCGGGAAATTCACCGACCGTCAGACTTTGACTGTCTGCGGCACGGCGGCGAAATGCCAGACCAAGACGACAAAGAACGGCGCGCAGATGGCTTTTCTGACGCTTGAGGATAACTTTGCTGAGCTTGAGGTCGTCATCTTTCCGAAAACACTTGAAAAATGCTCGGTTCAGCTTGGCGGCGACAACGCGCTCTGCGTCACCGGACAGCTTTCAATCCGCGACGAGGAGCCGCCGAAGCTTCTCGCGTCGGGAATCGTCAAGCTCATCGACAACGCCGATTTCGTCGATTCTCCGGAAACGACGCCCGAATCCGCTCCCGCGCGGAATAATGTGAAAAAATTCCACGTCGGCGGAGCGTCAGGGCTTTTCGACGCGCAGGGCGGCGGATATCAGCCGCGCGGACAGGCTTATGACCAGGCGTATCAGGAGCCGCCGGTTCCGCCGGAATATGGTCAGAGCGGTCAGAATCAGTATGGTTCACGGAGTTCGCAAAGCTATCAGAATCCCCGGAACGGATATCAGCCGCGCTATCAGGGCTATAACGAACAGCCGGAGCCGATGCCGTCGAGAATCTATCTCCGCGTCGACAGGGCCGACGATTCGGATCGCGGATTCAGAAAGGCGATGAACCTTGTGAATATCTTCTGCGACGGAACCTGCGAGGTTGTGTTCTACGACAAGTCAAAATCCGGATATATGAAGCTGAACGGAATACGGCTCATGGCGACCGGGTTCGTGCAGAACGAACTGCGCGCGCTTCTCGGAGCCGAAAACGTCGTTGCGAAATAAAGGAGAAGGCCATGAAAAAGAAAAACAAGACCCCTAAAAGTGAATACGGCGGAGTGGTCGCGTTCTCAAAGCTCTTTGCCCCGGTTTTCAGGATACTCTATTATGTCTTCATCGGCGGACTCCTTTTGTCGGGAATCGTCGCGCTGATCGTCTTTCTTGTCAACACTTCGGTCGAGGATATGCTCCTCCCGCCGCTGATGAGCCTTCATGAAAACGAGTACTATTCGCTGACGATCGGAAACGGAATCCGGATCGACGTTCCGTACGACTCGGTGACGCTCGGCGATATCAAGACGGTCATTTACGCCGAGCTTATCATGGTCGCGGCGGTCTGCTGTATGATGGCTCCGGTCTCGCTCTTCCTGTCAAAGCTGATGTCAAGTCTCGCCGAGGGCGATCCTTACCGCAGAAAGAACGGAAGATACGGAATCTACATCGGGCTTTCGGTCATGATCGGCTACACCTTCGTGCTTTTCATGAGACGCTTTTACAACTATCTTCTTGTCAAGACCTTTGTCACCGAGGGCGACGCGATTCATCTCTCGCTCGGACTTGATCTTGGCGGAGTGTTTGTCGGGCTTCTGATAATCTTCCTTGGAAATCTCATCGGTCATGCCGCCGAAAAACGCTCGTCCGAGGTCGCACTGGAGGTGCGTCCCGACGACAAGCCCGACGCGAAGATGTAAATTTTCTCCCGCGTTCATAAAATATCCGATATAATGCGATATAATAGAATTATCCGCACCGAGTGGAACTTTTTTCCGTTTTTTACGTCTTATGAGAGACAAGGGGTGATTTATTAAATTGAACAGGAATATGAATAACAGGCCGCAGAACAAGGTCAACTGGTCAAAGGAGGCCGCAGGGGCGGGGAAGCTCGCCGGAAAGATCGTCGGAAGGATCTTCTCGTATATCCTGAATATTCTGATGACGGTGCTTTTAATCTGCTTCATAACCGGAATAATCGTCTGCACGGTCTTTGCCGTCTATGTCAAGAACAACATCGACCCCGAGGTCGATCTCGAACAGTTCAGCGTCTCGAACACGAACCAGACCTCGCGGATTTATTACATGAAATACGACTCGCTCGACGACCGCCAGAACCGCATTGGCACCGAGGTCGAGCTTGAGGATCAGCGTCTCTACGGCTCGGACAACAGTATCTGGGTTTCGTACACGAAGATTCCGAAGAATCTTGTCGACGCCTTCGTCGCTATCGAGGACAAGCGTTTCTGGAGCCATCACGGGGTTGACTGGAAGTCGACGGCGTATTCGGTCGTCAACTATTTCATCCCGCTCGGACGCAACCGCGGCGGTTCGACGATCACCCAGCAGATGATCAAGAACGTCACCGGAAACGACAGCTACACGCCTCAGCGTAAGGTTCAGGAGATACTTCAGGCTCTGAATCTCGAAAAAAAGCTCGACAAGACGCAGATTCTCGAGCTCTATCTCAACAATATCTATCTCTCGCAGAACTGCTACGGAGTTCAGGCGGCGGCTTACACCTATTTCAACAAGGATGTCAGCGAGCTTACGCTCATCGAGTGCGCCGCGATCGCCGCGATCACCAACTCGCCGACGAAATACGATCCCGTGCAGAATCCCGATAAGCAGGCGATCCGCCGCAATCTGATCCTTGACGAGATGCTCGATCAGGGAAAGATCACTCAGGCGGAATACGACGGGGCGTACGGAAAGGAGCTTGTCCTTGACTATCAGGGACGCGCGCGTGACGTCTCTGTCACGACAAACTCGTGGTACACCGACCAGGTCATCGTCGAGGTTGTCGAGGCCCTTCAGGACAAGTTCGGCTATACCCAGAAACAAGCGTACAACTACCTCTACACCGGAGGACTGAATATCTACACGCTTCAGGATCCCGAGCTTCAGACAATGCTCGAGGATCTCTATATCGACGAGACAACCTTCCCGACAACCCGGAACGCCGTACAGCCGCAGTCCTCGTCTGTGATAATCGACCCGCAGAACGGCGACGTCGTCGCGCTGGTCGGCGCGCGCGGCGAGAAGAACGCGAACCTTATCCTCAACTACGCTACCGGAACGACCCGTTCGCCCGGTTCGTCGATAAAGCCGCTCTCGGTCTACGCGCCCGCGGTTGAGTACGGACTTATAACCTACGGCACAGTCTATGACGACTGCCCGGTCTGGTTCAACTACAAGGACAGCGATACCGAAAAGACTAACCCGATTCCCTATCCGAAGAACCTTCCCGAGGTCAACAACGGACTCACGACGGTCAACGACGCCGTGACGCGTTCGGTAAACACGGTCGCTCTGCGGATTCTTCAGGATCTCACTCTCGATAAATCCTTTGATTTTGTCCGCAACAAGCTCAATATGGGAAGCTTCATCGAGGCCGGGGAATACAACGGCACAGGAATCAGCGACAAAGATTACGCGCCGCTCGCGCTCGGAGCGATGAACTTCGGCGTCACGACGCTTGAAATGACGGCAAGCTATCAGATCTTCGTCAACGGCGGAGTCTACAACAAGCCGCGCACATGGCTTTATGTCAAGGACTCGAACGGCAACGTCATACTCGAAAACGAGTCGGAGAGCCACGTTGTCATAAGCGAGCAGACCGCGTCGATAATGACAAAGATGCTCCAGAACGTCGTCACGAAGGGTACCGCGAGAGCCTGCACGCTTCAGAATCAGATGAACGTCGCCGGAAAGACCGGAACGACTTCGAGCGACTTTGACCGCTGGTTTGTCGGCTACACGCCGTATTACGTCTGCGGAATCTGGTTCGGCTATGAAATGCCGCAGGAGATCGGAACGCTCGCTTGGAACCCGACCGTCGTCGGATGGGACATGATAATGCGAAACGCCCACAAGCAGATTCTTTCCGACGCCGCGACCGGCAAGACGACGCTGAAGACCTTTGAACTCGCCGACGGAATCGTCGAGGCGACTTATTGTAAGGATTCCGGAAAGCTCATGAGCGAGGCCTGCTATGCCGACCCGCGCGAAAGCCGCGCCGAAAAGGGCTATTTCACGGCCTCCACGGTTCCCAGCGAATACTGCGACAAGCATATTCTCGTCGATTATGACACCGTGACCGGAGGAATCGCGACCCCTAACTGCCCCGAGAAGAACGTGAAGAAGGTCGGACTTCTCAAATGGAGCCGGACTCTCCCGCTCTCGATCAAGATCACCGATTCGCAGTATACATGGCGCGAGGTTCCGGACGGAACGCCGATGCCCGAGGACAACGATTCGCCGTTCTATATCGGACTCTACGGCGAGGGTCAGTATCCCGGCTACAGCGACACGAAAGGCAAGCGCGTCTATAACAGCTACTGCTATGAACACGCTCATCCGGAAGAGCCGGAACCCGATCTTGACGTGCCTGAGGGCGGCGATAGCACCGACACAGGAGAGCCGGGAGGCGGCACGGACGTGACCGATCCGGCGCAGACTCCCGCGGCTTAGCGGATAATTCCGGAAAACCGTCATAAATCAAGAGATCACCTCATAGGATCCTGTGAGGTGATCTTTTATGTCTTCGCTCTGTCTTTCAAAGCTCACGAATCGCGTGAGATCCGAGCTTTCGAGGATAAACCCGGTCTGCGTGATAATCGGCGCGGGAGTGACTCTGATCCTTGGAGCGATAAGTGCGCTGGTCAGCCGCACACCCGGATTCGGACTCATGTACAGATTCTTCGAAAAGCCGCCCGGATCCCCGCCCGCGTTCGTTTTTCCGGTTGTCTGGACCTTTCTCTATCTGCTCATCGGCGCAGCTGCGGGGGCGGTCGCCTGTTCGTGTGAGCGCGCGCTTTCGGGCGAGAAATGGCGCGGACTGCTTTTCTGGGGGATCGGACTGGTTTTCAACCTGATCTGGTCGCCGCTCTTTTTCGGGGCGGGAGCGTTTTTCGCGGCGTTTCTGGCGATACTCGTGATGATCGTGTCGACTTTGTGCGCGATCTCGGCGTTTGTCCGGATATACTTTGTCAGCGCGGCGGCGATGTCGGTCTATCTTGTATGGCTGGTTTACGCCGCGTATCTGAATCTCGGAATAATTGTCCTGAACTAAATGCACAAACCTGTTTTTCCATTTTGGCTATAATGCACAACGAGTTGTAAACAAATTTCGAGCGCGGACAAAAAAATACCGAAATGACCTTGACAAAACCGAAAGAAAATAGTATAATATACTCATGGACAAAAAACATACCACTGTTCAGGAGGATTCTACAAAATGAAATTCACTCGCGTTTTAGCCCTTGCGCTTGCGGCAGTCTGCGTACTGCTCACCTTCGCTTCCTGCGGAAATGTCACGGCACCCAAGATCAACGTCACCGTCAAGATCATCGGCGACGATCCTGAGGAGCCGATTCTCGACACTGTGGTTGAGGTTCAGGACGCCGCACCCACCGTTCTTATGGCATTCAGAGAGGCCTGCGAACTCAATGAGATCGCGTATGACCTCACTGAGGGTGAAGACTCGGTTCTCAACATCAAGGACTTCAAGGACTACACCGAAAAGGAAACCGGCATCGCTCACTACTGGATGTACTACATCAACGACGTTGAGCCGACCTCCGGTAAGGCGAACGTAAACGCTATCGCCGACGGCGACGTCATCACCTACATGTACGTCACCTTCGACCCCGCTACCGCGAAATAATTGACTTTGATGGGAGAAGAGCCGGACTGAACGCGATTTTCGCGCAGTCCCGCGCTTCTCCCGTTTTCTTTTTGCAGGAGGTTTTTATGCTCGAAAACACTTTATATAAGCTGAGGCATGCGGGACGGCTGACAATCGGATATTTCGGCGGCTCGATCACGGCCGGAGCCGGGGCGTCGTGCGAGGACAAATCATGGCGCGGCCTTTCGGCCGGATGGTTCCGCGACAATTTTCCGGATACAGAGATCACGACAATCAACGCGGCGATCGGCGGGACGGGAAGTATGCTCGGAATCTTCCGCATGGAACGGGATCTGCTGTCCGGCGAACCAGATCTGGTTTTTGTCGAGTTTTCGGTCAACGACGGACTTGGGAACTATGACGAGATTCTCGCGAATTCAGAGACGATTGTCAGAAAGATTTACAGGGAGAATCCTTACGCGGACATAATCTATGTCCACACGACGACAAAGGCGATCTCCGACCGCATTTCGTCGGGCGGGGAATATGTGGCTAGAAGCGCGCACTCGGCCGTCATGCGTCGGTATGTAATCCCGCAGATCGATATGGGCGAGATTCTGAGGACGAAGGTACTTCTTTCTGGCAGCGACTCGGCCGAAAGCTGGAAGGCTCTCACGACCGACACGGTTCACCCGAACGACGCCGGATATCGGATCTACGAGGACGCGATCGAAAAATTTCTCGCCGAAAATCTCACCGGAGAACCTTCAGGACTGACCGAAAAGACTCTTCCGGAGCCGATTTCGTCGTCTGACCGGATCGCCGCGAGACTTGTCGATCCCTATGAGGCTGAGTCTGACTTCACAAGCCCCGAAAGGATGCCGTGCGACCGCTTTGAACACTGTATAGAGGCTCTCGGACCCGGCCGAAAGCTGACGCTCAGATTCACAGGACGCCGCGTCGGGCTGTATTGTATGTTCTCGAAGGATTCGGGCGACGTAATTTATTCGATCGACGGCGGCAAAGAGAGAACGGCCAGCACGTGGGACAAGTACTGCAAGCAGTTCAACCGCGCGTGCAGTGTGACGCTCTGTGATGAGCTTGAATTTGGCGAGCATATCCTTGAGCTTCGCGTTTCGGATAAAAAGAACGACGAGTCCGAGGGGGACGCGGTCAGAATCGGCGCGTTTATGGTTTATTGAGGTGTGAAATGAAAATATTATCTATAGGAAACAGCTTTTCGCAGGACGCCCAGCGTTGGCTTCACAAAATCGCCGAGGCTGACGGATTTGAGCTTCTGACGAAGAATCTTTATATCGGCGGCTGTCCGCTCGAACTACACTGGCATAATTTTGAATCCGAGGCGGCCGCGTACGCGTATGAGACGAACGGAATCACCGAGGACGCGCCGCGCTCGTCAATTCAGGCGGCACTTCGCGACGAGAACTGGGACGTCATAACGCTCCAGCAGGTCAGTCACATGGCCGGACGTCCTGAAACCTATCTTCCGTACCTTCCGAAGCTTCTGGACGGCGTGAAGGCTCTCTGCACGTCTCCGCGATACGCTTTTCAGGAGACATGGGAATATGAGTACTGCTCGACGCATGGCGGATTCCCGTTCTACGAGTCGAATCCCGATGTCATGTACGGAATGATCTACGCGACGACGCACGACTACGCGGCGCGATACGGACTCGAACTGATCCCGTCCGGCGAGGCCGTCCACGCGGCGAAGAAGCTGCCGGAGTTTGATTCGAAAAACGGCGGTCAGTCGCTCTACCGCGACGCGTTCCATATGCACCTTATCTACGGCCGGATGCTTCTCGGCTATGTCTGGTACAAAAAGCTCTGCGGAAGATCTACGCTCGGGAATAAGTTCGTCCCCGAAGGCGCGAATCCCGGACTTTTGCGGCTTTTGCAGGAGGTCGCTGATAAATTCTGAAAAAAAGTCCGCTCAGGCGGGCTTTTTTCGCGCTCTTTCCGTATTCCCGGAATATATTTTGCGATTTCCCAATATACTTTACCACAGAATCCTGAGGGAGGGTAAGATATGTTCATTTATTCGTTGAGGGGGAGTACGCTGAAGTTCTTCGGAGTGACGACGGTCGCGCTCATCGCGCTTGTGACGCTGTTGTTCTTTATTCCGACGGCTATTCCCGAGGCCGCGCCAACGGCGAGCGTAGACGTTTCGGAGTCGGTTAAGTTCGATAAGATCAAGACGGCCGATGACCGCGTGAATTTCCTCCGCAGCTTCGGCTGGGAGGTCGACTCAAAGCCGCTGGAGGAGGTCGAGGTGACGATCCCGGCTGAGTTCGATAAGGTTTTCCAGAGCTATAACGAGCTTCAGAAAAAGCAGGGCTTCGACCTCTCGAAGTACCATAAGAAGCAAGTCATGAGATATACCTACCGCGTCACGAACTACCCGGATTATGACGGCGAGGTCTGGGTGAGCATTCTCATGAGCCGCAATAAGGTGATCGGCGGCGACGTCAGCTCAGCCGACGCGAACGGCTTCATCCACGGCCTCGACCCGAAGATAACTTATTAGCAAAAGAAAAGTACTCTTTTCAAACGAAAGAGTACTTTTTTTACATCTGAGTTGTCCCCTTCAAGCACTTCCTCCGACCGGGAGGTCGGAGGAACGAGCCGACGGAGGAGGCGTGAGCGCGGGGGATAAGCTAAAATATAGTAGAAACAAGCCGCGCGATGTCCGCCCGCGGGGGCCCCCGCCGCGATGTCCGCCCGCGGGGGCTCCCCGCCGCGATGTCCGCCCGCGGGGGCTCCCCGCCGCGATGTCCGCC
>CAKSVM010000006.1 GCA_934503195.1 uncultured Eubacteriales bacterium
CGACCAGATACAGCGGCGGCAGAGCCGACTGACGGATGTTCGCGCTGACCGCGGTTTTCTCATAGGTGTCAAGAGCCTTTTCATACGCGGCCTCGCGCGCCTTTTCGCATCCGTAAACGCGGTAGGTTACGGCGTTCTTGGAGCGGTCAAGCGTCGCGCCGCTGAGAGCCGACGCGGCCTTTTTGTAAGCGGCTCCGGCGCGCTGAATCGACTTTTTCATAAGCTCGGCGCAGATGTAGGATACGGGCGGGAAGATGAGACAGAGCAGCGAGAGCTTCAAGTCGTAGCTAAAGAGCATGATGACATATCCAACCGCCGCGACTCCGGTGTCAAAAACCTCGGTCGTGAACTTGCGCATACCCTCCGCGCAGTCGTCGACGTCCGAGATCGCCTTGGTCAGAAGCTCGCCCGCGCCGTCGGATTCGAGTCCGGCGCGATCCTTGCGGACGAGATTCGCGTAGAGAACGCCCTTCATATTGCGGTTGATATTGTTGGCGAAGCGTCTGACGTAGAAGCGTTTGATAAATCTCGCGCCCTGAACGATCAGCGTCACGACTATGTAAGCGATGACAAGGATCAGCATTGAGGAAGCGGCCGCGTTTCCGACGTGAATGTCGGCGAGCTTCTGCGCCATCTTTCCCTCAAACCACGGCCCCGCGAGAAGTCCGAAGTTGTAAATGAGTCCGGAGATCGTGACGAAGGTCAGCGCGAGCCATTCCATTCTGAAATAGGATGCCACGCGGTCGGGTCTGAAACCCTTATTGCTTTCCGGTTTCATTTTTCTTTTCCTCCAATCGTTTTAACAAATTCGGGAATCCCGCGCGGCTCTCGGTTTTCGAGCGGCGGTAGATGACGTCAAGAGCCGCCAGGAATGACTTCTGCGTCTCCTCGTCGAGTCCTTCCATGAGATATTCATAGAATTCGTTCTCGGTCTCGACCTTTCCGCCGCGGAGCGACTCGGCCTTGTCGGTCGCGAAGAGGAGCTGACTGCGGCCGTCCTCGGGATTCGGCTCGCGCCGCAGATAGCCCTTCTTTTCGAGATTGGCGATTCTCCGCGCAATCGCGGGCTTGTCGGCGTTGAGCTTTGCCGAAAGCTCGGTCTGAGTTATGCCGGGATTGTGTCTGACGGCGTGGATGCAGTCGATTTCAGCCGTTCCGACGCCCTCGCCGCGCATTGTAAGCGAAAGCAGACGTTCGGCCTCCCGCGCGATCTTGGTGATTTTACGTGCCTGATGATCCATGATTTCCTCCATTTACTTGTATGTACAACCATGTAGTTGCAGGTACAACTATCTTCAGGTAAAAGTATATCACAACGCTTCGGATTTGTCAAGAGGAAAATAAAAAATTCATCAAAAGTTTCTTTGTGAACCCATTCCGCTTTCTCCGTGATTGTTTTCCTCTCCGTAACAATTTCCGCTTTATAAACAGCCGGATTTGTGTTAAACTATATCCATCAGGAATCCAGAGGAGGAAACACTATGTGTACAGCCGCGACATATACCGCGAAAGATTTTTATTTCGGCCGGAATCTAGATTATGAACGCTCTTGGGGCGAGAGCGTCGCGATAACCCCGCGAAAATTTCCGTTCAGCTTCCGCTCGGGCGAGGTTATCCGCGAACATTACGCTATGATCGGAATGGCGCATATCCGCGATAATTACCCGCTCTACTACGACGCTGTGAACGAGGCCGGACTCTGCGTCGCCGGGCTCAATTTCACAAAAAGCACGGTCTACCACGCGCCCTCGCCGGGAAAGGAATCGGTCGCACAGTTTGAATTCATCCCATGGCTCCTTTCAAAATGCGGATCGGTTGACGAGGCCGCAAGTCTTCTCGGAAATACCGTTATCACCGGGGAACAGTTCGCGCCCGGGCTTCCGTCCGCGAAGCTCCACTGGCTCATCGCCGACAAAAAATCCTGCGTCGTCGTCGAATCGACTGAAGATCGGCTCAACCTCTACGAAAATCCGTTCGGCGTCCTCACAAATGAGCCGTCATTCCCGCTCCAGAGCTTCATGCTGAACAACTATCTGAATCTCTCGGCAAAGCCGGCCGAAAACCGCTCCGGACTCGGAATCGAGTCCTACAGTCGCGGAATGGGCGCGATCGGACTTCCCGGCGACCTCTCGTCGGCGTCAAGATTCGTACGCGCCGCGTTTGTCCGCGCAAACTCGGTGTCAGACGGTTCGGAGGCCGGGAACGTCAGCCAGCTCTTCCACATTCTCGGCTCGGTCGAGCAGCAGCGCGGATGCTGCGAGCTTGAAAACGGCGAACACGAGTACACGATCTACACGTCCTGCGTGAACGCCGACCGCGGGATTTACTACTACCGCACCTACGACAGCTGCCGTGTCGCCGCCGTTGATATGCACCGCGCAGAGCTTGAATCGGAGGAGCTTGTAAGCTTTCCGATCGTGCGGGACACGGAGTTTGAGTTTTTGAACTGACAGAAAAAACGACGGGTGACCGTCGTTTTTTATTTGTGATCAGGGTTTGAGGTAGTAGAGTTTTCCGTCCTGCAAGAGAAGAGAGAGATCACTTTCGCAAAATCTCAAATTCTCAACCTCTGACAGGTTCTCGCTCAATCCCCGTCTTTTATCGGATATTTTATCAATTTTCTTCTGAAACTCATTCAAAACCCAATCATCGGTTTTTTTTCCGATTGAAGACAATATTCCAAAACTGCCTATATTCGAGACTATACCAGAGGCTTTGCAAAGCTTCTCATATCGGTGCTTTCTTCCGTACAACTCTGCTTCAAGATTTTTGCCGAAATTTTCGATTTCATCACTATTTTCCGGACATTCAGAAAAATAATCTTCAAGCTCGCCATGTAAATACTCTATCGGAATATCTTTATCATCGAAAACACATTTGAGTTCGCATACTAAACGTAAAATGCAGTAAAAAGCATTTTTATATGTAATATTGTTTTCAATATAACCGGACTTTTCTTCGAAGGTCTTATACGTGGTAAGCTTTTCATCGCAATATCTGTTTATTCTTATGCAAGCACCAATTATACATTTTTTACAATCATCTTCAATGTTGTAAAGCTTGTCCAGCGTTCTCTTTCTTTCATCATCATGTTCAAATATTTCCGCTCTACGCGCGGATATGCTCTTAAGATCAATCGAATATTTAATGATTTTAGCCTTTATTTCATCGTCATTTCTTCTGAGTATCTCATCCACCTTCGCGTTAAGCTCTCCGAGCTGATCTGAGAGCTTCGACATATAATACTGCCCAACGATCATCGACGCCACATTCATAACCGATGAAACCGCGTTCGCGACGCCGAACGCGCTTTCTCCGGCGTTCACAAGGTTCGCCTGTCCGATTATCTTACCGCCGCTGTCTTTGATTATTCCTCTGAAAGCGTTTGGCATATTGCCCGATTTCGCGAGTTCCATGCCTTTGACAAGTCCCCTGACTTCATAAAGCTGTCCCATCTTCCCAGTCGTCGCGGTATTCGTGACAAAATTCATAAGTCCCGGCATAGCGGCTGAAAGACGCGCCAACACATCCTTATCAGTGATTTCAATTTTTCTCTCCGGTGGTATATTGTCTTCTGTATGTTCGATTATTTCGATATCAATACTATCGCCGCTTTTGATTTGTTCCATATTTTTATCCTTTCAAAATATATTATCAGACAAATAATCATCTTGCCCAACAACACGATTATAACACACTTTTCCGTAATTGTCAATATATCTGCCGCAAAAAACGACGGTCTCCCGTCGTTTTTCGCCAATTGTCTTTCCTCACTCACTGATCCCGCATTTGCCCGTGCGCGTGTCAATTATAATAAACCTGTCGGAAACATTGTAATCAAACCCGCTCGCGTAATATTCCTCTGCGACGTCATCCATAAACGAAAGCGCGATATATCCGCCGCGAAATCCCGCGAACGTCCCGCCGCTGACACTCAGGTCATACCCTATCTCGCAGAAAAGCTCGGTTTTCACGCCATCCGAGCGGTAAACCTTCCCGCCGAACAGATCGTAATACGTCTCGCTGTTCTTCACGAATCCGCGCGGCTCTGGTTCGACCGACACAAAGAATATTCCGTCGTCCGTGACGATGTAATCAGCGACATTTTCGGAGATTATCGTCTTCCCGCCGCCCGAAAGCTCAACCCGGCAGAGACGGTTCACGTTCATCCACTCAAGCCGCTCAAGCTGATCCGAACACTCCGAAAACGCCTTTTCGCTGACCCTTTCGGTGAAATACGCGAATCCGTCATGGTACACGCCGTTCATAAGGCACGGCTCGTCGATCTCAATCGCCCGCTTATTCTTCCCCGCAAGGTCGGTCGTGAAATACTCATATCCGTCCTCGCCCGGCAAATACCAGTAAACCCTGCCGTCCGCGATCGTCCAGACAGCCGGAACCAGACTCGTGTCGACATTCTCCTCCGCCGCAAACTCGCCGAGCGGCAGCGAGATCACCTTACGGTTCTTTATGTCGGCGCGGAAGACGCGAAAAACGCTTTTCCCGGACTCATCCCTCTCGGCGGCACTGAAAAACACATATCTGTCACAGCTTCCAAGCAGAATAATCGCGTCGTCCATCCGGTCGAGCCGCGCCGCCTCGCCGCTTGTCATGTCATACGCGATAAGCTCGATCGCACCCGACTGTTCGCCCGTGTTCCGGTCAACCGAAAGATTTCCTCTGACAAAGACGAACTGATTTCCGCACACGATATAATCCTCACAGCCGTAAAGCGTGCAGTCCACGCCGTGATCACAAAGCGGATCGACGCAGACCGCCGTTCGCTTTCCGGTCGAAAGCATCGTCTTCATCGGAATTCCGTCGGCTGTCAGACTGAAAACGCAGAGATCCGAAACAGTCGTCCCCTTTTCGTCCGCACAGCCAGTGAAAATGAGCGCGGACAGCGTCAGAATCATAAGCAGTTTTTTCATTTTCTCATCTCCTTCACCTATAAAGACACTGAAACGGCGCGAAATCTGCCGCTGAAAGCGAAAAACGGCGGAAAATTCTCCACCGTTCTTCACTGTTCATCAAAGCTTAACGCCACATCGTCCTTCCAGAGCCTTCCGGCCGTCTCGGTGACAAGCTCCTTCTCACGACGCGTAAGTGTCCTGAATGGTGTGACCAAAAGCTTTCCGCCCTTCTTTTTCCATTTGCCGACCACCTCGCCGCCGATCATCAGCGCGGGCATCACGATTCCGGCGAGGTTGAAAATCGCTCTCAAATCTTCCCCGCGCAAAAACAAACTTTCCTTCTTCTCGTGAGCCAGCAGAAGCTGGTCAAATCCCGCGAGGAACAGACATTCCGGAATTTCCTTGTCATATGACTGACCGTTTTCGATATAATAATACGTCTTGCCTTCGCATTCTACCGCCGTGACAGGCAGCTCTGAGAGCCATTCTTTTACCTGCGCGGCGGTCGCGTGGAAGTAATACATCGCGTCGTGTATCGTCGACGGTCCCATGTTTGTGAAATACCGCCGGGCGATTTCAAGGTTCGCCTCCCGCTCGGGGATCGGCATGAATGGGGGCGAGAGACAGAACGCCTTCTTTTCCTGAACGACATAGTTCATGAAGCCGCGCTCGCAGAGCTCACGGATTCCGCCGCCCCACTGTTCGAACATACAGCCCTCCTCGGTCGCGGTCATGCCGTTCTGTCTGCAAACTATCTTGAGTTCCTCTCTCGTAAGCTCTGATTCTCTGAGTGCCGCTAAAATCACCTCCGTGAGATATGCCTGCCTCTCGGGCGAGAGCACCCACTTGTCGCGCTGATTCCAGTATGTGTATCCGCGCCAGTTCTTGCTCAGGTAATCCTTTCCGTTGTTGCAGTGAATGAACAGTGGTAGATCATCCTGTGCGAACACGTGGACTGTTCCGCGGACAGTCCAGTTCTTCACAATTCCTTCCCGGATCGTTTTCTCGTCAAAGTCCTTGCACCGTATTCTCAGCGAATGCAGAGCGTTTGACATGAACTGTGCCTGAACTCCGCATAGATCATGGAGCACCGTCAGCTTGTCCGCCGGGGTCAGCAGGTGCTGGTTTGCCATCTGGCGGACTTTTATCTCTTCAATTGTCATCGTAAACTCACCTCCCGCGGTTAAAAAAGGCGGTATCCGACCGCGGATATCGCCTTTTTTGCTGTTTTATCAGAACTCTGCGTTGCCGACCGTTCTCGGGAAGGGCAGGACATCGCGGATGTTCGAAACCCCGGTGATGTACATGATGATGCGCTCGAAGCCGAGACCGTAGCCCGCGTGCTTCGTTCCGCCGTACTTGCGGAGGTTGAGATACCACCAGTAATCCTCCTCGGAGAGCTTGAGCTCCTTCATGCGCTCACGGAGAACGTCAAGACGCTCCTCACGCTGTGAGCCGCCGATGATCTCGCCGACACCCGGAACGAGAAGATCCATCGCCGCGACGGTCTTTCCGTCGTCGTTGAGGCGCATATAGAAGGCCTTGATCTCCTTCGGATAGTTGATGAGGAAGACCGGCTTCTTGTATACCTGCTCGGTGAGGTAGCGCTCGTGCTCGGTCTGGAGGTCGACGCCCCAGTAAACCGGATACGAGAACTGCTGTCCGGACTTTAAGAGAATGTCAATAGCGTCGGTGTAATCAACCTTGACGTAATCGGCGTCGCGGAGCGCGGTCAAACGGTCAAGGAGAGTCTTGTCCACAAACTTGTTGAAGAACTCGATCTCCTGCTTGCAGTTTTCGAGAACGTGGTTTATGATGAACTTGATCATATCCCACGCGAGCTGCATATCGTCATTGAGGTCGGCGAACGCGATCTCAGGCTCAATCATCCAGAACTCGGCGGCGTGACGCGCGGTGTTCGAGTTTTCGGCACGGAAGGTCGGACCGAAGGTATAGACATTTCCGAAGGCCATCGCGAAGGTCTCGGCCTCAAGCTGTCCGGAAACGGTGAGGTTGGTTGACTTGCCGAAGAAATCCTTCGAGAAATCGACCTTGCCGTCCTCGTTTTTCGGGAGATTGTCAAGATCAAGCGTGGTGATGCGGAACATCTCGCCCGCGCCCTCGCAGTCGGAGCCGGTCACGATCGGAGTGTGGACATAGACAAAGCCTCTCTGATGGAAGAAGCTGTGGATCGCGTACGCGACCTCGGAGCGGACTCTGAACACCGCCGAGAAGAGATTCGTTCTAGGGCGGAGATATGCCTGCTCGCGGAGAAACTCGACGCTGTGACGCTTCGGCTGGAGCGGGTAATCGGGAGTCGAGGTTCCCTCGACCTTTATCTCGGTCGCCTTCAGTTCAAAGGGCTGCTTCGCGCCGGGAGTGAGCGTGAGAACTCCGGTGACGACCAGAGCCGCGCCGACGTTCTGAGAGGCGATCTCGTCGTAATTATCTATCTTGTCGCGCTCGAAAACGACCTGAATATTCGAGTGGCAGGAGCCGTCGTTGAGGTCGATGAAGCCGAAGGCCTTTGAGTCGCGGAGATTTCTGACCCAGCCGCCAAGCGTGACAGTCTTGCCGCCAAAGGTTTCGCTGTCGTCGTAAATATGCTTTACAAGTTCTCTTTCCATAGTATCTTCCCCTGAAAAAATATTTGATATTATAGTATATCACACAAATCGCGGTTTGTCAAGCCCATATCCGATTTTTCCGCAGGAATCCGGAAATTTACATTACGAAAGCTGTGTTAATTGTCATATATCACAATTGACAGCAATCGTGGAGTCTTATTCTGGGCATCGCAGACTCCGTCCGCGGAACATGGAACCTTCTCTGCCTCTGCGTAAAGGAATTCAGCGAGGAAAATTAACAATATTATCGAATCTGCCGATTGACAGAGAGTTTCCGACGTGATATAATATTATTGAATCCACATTAAGGAGATTACGGTAATATGAAATATACCGCCGACGAAATCTTCGACTTCATCGAGCAGGAAGACGTGAAGTTCATAAGACTCGCCTTCTGCGACCCCAAGGGAAGACAGAAAAACGTATCAATAATGCCCTCGGAATTAAAACGCGCTTTCGAGGACGGAATTTCCTTCGACGCCTCGGCGATTCACGGTTTCGCGGGCGAGGAGCGGAGCGATCTCATGCTCTTCCCCGTCCCCTCGACGCTGAACGTCCTTTCGTGGCGTCCGTCGCACGGCAAGGTCGTGCGGATGTTCTGCGACATCCGCTATCCTGACGGAAGCCCCTTTGAGTGCGACAGCAGATATATCCTGAAAAACGCTATCGACGCGGCCAAGAAAAAGGGAATCTCGGTCAGCTTCGGCTCGGAATTCGAGTTCTACCTCTTCAAGACCGACGAGGACGGATACCCGAACATGATCCCCTTCGACCGCGGCGGATACATGGACGTCGCGCCCGAGGACAAGGGAGAGAATATCCGGCGCGAGATCTGCTTAACTCTCATCGATATGGGAATCCGCCCCGAGTCCTCTCACCATGAGGAGGGACCCGGACAGAACGAGATCGACTTCAGATTCAGCGACGCGATGACCGCCGCCGACAACGCCGTCAACTTCGTGACCGTTGTCAAGGCCGCCGCGATGCACAACGGACTCTACGCCGATTTTTCGCCGAAGCCGCTTGAGGGCGAGAGTGGAAACGGTATGCACGTCAACATTTCGCTGAAATCGACCGACGGCATTGACCACACGCCCGAATTCATGGCCGGAATCATGGCGCACATCCGCGAGATGACGGCCTTCTTCAACAACCGTCCCGAATCTTATCTCAGACTCGGCGAGATGAAGGCTCCGAAATATGTCACGTGGTCGCCCGAAAACCGCTCGCAGCTCATAAGAATCCCCGCCGCGAAGGGCGAATATCAGCGCGTCGAGCTTCGCTCGCCCGACCCCTGCGCAAACCCCTACATTGCCTACGCGATGCTGATTTACGCCGGACTTGACGGAATTGAGAAGAAGCTGAAATGTCCCGATCCGGTCAACCTCAATCTCTACACGGCCGACAGCTCGGTGACCGACAAGCTCGAAAAGCTACCGTCGTCGCTCGACGAGGCGATGGAACTCGCGGGAACCAGTGAGTTCATAAAGTCGATCCTCCCCGAAAAACTCATAAAGTCGCTCTGAAACGGTAAGAATCTATGACGCCAACAAGACAAAAGCACCGTGTCCTGATCGTCAGCGCGACCGATAAATTTTTCGATTTTGTGAAAGAAACTCTCCCGAACGACGAGTTTGAGCTTGAAGAGCCGCTGCATTCGGCCGGAGAGGCGAAGAGATTCTTAATATCGGCGCAGTCGGATATCCTGATAATCAACGCGCCGCTCCCCGATGATTTCGGCATCGAGCTTTCGACCGAGCTTGCCGACAGCACAATGGGAATCATGCTCTGCGTCAAGGGCGATATCTATGACCAGACGGCCTATAAAGTCGAGGACAGCGGAGTCCTGACGCTCGGAAAGCCGCTGTCGCGCCAGAGCTTCTACGCCGCGGTCAAGCTTCTCGCCGCGCTCAGTTCAAGACTCTCGCGCATGGAGATGAAGAACCGTTCGCTCCGTGAAAAGATGGAGGATATCCGTATGGTCAACCGCGCGAAGTGGCTTCTCATCGAGAATCTCAACATGACCGAGAAGGACGCGCATCATTATATCGAAAAGCAGGCGATGGACACGAGATTCACCAGACGCGAGGTCGCCGAGAATATCGTCCGCACATACGATAAATAGGACAATGACGTCCCGGAACGAAAGGGGAATCCTCCTCTCTCGCGCCGGGGCGCGCTTTTTTGGCGGAAAATTTTTGAAGAAAAATCACGTCCCCAAAAATCGGGACGCTTTGAAAGGCAGGAAAATTTATGTTCGGTAATATCCATGAGGAATGCGGAGTCTTCGGAATCTACTCCGCGAAGGATCAGAATGTCGCGGCAACCGTTTACTACGGACTCTATTCGCTCCAGCACCGCGGTCAGGAAAGCTGCGGAATCGTCGTCGACCGCGACGGAGTCTTCACGTCGCACAAGGATATCGGCCTTGTGAACGAGGTGTTCGATCACGAAACACTCGCGAAGCTCGGCGAGGGCAACATCGCCGTCGGCCACGTCCGCTACGGAACGACCGGAGGAGGCAGCCGCGCGAACTGTCAGCCGATCGAGGTTCATCACATCAAGGGCAACATGGCGGTCGCGCACAACGGAAATCTCACAAACGCCGCCGAGCTTCGCGCCGAGCTTGAACTCAAAGGCTCAATATTCCACACGACGAGCGACACCGAGATCATCGCCTACACCGTCACGCGCGAGAGACTGACCCATCCGTCGATCGAGGAGGCGATCAGCGCGGCTATGGACGAGCTTGAAGGCTCGTATTCGCTCATCATCATGTCGCCGATGAAGCTGATCGCGCTTCGCGACAAGCGCGGAATGCGCCCCTTGTGCTACGGAATACGTCCGGACGGAAGCTATATAGTCGCGTCCGAGAGCTGCGCGCTTTCGGCGGTCGGGGCTATCTTTGTCCGCGATATCGAGCCGGGCGAGATCGTCGTCTTCGGAACCGAGGGCGTGAAGTCGATCAAGGATCACTGCAAGAAAGCTACGCCCGCGCTCTGCCTTTTCGAGTACATCTATTTCGCGCGCTCGGACTCGGTGATCGACGGCGTTTCGGTTCAGGAAGCGCACTTAAAAGCCGGAGAATATCTCGCCGCCGAGCATCCGGTTGACGCGGACATCGTGATCGGCGTCCCCGACTCGGGAATCGACGCCGCGCTGGGATACTCAAGAGCGTCGGGAATTCCCTATGGAATCGGATTCGTCAAGAACAAATACATCGGCCGCACCTTCATCTCGCCCGGGCAGTCCGAGCGCGAGGACAAGGTCCGCATCAAATTGAGTCCGATTGAAAGCGCGATAAAGGGAAAAAGAGTCGTCCTTGTCGATGACTCGATCGTCAGAGGAACGACCTCGGGACACATCGTGAAGCTCGTACGTGAGGCGGGAGCGACCGAAGTCCACGTCCGGATCTCTTCCCCACCCTTCGTAAGCCCGTGCTACTACGGCACCGATATCGACTCCTGCGACAATCTGATCGCCTGCCACCACACGAACGAGGAGATCGCGCGGATAATCGGCGCAGACTCGCTCGGTTATCTGAGCCTTGACCACGCCTGCCATTTAGCCGGAAACGCACCGCACTGCGCCGCCTGCTTCGGCGGAGGTTATCCGACGAAAATTCCCGAGGAAGGCGCGAAGAACCGCTTCGAGAACCCCATAAAGAAGAAATAACAAATCACCGTCAGCGAAAAAACGCTGACGGTGTCGTTTATTTGTTCATTTTCTTCCATTCGCCGCGGCTTATCGAATATACCTCGCAAAGCTCGCCATCATTGTCGGTGAACCCGGACTCAAACTTCATGCCGATCGACTTTGCCGTCGCTGACGACGCGATGTTGTCCTTCTTCATGTAAGAGCAGATCACGCCGAACGGAGTGCTTTCGAAGCTGTAATCGAGTACGCCGCGCGCCGCCTCGGACGCGTAGCCGCGTCGCTGATGAACCCGCGCGATGTGATAGCCGATCTCCGGGCGGATGAATCCGTTCACGTTCTGCATCGTAAGTCCGCAGTCGCCGATCATCTCTCCGGTCGATTTCAGCGTCACCGCCCAAAGTCCGAAGCCGAAGACACGATAACGTTCGATGTTGCGGTCGATCCAGAATCTGACCCGCTTTTCGTCAAAGGTGTGCGGATAGTGCCGCATTATGTCCGAGTCGCCAAGAACCTTATAGAGAGCGTCGAAGTCGTCGTGCGTCATCTCGCGCAGGATAAGGCGTTCAGTCGTTATCATATTTTCCGCCTTTCATATCATTTAATATATATCATATGATATTATACATTGTCCGAAGCGTTTTGTCAAGTGATTCCAAAAAATGTTACAAATCAAAACCCACGGTTGTTTTTTCAAGCATATGATATACCAAGCGGTGCTTGACTTTCCCACCTCGCTGTGGTAAAATATAGACAGGATGATCGATCGTCACTTTTTTCTAAGGAGCAATAAAATGAACATCACAATGAATTCCACCCTCCGCGCGCTCAGGCGCGAGAAAAACGTCACTCAGGAGGAGCTCGCAAATCACCTCGGCATCACCGCGCAGTCGGTCGGAAAATGGGAGCGCGGCGAGGGATTTCCCGACATAACCCTTCTCCCCGCGCTCGCGCTCTACTTCGGCGTCACGACCGACGAGCTTTTGGGCATCGACAAGGCGCGGATTGATGAGCGGATAAAATCGCTCGAAGCCGAAAGTCTCCGGCTCCGGAATCTCGGCGACGTCCCGGCGAATCTCGCGCTCTGGGAGGACGCTTACAAGGAGTTCCCGAACAACTGCCGCGTCATGGCAGGCCTCATGGACGCGCTCGGTCAGGATCCGCACTATCCGCACCCGAAGGAGATCTGCGAACGCCGCATCGAACTCGGCGAGCGCGTTTTAGCGGAGTCGACCGACTCAAAGCTCCGCGAACACGCCGCTTCGTCGCTCTGCTATGTCTACAATGAGCTTCACGAAACAAAAAACGCGCTGAAATACGCCGATATGTGCGGCTCGGTCTACTGCACACGGCAGAGTCTGTCCGCATTTGTCACCGACGGCGAGGAGGGCGTGAAATTGACGCAGAAATATCTGCTCGCGCTGATTCAGAGCGCGGCGTTCGCCGCCTCCGACATGACGCTGAAATCCTGCTCGACCGACGACGAACGGCTCGCCGCGCTTGAGTTCGCGGTCTCGCTTTTCAGGCTGCTCTTCTCTGACGGGCGGTCCGGCTTCTGTGCGAATGATCTGTCGGTATTCCACGAATGGATCGCCTTCGTGCACGCGAAGCGAGAGGATAAAGAAAAGACGCTCGCGGCTCTCGCCGAAAGCGTCAGATACGCGGTCGAGGCGTCGGAAATCACCGTCGGCTACGCTTACACCGCGCCTATGGTCAACCGCCTCGTCTTCGATCAGAGGTCAGGCTCGAAGAACTACAAGGGCAATGCCTGCGACTTACTGCTCGATGATTTCACCACAAAATCCTTTGATTTCATCCGAGACGACGAGCGGTTCAGTGAGCTTGAATTAAAACTGAGATCTCACGCCGAAAATCAGAAGACGAGCTGAACCAGCAGCATATATACGATAGTTCCGCCCGCGATTGAGAGCAGCATCTGCCGTCTCCAAGCGTGGAGTCCGACGACGACGGCGATCGCGATAAGCTCGGGAATTCCGTGGCTTCCGGTGAAGATACTGACATTTTTGAGGCAGTAGATTATCAGCATCCCGAAAACGGCGGGCGGAAGAACTTTGCCGAGATATTTCACATATTTCGGCGTCAGCTTTCCGGCCGGGAAGATTATAAACGGCAGGAAACGCGTGACCATCGTGCCGAGCACGACCATCGCGATCGTGATTATCTGTTCGGTGAACGTCATGCCGCCTCACCGCCCTTCTCCAGCTTGAGTCTCGCCGCGCTCAGGATAACGAGAATTCCGATCATCGACGGGATTATGAAGCTGTCCGCGCCGAAGATGATAAGGCAGAGAAGCGAAATTCCGAGTCCGAGGAAGGACGGGATGTGATTTTTCTCCTTTAAGAACTGCTCCATGAAGATGACGACGAACATCGCCGTCATGACGAAATCGAGTCCCTCGGTGTTGAATTTGATCAGCGAGCCGAAGATTCCGCCGAGCGTCGCGCCCGAGACCCAGTAGAGCTGATTCAAGAGCGTAACGAAGAACATGAACCAGCCCTTGTCGACGTCCTCGGGAATGTCGGCGGTGTAATTTATCGAAAAGGTCTCGTCGCACATTCCGAAGATCAGATAGAGCTTTTTGAGTCCGGTGCCGCGGAACTTGTCGAGCATCGGGATGCCGTAGAATAAATGCCGCGCGTTCACCATGAGCGTCAGCATGAACGCGCCAATCGGATCGAAGTTTCCGAGAAGAAGCGTCACCGTCACAAATTCCATCGAGCCCGCGAAAATCGTCATGCTCATGAGACAGGGATAGAGGAATCCGAAGCCCTCGGCGTTCATATAGATGCCGTAGGTCAGAGCGATGAACCAGAACCCCGCGAAAATCGGGATCGTGTGCGGAAACGCCGCTTTTAACGCTTTGAGGTATTTGCTTTCCATTTTCTTTTTCTTTCTTAATAAAAATACGCGGTGGGAATTTCTCCCACTGCGTATGTGTCGTTTTATGTCAGATTTGTTACACTCAGAGAAGCTTCGAGAGTATCTCCTCGACTCCCTCGGGCGTCATCTTACGCGGATTTGTCGCCGTGCAGGCGTCCTTGAGAGCCGCCTCAATGATCGCGGGCTTCTGCGCCTCGTAAGCCTCGCGCGAAACTCCGGCGTCAGCGAGGGTGAGCGGGGTTCCGGTCATCCTGAGCATATAGGTCAGATGATCGCAGAGCGCGATTACGAGCGAGTTCGTGTCGAGCGGATTTTTTCCGCCCGAAAGACCGATCATCTTCGCGATATTCGCGAGTCTCAGCGAGGCTCTTGTCTCACACTTCGCGCCGAAGTTCGCCGAAAGATCGGCGTTGTAGCGCATGACGTGAGGCAGAAGCATCGCGTTCGCGCGTCCGTGCGGAATGTGGAACTTCGCGCCGAGCTGATGCGCGATTCCGTGATTCACTCCGAGCGAAACGGCGTTGAAGGCCATTCCGGCAAGGCAGGACGCGGTGTGCATCTTGTCGCGCGCCTCGATATCGGCTCCGTTCGCGTAGGCTCTCGGAAGATACTCGAAAGCGAGTTTCAGTGCCTTCTCGGCGAGCGCGTCCGAATAATCGTTCGCCGCCGTAGAGATGTAAGCCTCCATCGCATGGGTGATGACGTCAAATCCGGTGTCGGCCGTGATTCTCGGCGGCGCGGAGACGACAAGCTCGGGATCGAGAATCGCAATATCGGGAAGAAGCTCGTCGTCAACGAGCGGATACTTGATTCCCTTCGCCTTGTCGGTGATGACCGCGAAGCTTGTGACCTCAGATCCGGTTCCGCTGGTCGTCGGGATCGCGATGAGCTTTATCTGATCCTTGAAGCCCGAACGCTTCGCCATCAGAATCGTCGCCTTCGCCGCGTCGATCGACGAGCCGCCGCCGAGCGCGACGACACAGTCGGCCTTCGCGTCAATAAGGAAAGCGAGTCCCGCGGCGATAAGCTCGATCGGGGGATCGGGCTTGATCTCGCCGAAGATCTTCACCGAGTCAGCCGAGCCGAGCTTTGATTTTATATTCTCAGCCGCGCCCGAGCTTACCATGAAGGCGTCGGTGAAGATGACGACATTTCCCTTTTGCTCCGAGAGGACGTTCAACGCGCCCTCTCCGAAGCAGACATTTGTTTTGACCTTGAAGTTCTGCATAACTTACAGAATAGAATCCCAGAGACGTTTGTCGGGATTCGGGATGACCGAGCTGTCGAGGAGCATTCCGTCCTCGGAAGCCACGGTCTCGGCGCGCTCGATTGCCGCGGTGACAGCCGCTACGTCTCCGGTGAGGAGGACATACGACTTGCCGCACATTCCGCGCGCGAGTCTCAGCTCGATGAGCGAGACGAGCGAGGTCTTAGCCGCCGCGTCAGCCGCCGTGATAGCCGCCGCCGCGTTGAAGGTCTCGATGACTCCGAGAGCCTTTACGTCGCCGAACTCGGCCGCGCCGTAGATCGCGGGAAAGATCGAGTCGTGCGGATTTCCAAGCACGAACGATCCGATTATTTTCTGTGAGTGAGCGGTCTTTGCCGCGTCGACCGAAGCCTTTACCGCGCTGAGATCGCCTGTGATGAGGACAAGATACTTTCCGGGGCAGACAGGCTGGCTTTCGAGAATCTCGACCTCTGCGGTCTTGAGCATAAGATCCGCGCACTGAATTCCGGTCGAGATCGTCTGACACTCGACCATTCCGATTGCTTTACTCATTTTATCAATATTTAGCTTTCGCCGCTGCGAAAGCTTCCTTTCGCTTGGTTAGTTTTCGGCGGTTCTCCGCAGGAGAATGACGGTCATCGGCCGTCAGGACGAAAACTATTATTCCTCTTCGCAGATTTATGCGTGTATGATGACGTACTTCGGAGTGACCTCGGTGACCGTTCCGTCGATCGAGGCGTGAACCGGCATCGAGAGCTTGCCCTCAGCCGCGGTTCCGATAACGTCGCCGGTCTTTACCGCGTCGCCCGGCTTTACCGAAGCGGCCGCCGGAACGCCTATCGACTGGCTGAGCATAACCTTTACGGTTGCCGGCTTAATCTCGGTGTCGACGATCGGAGCCGGCTTGTCGTAGGACGAGAGTCCGAGTCTCGCGGTAAGCCGCTCGACCGGAACCATTCTGCCCGAACGATAGGGATTGACTTCGTCCATCTTGACGTTCGGATCGGGCTTGATTCCGTTCGCGCGGAGTCCGGCCTTGACCTCGCCGATGAGCGTGCGCGGGGAGAGTCCCTGTCCGCAGGCGTACATCTCGCAGAGTCCGCAGGCCGAGCAGTACATGGTGTTGACGAAAGGCTTCAGATCCTTCGTGACACCCGAGGTTGCCGAGCGCATGAAAAGGTGCGGCTCGATCGGATGTCCGAGAAGATGACGCGAGCAAAGGTCAGTACACATACGGCACTGGCAGCAGGCCGCCATCGCGCGGTGCATATCGATTTTGATCTTCGCGGTCTTCTTCTGGATGACGAAGCTGTTCTTCGGGAGTACGAGAACGGCGTTTGAGGTCTTCGTTACGACGTCATTTTCGGTGACGATACGTCCGGTCATGGGGCCACCGCCGACAAGGGCGTAGTCCTTTATCGTCGCGCCTCCGGCCATTTCGATGAGTTCTCCGTAGGTCATTCCGAGCGGAGCCTTGTAGGTGGAGGGGTTCTTAACCTCTCCGGCGATTGTTATGTACTTCGATGTGACCGGCTTCGACTCGTTCATCGCGCACCAGATGTTATAAACCGTCTCAACGTTGTAGACGATACATCCGACCGTGATCGGAAGCGCGCCCGGACGGACAACTCTTCCGGTTGTCTCGTAGATGGTCACGACTTCGTCGCCCGCCGGGTAAACCTCGGGCAGGAAGCCGATCGACGCCTTCGGAAATTCGGGAAGCACCTTCTCGACCGCCTTGACCGCCTCCTTGTAAGCCGGCTTTACCGCGATAATAACGCGTCCGGCGTCAAGGGTGTCGGCGATTATGGAAAGCGTTCCGACGATCTCGCGCGCGTATCTTTCGAGAACCTGTCTGTGGAGCTTAAGAAGCGGCTCACATTCAGCACAGTTGAGGATGACCGTGTCAGCGGCGGCGTTGAGCTTGGCGTAGGACGGGAATCCCGCGCCTCCCGCGCCCGCGACACCGGAATTCCTCATGAGTTCCGATAATTCAGTTAACTGCATATTTTTATCTGCCCTGCCGGACGGAAATCCGTCCGGCAAGGCTCCTTTCTCTTGTTCAGATGTTCAGAGCTTCAGACTTCAAGTCCCTGCGCGTCGTCAACGATTCCGACGACCGCCGCGTCGCAGGGCGCGTCGGTGATCTGGCAGGCGAGTCTCGCCGCGCTTCCGGTCGAAACGAGTACGATGTCTCCGATGCCCGCGCCGATGTTATCGACCGCGACAAAACTCTCGCTGGGAATATTTCCGGATTTCCGAAGCGGCTCAATCACAAGGAACTTTGAGCCGATGAGCTTTTCGTCCTTGCGCGTCGCCACAACGCTTCCGGTGACTTTTCCGATTATCATTTACTTGAGAATGGGAAGGATCTTCTCCACATCGTCGTGAGGACGCGGGATGACATGAGTAGCGATGACCTCGCCAAGACGCTCAGCCGATGCCGCGCCGGCCTCAACCGCGCTCTTCACGGCTCCGACGTCGCCGCGTACCATGACCGATACGAGTCCGGATCCGATCTTCTCGGTTCCGACGAGCTCGACGTTAGCCGCCTTGAGCATAGCGTCTGCCGCTTCGATTGCCGCAACGAGACCTTTGGTCTCGATCATTCCAAGTGCCTGAGTCATTTTTCTTACCTCCGAAATAATCTTTTCTTCGTGTTCTTCGCTTGTTTTCGCCGCCGGGATTTCCGGGGCGTTCTCCTTTGCCGGGCTGACCTCCGCGGTCTTTGTGTCGGCGGGAATACTTTCCGCCTTACTGTCTGACGCGGGAAGATCTTCCTTAAGCTCCGGCGCGGGAGATGCCGACGCGCTTTCACGCGCGGCTTCTGATGTTTTTTCCGGATCGACCTTTACGGTCTCCGGGATTTCCTTTTCAGGGGGCTTCGTTTCGGCCGCTTTTGACGCGGTTTTGCGTCTGCGCGGCTTCGGAGCCGATTCGTTTGACTTATCCTCGGGCATATTTCAGTCCTCCGATATGTCTATATTGTGATTCTTCGCGCTGAGAGCCAGAATCCGCTTTGTTTCCTCGTGCGGCGAGGCTATCACCGCCGACGCGACCGGCTTCATTATACAGCCGGACACGACCGCGTCAACCGCGGCTCTGACGTCCGAAACGTCGCCTGAGACGACTACCGTGACGAGTCTGCCGCCGAGCTTACGCTCAATCGTGACGAGAGTCACGTTCGCCGCCTTGCACATGATGTCGAGCGCGTCGACAGCCGCGACGCTTCCCTCGACCTCGACAAGGCCGATTGCCTTAATTGCCATTGTGATCAAGCCTTTCGCTTTGATGTCGGTCACTCCGGAAAAAGCCGGAATAATCGGAACTTCAGGGAAGGATATTCCGTGAAAACCACATTAAATAAGCCTTTTCCGTGACCGTTTAACGGGGATGCCGATTACTGGATGTGCGGAAGGATCTTCTCAACGTCGTTATGCGGACGCGGGATGACGTGGGTAGCGATGACCTCGCCGAGACGGCCGGCCGCCGCGTTTCCTGCCTCAACAGCCGCCTTGACAGCTCCGACGTCGCCGCGGACCATGACGGATACGAGTCCGGATCCGATCTTTTCGGTTCCGACGAGAGTTACCTCAGCTGCCTTTACCATTGCGTCAGCTGCTTCGATTGCCGCGGTGAGACCTCTGGTCTCGATCATTCCGAGTGCTTCCTGTGCCATTTTAATTTTCCTCCAAAATATTTTTCTTTAAGCTTCTTTGATATACTCAGTCTTCTTCGGCTTATCGAAACCGCTTAAGGTGAGCATCTTTTCGGTCCCTTCCCCGGGACGCGGGATTATGTGCTTCGCGACGACTCCGGAAATTCCGTTCGCCGCTGTTTCGGCCGCCTCCATAGCTGCCTCGACCGCCGCCACGCTGCCGCGGAACTTGACCACGACGATGAGCGGAACCGGAAGAGTTTCGGGATGGAGAGGCTTGTTCTTGTCAAAATTCTCGACCGTCACGTCGGCCGCCTTACAGCCCGCGTCGCACGCGACAAACGCCGCTACGAGCCCGTAGACCTCGAGAATACCGACTGCCTGTGACATCGGCTACGCCCCTTACTTGTTGACAATCGCGATCTTGAGGCCTTCCTGACGGAGGTTGACCGCGAGAGCCTCGTTGATCTCGTCAAGCGGGAACTTGTGAGTGATGAGCTTCTTCATCGGAAGTCCGATTGCCTGCGAACGCTTTAAGAAATCAAACGTCGTGGCGTAGTCACGGAGAGTGTAAACCCACGAGCCGACGATCGTGATCTCCTTCGAGCAGATGTCGAAGTGCGGGTTGATCGTGGCGTCGCCGCCGTTGATGAAGAATCCGAGCTCGCAGAGTCCGCCGCCGTTGCGGATGAACTTGTAGATGTTCGAGTGAGCGACGGGAGAACCGGTGCACTGGAACGCGAAATCAGCGAGATAACCGCCGAAAGCGTCCTTCACGTGAGCGGTGAGATCCTCGATGCCCTTCGTGTCCTTGAAGTTGACAGTCGCGCCCGCGCCCATTTCCTTCGCGAAGGAAAGACGCTTTTCGTTTCCGTCGACAGCGACGATGTGCTCAATGCCCATCGTTCTGAGAACGGCGATGCAGATGAGTCCGATCGGTCCGCAGCCCTGAACGACAACGCGAGAGTTGAAGCGGAGGATTCCGGTTGTCTTCGCGCGCTCAACGGCGTGTACGAGGACGGCGCAGGGTTCGATCAGGATACGCGAATCGAGATCGAGATCCGATACGTTGAAGATTGTCGAGCCGCCGCGGACGAAGATGTAGTCCGAGAACCAGCCGTTCAGATGAATGTCGTCGTCCGGGAGAAGTCCGTAGACATCCGCGCCGCCGACGTTCTGCTTGTTGAGGTCGAACATCGTGATGTCGGGGTTGTCCTTGAAGATCATGCAGGTGACGACCTTGTCGCCGACGTGAAGCGGCTTTCCGGCCGAGTCGCGCGTGACATTCTTACCCATCTTGACGATCTCTCCGGTTCCCTCGTGACCGAGAGCGACCGGGATGAGTCCGAAGGGATCGCGTTTGAACTCGTGCGCGTCGGTCCCGCAGACTCCGCAGCCCTCGACCTTTACGAGGATATCGTTGTCGCCGAGCGGCGGGATCGGATATTCCTTGACCTCAAAACGCTCCTTCTCGACGAGAACGGCGACGTGCGCCTTGTCGGGGATTCCCGCGGTCTTAACCGCCGGAGCGGCCGTGACGCAGGCCGGGGACGGAGCCGTCTTCGGCTCGTCGTTAATCATTCCGGCGAGAACCTTTTTTACGATCTCTTCTATATTTTCTGCTTTGTAATCCATAGTTTACCTCATTTAATAAACCGTTATTGTTCCGAAACGAGTCTTTCGAACACAGTCGCGCCGAACGCCGCGAGCGCGGTGTCCTCGGCCTCGGTTCCGCCCGAGACTCCGAGTCCGCCGACGACCTTACCGCCGACTTTGAGCGGCTCTCCACCGCCGAAGACGACGATACGCGAATCGTTCGTGAACTGAATTCCGTAGAGCGAACCGCCCGGCTGTGCCAGAGGCTTCAAGTCGATGGTCGACATTTTCAGCGACACGACCGTGAAGGCCTTCTGAAGCGCGACGTCGAAGCTCGCGATAAACGCGTCGTCCATGACCTCGCAGAGAATCGGTCTTCCCGAATTGTCCGCGACGACCACAACCGCCTTCACGCCGACTCTCTCAGCCTCAGCCTCAACCTCGGCCGCGAGTTTCTTAGCGAGCTGGAGCGTCACTGTTTTCACTCCGCGGAGAGCCGGATGAGCTTCGGATCCGCCCTTTACCTCGCCAACGACCTTCTCGATCAGAGCTTTCAGCTCATTTTCGTTCATTTCCGGAAATTACTTGCCCATCGCGGCGATGACGCGGCGGGTGATCTCAGCGACGAGATCCTCGTTCACCGACTTTGTGCCGTTCTCAGCCTTCTTGCAGTCGACACCCGAAAAATCGCAGTTCGGGCAGGGAGTCTTGCCAGCCGCGAGAACAGGACAGAGGTCAGCCGGATGCTTGCCCTTCATACCGAACTTGCGGCGGATCTCATAAAGTCTCTTTACCTGCTCCTCGTTCAGTTCCTTCGGACCGCCGAGCATCTTCGAAATGAACATCAGCTGTGCGTAGAACTCGACCGACTCCATCTTGTGGTAAGCGTTGAGAAGCGAATCCGAGTAAGCGAGCGCGCCGTGGTTCTCAAGAAGAACCGCGTCGTAATGCTGGAGGTACTTCGCGACGTGATCCGGGATCTCCTCGGTCGAGGGTGTGCCGTACTCAGCGATCGGAACACATCCGAGCGCGATGACAGCCTCGGGCATGATCGGAGCGGTCAGCGGGATTCCGGCGATAGCAAAGCCGGTGGCGTACATCGGGTGAGCATGCACGACCGAGACGACGTCGGGTCTTTCCTTATAGACGCGCATGTGCATCTTGATCTCGGAGGACGGGCGGAAGCCTTCATAAGCCTGAAGAACCTCGCCCTTGGAGTTGACCTTGCAGATATACTCAGGAGTCATGAAGCCCTTGGAAACTCCGGTCGGGGTGCAGAGGAACTCGTCCGGTCCGATCTTGACCGAGATGTTTCCGTCGTTCGAAGCGACCATTCCGCGGTCGTAAATGCGTCTGCCGATCTCGCAGATCTGTTTTTTGATTTCGTATTCGGATGCCATTGTTTTGTCTCCTTAATAATAATTATTTCGTGAATTTATCGAAAAACCCGATTCCGGGTGTTTCTTCAGTTATGAAGGTAATCTAAAACCTCTTTGATTCCCCGACCTGTCACCGAGTCGACCCGGAATATCGGATCGCAGCCCGAGTTTCTGAGCCAGAGCTCGGCCATATCGGGATTCGCGTCCGGCTCGTCGCATTTTGTGACGATGCCGATCACCGGGCGGCAGGCCGTCGCGGCAATCGCCGGGGAAAAGAGTGAGTAAGGCTCGGTCGCTGACGCCAGAAGTCCGATCACGTCGGACTCGTAGGCGTAAACCGCAAGCGCGCCTCCGAGATGCCTTGTCTGGATATACTCACCCGGCGTGTCGACAACGATTCCGGATGGGTCGTAGCCGACCGCCTGAGTCTTGGCGTAGTGTATGTTTTCGCCGCGCAGAGCCTGCGTCAGCGTGGTCTTTCCGGCCTCGGAGCGGCCTATCAGGATAATGCGTTTCATACTTCTATCGTTTGGTAAATTCCGGCGTCAAGCCGGAATTTTCTGACTTGAAGAACCTGTTCTTCAAGTCTTTGTTAACTCGCACACCGAGAACCCGAGCTTCTCCTCGCAGTACTCAAGCGTCGCGCGGAAGGCCGCCTCGACGTCCGAGATAGTCCCGGTGATGAGAAGCGTTCCCGAGAAGCGGTCGACGAAGCCGATCTGCGCGCCCGACTGCTTTGTAGCGATGTCGGCGGCGATTATCGCCGTCTCGGCCGGGGAAAGCGTGATCATTCCGATCGCCGAGTGCGACCAGTCGACATTCGGATCAAGTCCGAGCTTTTGGTAGAGAATCTTGTCGGGGCTCGCGATTATGTGCGCCAGGGTTATCTGCTTTCCGGGGACAAGCTCCTGAATTATCCTGACCTTGCCGTCGGTTCCGATGTTGTCGGGTATTGAAAATGCTGGTTTCATTTTTATCCTCCGATATGGCAGATAATTCCGGTCGCCGCGCAGACACTTTTGAGATATTCCATCTTCGCCTTCTCGGGCGGCTTCACGTCGCCCATCGGATAATCGCGCCCAAGCCCGATGTATTTGTCATAGCCGAGCCGGTGGTACGGCAAGATGTGCATCTCGCCGACTCCGAGCGTCGAATACGCGAATTCCGCGATATCGTGAAGCTCCTTCGCCGTGTCGTTGAAGCCCGGGATCACCGGGACGCGGATGATGAGCTTTTTCGCTTTTTTCGCGAGAAGCTTCGCGTTTTCGAGGATTCTCCCGTTCGGCATCGTCGTGTATTCGCGGTGCTTTTCGGAATCCATGTGCTTTATGTCCATTAAGAACGTGTCGACAAGCGGGATGAAACGCCCGACGATCTCGCTCTCAACGGCGCAGGTCGTCTCGATCGCGGTGTTCAGTCCGCGATCCTTCGCGGCTTCGAGAAGCGCGCAGGCGAAGTCAGGCTGACCCATGCACTCGCCGCCCGAAAGAGTCAGCCCACCGCCCGAACGGCGGTAATAAGGCATATCCTTCATGACGATTTCAAGCACGTCGCCGACCGTCGTGTCGTATCCGATCGTCTTCTTTGCCCCGTTCTGGAGCATCGTTTCGATCTCATAGCTCTGCGACTCGGGATTGCAGCACCACCGGCAGCGCAAATAGCAGCCTTTGAGGAAGACTATCGTCCGGATGCCGGGTCCGTCGTGAACCGAGAATTTCTGGATATCGAAAATCCTGCCCTTTACATTCAGAATATCGTCCATCAGAATCCCGTCTGCTCGGTGCGGTTGATTATGTCGTCCTGAAGCGACTTCGAGAGCGTAACGAAGAGCGCGGAATATCCGGCGACGCGGACGACAAGCGACTTGTATTTCTCGGGATGCGCCTGAGCGTCGCGGAGCGTCTCGCGGCTGACGACATTGAACTGCACGTGGCTTCCTTTCTGGTCGAAGTAGCCGCGGATCAGCGCGACGAAGCTTTCAAGTCCGGCCGTTCCCTCGAGCGCGGAAGGATGAAACTTCATGTTGAAGAGCGTTCCGTTCGAGGCGATTCCGTGGTCGAGCTTTGAGACCGAGTTGCAGGAGGACGTCGGACCGTGCGTGTCCTTTCCGGCCGACGGCGAAACGCCGTCAGCGATCGGTGTGAAGGCGAGTCTTCCGTCGGGTGTCGCTCCGGTCTGCGCGCCGAGCGGAACGTTCGCCGAGACCGGGTAAAGTCCGGCCTGGAACTGTCCGCCGCGCGGATTTCTGTATTTTTCAAGCGGGCGCGTGTAGGTGTACGCGACGTCGCGGGCGAAGAGATCGACTTCCTCGATATCGTTTCCGTATTTCGGGAGCGCGTCGATCATCGACTTTATCTTTCTGTAGCAGTTCCTCTGGAAATCGCCGGAATTTCCCTGAGTCTTCACTTTTCTGAAGATCTCGCGGATAACGCCTTCGCTTATCAGCTTTCCCTCGGCGGCGAGCTTCTTCGCCTCGAAGGCGGTCAGCTTTTCGGCCATCTTGTCCGGGATGTCCTCGCCGAAGTTGTGACCGAGAGCCTCCTTGAGTTCGGCCATCGTGATAAGCTTCTTGTCGAAGACGAGCGTTTTCACCGCCCAGAGCGAGTCGGTCATGTTCGCGATTCCGAAGCCCTGCGGTCCGGTGAAGTTGTAGACCGCGCCGCCGCACTGAGTCGGCTTTCCGCGTCCAATGCAGTCAAAGATCATCGACGACTCGAACGGGAGCGGGCAGCGTTCCATATGCGCTCTGTCAATCGCGTTGTCGGCGTTGACAAGGAGCTTTATCATGTAATTCGTCTGAGCCTTGAAGGCGTCGTAGAACTCGTCGAAGGTTTTCATTCTCGTGACGTCCGGCGTTTCTACTCCGATAAGCTCTCCGGTCGGATCCGAGCCGCTCTCGTCGCGTCCGGAGTTCATCGTGAGTTCGAGCGGGCGGCACATATTGAAGAACGCGGCGTCGTGCCAGCCCTCGGTCTTGCCGGCCTTCTGAGGCTCGACGCAGCCGATTATGTTGTAATCGCGCGCGTCCTCGACCGAAAGTCCGCGGCTTATCAGCGCGGGGATTATGACCTCGTCGTTGTAGTAGGCGGGAAGTCCGATTCCGGTGCGCGTCAGCTCGGCGGCCTTGATGAGAAAATCGTGCGGCGAGCCGTTCCAGACCCTGACCGAGAAGGACGGCTGGGGAAGCATCACGTGGCGGGTCGCCTGAATGCACATGAACGAGAGGTCGTTTGTCGCGTCGAGCCCCCCGGGCGTCTGACCGCCCGCGATGAGATTCTGGAAGAGCGAATATCCGGCAAATCCCTCGGCCGATCCGGCGTCGCGGCACTTGTTGAGATCGTTTAATTTAACCCAGATGCAGTCCATCAGCTCCTGAGCGAACTCGGGCGAGATCTTCCCCGCTTCAAGGTCGGCCTTGTAGTAGGGGTACATATACTGGTCAAAGCGTCCGGGCGAGATCGAGTGTCCCGACGACTCGACCTGAAGGAGCATCTGAATGAACCAGAACGACTGGCAGGCCTCGTAGAAGGATTCCGCGCCGTTTTCGGGAACCTTGCCGCAGATCCGCGAAATCTTCGTAAGCTCGGCCTTGCGCTTGTAGTCATCGCACCCGGCCGCCATTTCCGCGGCCAGAGCCGAATAACGCTTGGCGTAGGTGATCGCCGCCTCGCAGCTTTCAATCACGGCCTCAAGGAATTTCGTGCGGGTCGCGTAATCGGCGTCGCCGAAGTCGCGCTTTTCAAGCTCGGCCTTCGCCTCGGCGATGATTCCCTTGTAGCCGATTTTCAGCACTTTCGCGTAATCGACCGTGACGTGGCCGACGCCGTTGTAGAAATAGTTGCCCGGCGTGAACATGTTGTGCTCCATCGCTTTGAGCGTTTCGGGAGCCATGTATGAGGTCGCAAGCTCGGAGGTTGTCTTTCCGCCCCAGTACTTGTAGACCTCGTGGAGGGTCTTTTTCGTCTCGTCCGAGATGTAGAATGGATCGGCGATTCTGGTCGCGACCGTGTCGAACTCGTCCTCAAGCCAGGTGAACGAGAACTCCGGGAAAACCTGACAGCCGCGCGGGGATTTTGTCGCCGAGCCGACGATAAGCTCGTTTTCGCGGATAGTTATCGGAATGTTCTCGCAGATGTGTCTGAACGCGTGCGCGCGGCGCGAGATTATCGGTTCGCCCTCGGTCGCCTTGTAGGATTCGGTGAGAAGAACGGCGCGGTCGGCCTCAATCTCGGGAAGATGATCGTAGAGCGCGTCTATGAGCTTTGGTATGCGCTCACTGCGCGTGATGTTTATGATATGATACTTAGCCATAGAAACTTTATCCTTTGCTTTTCAGGAGAAATCTTACATATTCCGCCACGTTCGCGGTGTGTCTTGTCGAGAGTGAGAAGATCCCGTGCTTTGAGCCGTAGATCGTCACCGGTATTCCGGCAAACTCAAGGAGCGTCCGGTCGTTTTCCGAGTCGCCGAACGCGGCGGCCTCAGAGGCGTCGATCCCGAGTTCGCCAAGCAGGAATTTCGCCGCCGCGGCCTTGTCAACGCCGTCTCGGACAAGCTCGGTTATCGTCTCGCCACGGTAAACGGCGCGAAGTCCGGGGATATCGGCGTGATATCCGCGCTTTGTGAAGAGGATGATCTTATAAACTCTGCCGGGAAGCTCCGAAATGCCGTTTATCCCGCGATACTCGTCCGGAATCCGGCGGGACTCGGATTCGTGTAATTCTCTGCTTTCAGAGAGAAGGCAGGAATTCTCGCCGGCGCAGAACTCGGTGCCGACAATGTCGGACGTCTTCGCGAGATCCGCGACCGCTTTTACCTCGTTCTCCCCGATCGGGAAATCGGCGAGCTTTACGCCGCCGGCCGATATGTACGCCCCATCGAGCGCGAAGAAGACGAGCTTTCCGGAATTTTTCGCGAAGATCTTACGAAGCGAGGGAAGCGTTCTGCCGCTCGCGATGACGAAGGGAATTCCCACCGCCGCGCACTCGGAAACCGCGAGGTCGAGGTCGCGCGGATATAAAATCTCACCGCGCCTTAACAGTGTGCCGTCAGCGTCACTTATTACTATCCGGATAAGGCTCACTCCCCCACTTTGATATCTCTATATAATATAATACAACATTTTTCGAAAAAAGTCAAGGATAGTTTATGAATTTTCGGATTTCCGCCCACAGAATTTCGAAATGACGCCCTCATTTGTTTTGTCATATTTGTCAAAATAATGTTCATGTTCTCGCTTTTTCACATTTTTCCTCCAAACTGACTCGGTTTCAGCCGATTTTTTCCAAAAAAGAAAATGTGAATTTGTAAACAAATTCACATTTTTCCGAAGACTCAGTGAGCGAACTGACTCTTATAGAGATTTGCGTAGAAACCGCCCTTCGCGAGAAGCGTATCGTGATTTCCGGTCTCGATTATATGGCCGTCCTTCATGACGAGAATCACGTCGGCCTCTCGGATCGTCGAAAGTCTGTGCGCGACGATGAATGAGGTTCTGCCCTCCATCATGCTCGCGAAGGCTTTCTGAATCTTAAGCTCGGTGCGCGTGTCGATCGACGACGTCGCCTCGTCGAGAATCAGCATCGGCGGCAGGCAGAGCATGACGCGGGTTATGCAGAGAAGCTGCTTCTGTCCCTGAGAAAGTCCGCCGCCGTCCTCACCGATGACCGTGTCATAGCCGTTCGGCAGACGCTTGATGAAGCTGTGGGCGTGCGAGGCCTTCGCGGCGGCCTCGACCTCCTCGTCGGTCGCGTCGGGCTTTCCGGTGACGATGTTGTCGCGGATCGTTCCCGAGCGGAGCCATGTGTCCTGAAGCACCATGCCGTAGTTCTTGCGAAGGCTCTCGCGGGTTGTCTCGCGGATATCCCCGCCGTCAACCTTGATCGCGCCAGAATCGACGTCGTAGAATCGCATCAGGAGGTTAATAAGCGTCGTCTTTCCGCATCCGGTCGGGCCGACGATCGCGACGCGCTGTCCGGGCTGAACCTTAAGATTGAAGTCCTCGATGAGCTTCTTTTCGGGGACATACGAGAAGTAAACGTGCTCGAGTTCGACGCTTCCGTCGGCCTCGCCGAGAACTCTTGCGTCAGGAGTATCAGGGATCTGCGCGGGTTCCTCGATCAGCGCGAAGACTCTCGCCGCACAGGCGAGTGCGTTCTGAAGCTCGGTTATGACGCCCGAGATCTCATTGAATGGCTTCGTGTACTGGTTCGCATAGGAGAGAAAGCAGGTCAGTCCGCCGACCGTGAGTCCGCCCGAGATCGCGCTCAAGGCTCCGGCCAGAGCGACTCCGGCGTAGACGACACTGTTGACGAATCTCGTCGACGGGTTGGTTATCGACGAGAAGAAGATCGCCTTGAGCGACGCGGCGCGCAGATCCTCGTTCACGCGGTCGAAGTCCTTCTTCGCGCGTTCTTCATAGCCGAAGGCCTGAACGACCTTCTGTCCGCCGATCATCTCGTCGATCATCGCGGTCTGTTCGCCGCGGGTCTCGGTCTGACGTCTGAACATATCATAGGTGTGCTTAGCGATGAAGGCCGCCACAAAGAGCGAAAGCGGCGTTATAAGAAGCACGACGAGCGTGATTCCGGGATGAATTGAGAGCATGAAGCCGATCGTTCCGAGAATCGTCGCGACGCCCGAGAAAAGCTGCGTGAAGCCCATCAAAAGTCCGTCAGCAAAGGTGTCGGTGTCGGCGATGACGCGGCTGACGATCTCGCCCGACGGATGCGAGTCGAGATACGAGAGCGGAAGCTCCTCGATGCGGATAAACGCCTCGTTTCTTATGTCGCGGACGATCTGATAGGTAATGCGGTTGTTGAGCGCGTTCATGAGCCACTGAGCGGCGGCTATCACGCCCGTGCAGATTCCGATCTTCAGGAGAATCTTTCCGATCGAGGCGAAATCAACAAGTCCCTTGTCGACGATAAGGTCGACGACGTCTCCGACGAGGAGCGGAATGTATAAAGTCAGCGCGACGCTGATCGCCGCGAGAATTACCGAGACCACAAGTCCCCATTTGTACGAGCCGATATGCGAAAGAATCTGCTTTATCGTTCTTTTCCGGTCAAATCCGGGATCTTTTTTCTTCTTTGCCATCACGCGTTCGCCCCGCCTTTCTTTTCAAACTGGGAATAATAGATCTCGCCGTAAACCGGGCAGGATTCAAGCAGCTCGTCGTGCGTTCCCGCGCCGACAAGCGCGCCGTCGTCAAGTACGAGAATCAGATCGGCGAATCTCACCGAGGACGCTCTCTGAGAGACGATGAACACCGTCGGGTTTCCGTCCATTTTCGCTATCGACATTCTGAGCGCGGCGTCGGTCGCGTAGTCAAGCGCGGACGCGCTGTCGTCGAGGATCAGAATCTCCGGCTTTTTTACAAGCGCGCGGGCGATCGTGAGTCGCTGCTTCTGTCCGCCCGAGAAGTTCTTGCCGCCCTGAGCGACCTCCTCGTCAAAGCCCTTTTCCTTCGACGCGATGACGTCGGATGCCTGAGCGGTCGCCGCAGCTTCGTTCATCTCATCGAGAGTCGCGTCCTCCTTGCCGAAGCGGAGGTTGTCGGCGATGGTTCCGTGGAAAAGCAGTGCCTTCTGCGGAACGACTCCGATCTTGTCGCGAAGCTCGGATTTCGGATAATCCTTCGCGGGAATTCCGTCGATCAGCACGCGTCCCTCAGTCGCGTCGTAGAAGCGCGGGATGAGGTTGACGAGCGAGGATTTTCCCGATCCGGTTCCGCCGATGACTCCGACCGTCTGTCCCGGCTTTACCGAGAAGCTGATGTCCGAAAGCGAGGGCGCGCCGGCATTCTTGTAGGTCAGCGTCACGTGATCGAAGGTCACGGCGTCGTCGTTTTCCTTTTTCGCGGTGAGCTTTTCGGGATAGGTCATCGAGGACTCAAGCTCAAAGACCGACTGGATGCGGTCTCCGCAGGCGACGGCCTTGGTCAGCGTGATTATGAGGTTCGCGAGCTTTATAAGCTCAACGAGAATCTGCGACATATAGTTGTAGAGCGCAACGACATTTCCCTGCGTGATAACGCCGTCGTTGACCTGATCCGCGCCGACCTTCAGGAGGACGATTATCGCGAGGTTGATGATGACATAGGTCATCGGGTTCATGAGAGCCGAGATTCTGCCGACAAAACGCTGGATCGCGGTCAGCTCGTCGTTCGACTTCTCAAAGCGTTCGGTCTCGCTCTTCTCGCGGCAGAACGCGCGGATCACGCGGACGCCGTAGAGATTCTCGCGGACGGCCGAAAGCACGCGGTCGAGCGATTTCTGCACCTTTTTATAGAGCGGGATCGAGATAAGCATGATTCCGAAGACGATCACCGAAAGCACCGGAATCGCGACGGCGAACACGAGCGCGGATTTCACGTCGATCGTGAAGGCCATTATCATCGCGCCGAAGACGATGAAGGGCGAGCGCAGAAAGAGCCTGAGAAATAGATTGAGTCCCGACTGAACCTGATTCATGTCGCTTGTCAGGCGGGTGATCATCGTCGAGGTTCCGAGCGAGTCGAGTTCGGTGTACGAAAGCGACTGGATATGCTCAAATAGCTTTGACTTGACCTTGGCGCAGAATCCGGTCGAGGCCTTTGCCGCGAAGTACTGCGCGGTCAGCGACGAGGCGAGTCCGACGAGTCCGAGCGCGACGAGAACGAGCGCCATCCTTATGACATATCCGCTGTCGCCGTTTTCGATGCCGTTGTCGATTATCGCCGCCACGACGAGCGGAACGATGAGTTCGAACGACGCCTCAAGGAGCTTGAAGAGCGGTCCGAGCACGCACTCCTTCAGATACCCGCGCATGAATTTCAGAAGCTTGAACAAATTTTACATCCTCCGTTTCTTTTTCCGTAATACATAATTATACCTGAATTCCCGCGATATGTCAATAGAGTTTTCGGAGTATTTTGAAGGGCTCCCGCGGCGTTATTTGTCAAAATGCACAGAACGCGAGGTTGTGAACTTTTCGTAATATTTTCGCCGCACGACTTGATAAAAATACGCTTTTATGATAAAATATTCAGAGCGTTAAGGAAACGCTGATTTAAGGTTGTTTTCACGTGAAAACCGCATTTTATTCAGCTTATTCCTGAAAACACGCCAAAGGAGAAATAAAAAAATGAACGAACAGATACTCGCATCAGTAAACGGAAAGGCAATCACCGCGGCCGACGTCGACGCTTATCTCGCCGGAATGGGTCAGCGTGGCCAGTCCTACGACAACCCGAAGGGACGCGCGATGATCCTCGAACAGCTCATCAACAAATCGCTTCTCGTCCTTGACGCCACGAGAAACCTCTATGAGCGCGATCCTGAGTTCAAGGCTCAGCTTCAGCGCGTCAAGGAGGAGCTTCTCGCGAATTACGCCGTCGAAAAGGCAGTCTCGAGCGTCAGAGTCACCGACGCCGAGATCGAGAAGTACTTCGAGGAGAACAAGGACAAGTTCGTCGCCGACGCCACCGTCAACGCAAGCCACATTCTCGTCGATTCCGAGGAAAAGGCCAACGATATCATGGCGAAGATCAAGGCCGGAGAAATCAGCTTCGAGGACGCGGCAAAGCAGTTCTCGTCCTGCCCGTCGGGCAAGGAAGGCGGACTTCTCGGCGACTTCGGACGCGGACAGATGGTTCCCGAGTTTGACGAGGCCTGCTTCTCGATGGAGGAAGGCGAGCTTCGCGGCCCGGTAAAGACTCAGTTCGGCTATCACATCATCAGACTCAACTCGAAGAACGCGCCGAAGGAATTAACCCTCGCTGAAGTCCGCGACCAGCTCCGCGAAAAGCTCCTCGCCGACAAGCAGCAGGCGGCTTATCAGTCGAAGATCAACCAGCTGAAGATCCTCTACCCCGTCGACAAGCCGTCGATGTTTTAATGGATTCCAAAGCGAAGTCGGCCGGAAGGATTCCGGATTCAGATGCCGGAATCCGCTTCGTCCGCCTGTCCGACCATCCGGAGCTCTTCCCCGCGCGGCGAAATGGTTCTCGGAAAAGTGGAAAATTCCCGGAAATGCCTATCTCGACAGCATGAACGAGAGTCTTTCGTCGGACGTCCCGGAGTGGTATCTCGCGCTTTCTGAAAACGGGATCGCCGGGGACTCGGGGTCATCGCAAACGACTTCCACGAGCGGCGCGATCTTTCCCCGAACGTCTGCGCGGTTTTCACCGAGGAAAAATTCCGCCGCCGCGGAATCGCCGGAAAGCTGCTCTCGCTCGTCTCGCGCGATATGGCGGAAAAGGGGATAAAGACGCTCTATCTCGTCACAGATCACGATTCCTTCTACGAACGCTACGGGTGGGAATATCTCACGGATGTGAAATGCGACGGCGGCGAAATCTCGCGGATGTATATCCACAGAGCTGTGGATTAAACGAAAAAATCAGGACGGAAGCCCGCCCTGATTTTTTATTCGCCATAGATGAACTCGCAGAGTCTCTCCGCCGCCTCGTCGATGTCGAACGAGAGTATCGCCATCCGGTTGTACCACGCGAACTGATAGGAATCGGCGTATGGCACCTGCTGACTTGAAAAGCTCAGCTTCGACGCGTTAGAAAGCACCGATGTCGCGAGCGAGACCAGCGTCGTCGCGGGAATGTTCGTCTTGACAATCGTCATAGCGTAGTCGATGAGATCGCTTATCTCGGTGATCGACATTCCGGTCAGAATCTTGTTCATCACGGCCGTTATAACGTCGCGCTGACGGCGCGCGCGGCCGAAATCACTGTCGGTCGTGCGGTTCTGCATATGCGCCATCGCCAGTTTGCTGTCCATATGATTCATTCCGACAACAAGATCCTGCTTTATGAACGCGGAATAGTAATCAATCTCGGCCTTCGTCAGATTCACGTCGACGCCGCCGATCTTATCGATGAACTCGGCCGCGCCTGTGAAATCGATCACGACGAAATTCTGCAAATCAAGCCCGAAGAGATCGTTCATCGTGTTGATCGCCAGTCCCGCGCCGCCAAAGGCGTAAGCCGTGTTCAGACGGTTCCAGCCGTGATCCTGAATCGGCACAAGCGCGTCGCGCAGAAGCGACACCATCTTTACCTCGGCCGTCTTCTTGTTGTACGAGACGATCAGCATTGTGTCGCTCCGCCCGCGTTCAACCGTGACGTCGCGCGCGTCGGTTCCCATCACAAGGATGTTAATTATATCCTTGTTCTTCTGAGAAACGCTGTACATCGGGTATTTTTTGCTGTAGACGCTGACCGCGTTCGAGGAAGTCCCGAAGGAATTGTTCTTGTTTTCAGTCGTCTCCGCCGCGGGCTTTGTCGTCACCGGAGCCGACGGCTTAGTCGTCTCAGAAGGCTTTGCGGTCGTCGGAGTCTTGGTGTCGTCAGTTGTCGGCCTCGGACGCGCCGTCTCGATTGTCGGAGCCTCGGTGTCGCGCGGGGCGCGGTAGGTCGTGTCCTCCGGCTCGGTGACGGGCCCGGTCTCGGTGACGGGTTCGGTTTCGGTCACAGGCTCTGTCCCGGTATCGGGCTCGGTATCGGGCCCGGTGATCGGCTCCTCGGTCTCCTCGGGGAGATCGGAGATCCCGTCCGAACCGATTACCACCTCCGGATACTCGGGTCTAACATACGAGTCCGAACGCTCGACCGGAGCCTCGTTTATATACGACGTGCGGTGATACTTCACCGCGAGAATTATCACGGGTACACAGCAGAGAAGAACGAGGATGATTAGTACGGTGATGATTATCTTCACCGCGCGGTTAGATCTCTTGTTTTCTTTTTTCATACTTTTTTCCCTTGAGGTATCCGCCTCAGTTTCGTTTGCCATCGCGGACAAAGAACCGCTTCAGCCCTATCGCCGCTCTCAGAATCACCGGACGCGCGGCGTATGTCGGCGTCCAGAAAAAGCGGTAGAGCCGGAGAGGAAGTCCCTCCGCGTCGTGAATTTTCCCGCCGGAGTCAATCTTCCTCACCACCGCGACAACCCTTTCGCGGCTTATGATCTCGCACCAGTTCTGCGCGTCGCCGTTCATTAAAAGCCGGCCGTCCGGAAGACATTTTCTCACTCTGTGGAGAACGAACGCGCCGTTCTCCCGCCTGAAAAGCAGTATGTCGCCGCGCTTTGCCCTGTCGCCGCTGATCCCTTCGAGGATCACGCCAGACCGCCCCGGATGAAGGAGCGGAAGCATACTTGTCCCGGTGACCTTTAGCGGAAGCGTCCCGCCGCCGTCAAAAAGCCGCTCAAAATCGTCCCCGTCGCGCAGAGCGTCGATTATTACAGTGTCGCGCCCCGAACTGTTCTTAGCCGCGGCCGGAATCCCGCCGCTCACTCGGAATCGTCCTCGATGGTTATCTCGGGTTCCTCCGGTCCGGTTTTCTTTTCGCCGTAGCCGTAGCCGCTCCGATAACCGTATCTGTAGTAGTGCGAATACCTGTATCCGTACCCGCCCGCGAAGTCGGGATAAGCGTTCAGAACGCATCCGAGCAGCTTCGCGCCGTTCTGGAAGGTGATCTGACCGAGCGCGTCGAGGATTCTCGACGTCCTCACCGTGTCGTGACGGACGACCATGATTATCGAGTCGACCGCCTGCGCGATCAGCGAAGGCTCGGACGTCAGCCCGGCCGGGGGAGTGTCGATTATAACGTAGTCATAGATCCCCGCGAGCCGTTCGAAAAGCTCATTCAGCTTCCCGATTCCGAGAAGCTTCCAGATGTCAAAAGCCGCCGTGTTGAAGTTCATCACCGAAATCCCGGCGTTTTCGACGTCGACAATCTCGCCCGGACGCTTGTCGTCCTTGTCGGGGAGATACGGATCGATTCCGAGAAGCTTGTTGACGCTCGGATTCTTTACGTCGCCATCGACGACTATGACCTTTTTCCCGGTCGCCGCGATCGCGACCGCGAGGTTGACCGAAACGGTCGTCTTCCCCTCGCCCGGCGCGGTACTCGTCAGCATTATGATCCGCCCGGCGTCCTTTGAACTTATCACCGAGTTTCTGAGCGCGCGGAAGGCCTCGCGGTACGAGTCGCCGACCTTCGGGTTAGTGAGCAGCACCGAGTTCGCAGCCTCGGTTTTGTATTTTTTGAAGGAGACCCCGGGAAGAGTCGCCACGCAGTGACGGTTCAGCTTCTGACGGATATCGCCGCGCGACCTGATCGTCCTGCGGCAGAGCGCGTAGAAGACCACCCAGACGAGCGAGAGCGCGATTCCCGCCGCCGCGCCTTTCACCATGCTCACGCGGTAGGAGAACCGATTGTACGGCTCAGTCGCGCGCTCAGGCGGATTCAGGATGTTGAGGTCGGTGTTTCCGATTACGTACTGCGCGACGGCCGGATAGTTCTTGATTACCGACAGAAGCACGTCATACGTAAGCTCCGGATCGCGTCCGCGCGCCGTGATCGTGAACATATTCGTCCCCTTGACCGAGGACGCCGAAAGCGTCGCAGGGAGGTACGGAAGCTCCATGTCGTTGCAGATTATGTCGTGCAGGATGTTGCTCTCGATTATCGCCGGGAAGGTCGACGAGAGCTGCGACGCCGTCGATCGCGCGTAGGAGAACGAGTAGGTCGAGATTCCGATTCCCGACGAGCCCGGATCCTGCGTCCGCACCGTGAAGGTGACGCTCGACTCATACATCGGAACGTATCTCATCCTGTTGCGGCAGAACATCGCGCCCGCGCCGAGAACGGCGAGCAGAAGGCAGAGCCACCAGAATTTAGAAAGGCCGCGGAATATCTCCGGAAAGTCGATCGAGACAAGTCCCTCGGAATTTTCGGATGAGGTCTTTTCGGTTTCGCTCATTTGTCCTCGTCCTCCTTCTTCACGGCGTTCTGATATTTGTATTTGTAATTCTTATATTTGTAGTAGTAACCGTATTTTCCGCCGTGATTTCCGCTCTCGTCGGCGCCGAGTTGACCGAGAAGCGAGATCTCGGGATGGACGTCGTTCAGGACGCATCCGGTGAATTTTCCGCTCTCGTTCGAAAGCGAGAGAATCGAGTCGTTTATGTCGGCCGCCTGAACACAGTCGGTTCTGACCGCGACGAAAACCGCGTCGGCGAGTCTCGCGATCACCGGGACGTCGGCCGCGGCGAAGAGCGGCGGCGTGTCGATTATCACGTAATCGAAAATTTCGTTCTTGAGCGAATCGACAACCTCGCTGACTCTCTCCGAGTGGATCCAGCCTACATAGTCCTCGTGCGGCAACATATTGACCGCGAGGTAAAGTCCGCTTCCCTGATACTGACGGAGTGCGTAGCCGCTAAGCTCGGATTTTCCCGAGAGAACCGTTCCGAGATCGGGGAGCTTTGATTTTTTCACCTCGAAGATCTTATGCAGCGCGGGCTTCTTGAAATCCATGTCGAGAAGCGCGACCTTGTGTCCGCGTCCTGAGAGCGAGAGCGCGATATTCGCCGCGATCGTGGATTTTCCCTCGTTCTCGGCGACGCTCGTGATCAGGAAGACCTTCGCGCCGTTTGTGCGGTTCATATATTCTATCTTCGTCGAAAGGCGGTTATAACCCTCGGCGAATCTGAAGCTGGCGTAGGAATCGGTCACGAGAAGCGCGGATTTTTTCTTTCCGAACAGGAAATTGCGAAGACTCGTGTGCGGACGCTCATGCGCGATTGATCCGATAAGCTTCGCGTCGATCTTCGCGCCGAAGGATTTTTCGTCCTTCACCGTGTCGCGAAGGAGCGACAGCAGCACGATCGCCGCGAGAACGAGGAACGCGCAGAGTCCGGCGATCTTCGTGCGGTTTCCGCCCGAGATAGAGTTTGACGCCCCTGACGGAAGATCGGGCGAGCGCATGACGTCGATCACCGCGTCCGAAAGCACCGCGTCGGCGATCTCGGGGTAAATTTCCAGCACCGAACCGAGTTCGCGGTAGGCGAGCTCGGGCGAAGACGCCGTGACGCTGACCGTGAAGATATTCGTGTCGCTTATCGGCGACGCCGTGAGTTTTCCCGAAAAGCTGTCGAGTCCGAGATTTTCGGCCGCGCGCTTTGACATCGACGGCTGAACGAAGACGCTTGAAAAGATCTCGGCCATCTCTGAAGCGACCGAGACGTTGGCATAGGAATAGGCCGAGGAATTCTTCAGGTTGACGATAAGCGTCGCGCTGCTCGTGTATTCGGGACGGTAAACGCTCCGCGTGTAGATTCCGACGCCCATGTAGCCGATGAGCGCGGCGAGTATACAGAGCCAGATATTTCTCACAATGTCGGAGATAAGACTGTAGGGTTCGAACGTGAACCCGCTTTTTTCATTCTGATTCATCTCACACCCCCGTCATCTCACAACGACCGTGAATATCTCATGCGAAGTGCGTCCCTCGAAATCGGTGACGTAATAGTGGACGAAATACGTCCCCGCCGTTCCGGTGTCGAGATCCGAGTCGATTCTCACGGCCGACATGAGGTCGGTTCCGTTTGACGCGACGGCCGAAACGAGATTATCGAAAACGTCGCATTCCTCTCCGACGCCGACATATGAAAGATAGCTTTCAAGCGTTATGACCGGAGCCGAGACGCGCTTTTCCTCGATGAAGACCGGAAGCTCAAGCGACGCCGTGTCGCCCTTGCTGTTCGTGACCCGCGCCGAGATGTAGAAAACCCCGGCCGTGTTCGTCTGATAATCGCTTGTCGTGATTATCACGCGGTCGCTGACATCTCCGTCGATCGAGTCGGCTGCCCCGAGATATTTCGGGATGTTCACAGTCTGCGAGATTCCGAAGACGAGTGAACCCGAGAGCGTGAAATACGGCGGCGTGTAATCGTCATAAACAACCTTTCGCGAGGCCTTGGCAACGTGATTGTCGTTGTCGCAGACCGCGTAGGTGACGACTGAAACGCCGGGATCCGTGAATCTCGAAACCGACTCGACGATAACCCGGTCAGTGAGATCTCCGTCCTTTTCGTCAAACGCCGTGACTCCCGAAAGCAGCGCGTCGTCGCCGTCCGAAAGGCTCACGCGGAGCAGATCGGAATCAAGCTTTACGACCGGGAGAGTCTCATCCTTTTGGGTAAGCAGTCCGGTCACTATATTCACGATGAGGACAACGAGAAAGAGCGCGAGAACACAGACGCGAAGAATCCTCATTATTCCGGCTCACCCCTTTCAAATTTGCCCGCGTCTTTTCACGCGGAGATTTTTAATGATTCTGAACGGATTTTCCTTGAGAAGCAGATCGGCGTAATCACCCGACCATTCGGTGCTTAAATACTCATGTATGTCGGCGAGATAGGGAGTGCGCATATACGGTCCGTGCGCGTCGCTCGCCACGACGTCGGCGAGTCCCTCGTCCATCATTTTCCGCGCGCATCTGTACGCGGCATTGCCGAAGGCCCCCTTGAAGCTGCCCTTGTTGAGCTGAAGCACGCATCCCATCGAGCGGATATATCCGGCCGCGTGTATGTCCGAGGCGACGAAATCATACCTCTCTGGATGCGCGACGACCGGGATGAAGCCCTTCGTCACGAGTTTTTCGAGAAGCTTCATCGGTTCCCTTCCCTCGCCCTCGAAATCGAACTCGACAAGCGGGTAAACCGAGCCGTTCAGCGTCAGATACTCGCCCGCGATGAGCCTTTCCGCGCTCTCGTCGTCGAGGAAAATCTCCTGCCCAGCGAAAAGCGAGAGCCTTATCCCGTGGCGGAGAAGCAGCTCCTGAAGCTTTTTCGTGACAAACGGGATCATTTTCACCTCATAATCGCTGCCCGGCCGCTGATGCGGAGTGCAGACAATGCCGCTGCACCTGCCCTTAACGGCGAGCGCGGCCATTTTTATCGTGTCGTCAAGGATATCGGCTCCGTCGTCGATACCCGGAAGGATGTGGCAGTGGATATCAAACATTTACATTTTTATTTTCCTGAATCGGGGAGTGGTGCGAGAAGGTCGGGACAATCTCTTTCAACTTGTCCACGACCATTTTGTCGGTGAAGCCATCCGAGTCGACAAGCGCGCGAAGCTCCGAAAGCTCCTTTTCGAAGAGTTTGTCGTCCATATCGATCGGATTTCCGATGAAGATCTTGTCGTTCTTTGTCTTTCTGAGGCCTTCCTCGTTCATCAGAAGCTCTTCGTAAAGCTTTTCGCCGGGGCGCAGGCCGATGTATTTTATGTTTATGTCGCGGCCGATGAGGAGTCCGGAAAGGCGGATCATGTTCCGCGCGAGATCATCGATCTTGACCGGCTTTCCCATATCGAGGACGAAAATCTCGCCGCCTTTCGCCATCGCGGACGCGGTGAGGACGAGCTGGCTGGCCTCGGAGATCGTCATGAAATAGCGGATCATCTCGGGATCAGTGACCGTGACGTCTCGGCGTTCCTCAATCTGACTCTTGAAGAGCGGGATGACCGATCCGTTCGAGCCGAGGACGTTTCCGAATCTGACCGCCGCGAAGCTTGTTTCGGGCGAGAGCTTGTCCATCGTCTGGATGATCATCTCGCAGACGCGCTTTGTCGCGCCCATGACGTTTGTCGGGTTGACCGCCTTGTCGGTCGAGATGAGGACAAACTTTCCGACCTTCGCCTCGCGCGCGGCAAGGCAGGTGTTGAGAGTTCCGAAGATGTTGTTCTTTACCGCCTCGTCAGGAACCGTTTCCATCAGCGGAACGTGCTTGTGAGCGGCAGCGTGGATCACGAGTTCGGGCTTTTTCTCGGCGAAAATTCTTGTGATCTTCGCTTTGTCGCAGACCGTGGCGATGCAGACCTCAAGGTCGAGTTCGGGGTATTTCGCGATAAGCTCCTGCTGAATCGTGTAGGCGTTGTTTTCGTAAACGTCTATTATTATGAGCTTTTTCGGCTCGTGCGCGGCGATCCGGCGGCAAAGCTCGGATCCGATCGATCCGCCGCCTCCGGTTATCGCGACGACCTTGCCGACAAGGAAATCGAGCATTCCGTCGTCGGTCAGCGAGACGGGATCGCGGCCGAGAAGCTCCTCGGGATCGATACTTCTGACCTTTGAAATGAGATTGTCGCGGTCGGCGAGTTCGGTGAGGCGCGGGAGAATCTTGACCTCGCACCCGGTTTTGAGACATTCGTCGAGAATCATCGAGCGGCGTTCGTTCGAGATCGAGGGGATCGCTATGTAAATCACTCTGACGCCGAGCTTTTCGCAGACTTCGCCGATATCCGTGACCTTTCCGCGGACACGGCATCCGGCGACCGAGCGTCCCTGCTTCTGTTCGCTGTCGTCAATGAATCCGCAGGGAATGAGTCCGCAGGAAGGAGTCGAATAGATTTCCTCAAGGAGTCTGACCCCGGCCGAGCCCGCGCCGATAATGAGAAGGCGTTTGGATTTGGGATCCGAGCCCTTGCGGCGCCGGGTGATCAGACCCTGATACGCGTTTCTCGAAAAGGCGACGACCGCCGCGGTGACGAGAATCGCGAAGGAGTAGTAAATCATCCCGAGATTCGCGAGTCCGAAGGCCCCGCATAAAAGTCCCGCGACCGCGCCGGCGGCAAGCTGAACCGCGACCATATAAAGATACTCATAGCTTCCCGCGTAACGCCAGATTATCCGGTTGACGCCGAATATGACCGAGACAAGGCAGTAGACGGCGGCCGTCAGCCCGATCTCCGCGAGAATCAGCGGTATCGGCGGCTTTATTCCGGTGTCGAAGTAGCGCGCGACGAAGATGAGAAAAAACGACACCGCGGCGGCGGCCGCGTCAACAAGCTGCAAAATTACGACTCTGTGCATCGGCTTTTTGATGCGCAGACGTGTGAAAGCAATATTCATAAAGTTTAATTCCCCCCAGAACTCAAAACCTTCAGCGGTAAATCCGCCGTGAGATTCCCGAAATCGGAAGATCCCACGTTTACACCTTACTAGTCCATCTTATATTATAACACATAAATCACGGTCTGTCAACAGTTATGTTGAATATTTGACAAACCGAATTATCAGAATATTTGGGTCATTATACAAAAAAGCACCGCGATCAGCGACAACGCGGGAATTTTGTCTTTTGTCGTCAGAACAGAAAAAGCGGTGCCGTCGTGCGGACAACAGCACCGCCCGGAAGCTTCCGGATTTTTATTTTTTCACCGGGATGACCGAAACTCCGTCCGGAATCGCGATAACCGTCGGCTTCTCAACGCCGCAAAGCCCCTTCGCGATTTCCATCGCCTCGCCGATCGAGTGCGCCGGAGTCATCCGCAGTGCCTTTATAAGCTCGTCGTCCGCGTCTGAGACGTAGATAACCTTCGCTTTCGTCAGAATCCGGAAGAATATCTGCGCTTCCCACTGATCGGGCAGCGTCTCGTCGGGCGAACGCTTTATCACCTCTTCGAGGAAATCCTCCGGCGACTCCGCCCCGCTTATCATCCTGTAGAAGGATTCCCCGCCGTGACCATCGTTCGTCGCGGCGCACATGATTATCACGCCACCAGGTTTTACGGCCTTCTCGGCCGCCGTCATTCCCTTCACCGCCTGATAGACGTTCTGGTCGAGCGGATATCCGCCGTTCGTCGAGATGACGATATCGGCCTCCTCCCTGAATTTCGCGCAGCAGAGAACGCCTAGGAATGAGCATCCGACATGATGCGCCAGAATCGGATCGCCCGCGCAGACCCGGATTATCCGCCTGTCCTCGTTTATAACGACGTTGACTATGAACGCGAGCTTCGCCATCCGCGCCGCCGCTTCCATGTCGATGTTGATCGGATTGTCCGTGAGCCTTCCGGTGCGCGCGTTTTCGCTCGCTATGAAGGCCGCGCAGTGATTCCCGAGAACCGTCTTCCGCGCGGCGACGCCCGGAAGCACACTCTTGCGTCCGCCCGAGAACCCCGCGAAGAAATGCGGCTCGATGAACCCCTCCGAAACCAGCAGATCGCATTCCGCCGCCTCGCGGTTTATGATAAGCTCCGCGCCCGACGGAAGCGTGCCGAGATCAACAAGATTTTCCTCGTCAAGGCAGTCGTGGATCACGATCCGCTCGTTTCTCACGATCTCCTCGCCGAATTTGTCGATAAGCTCTTCTCTCGTCGTCGAACGATGGCATCCGGTCGCGATCAGGATCGTGATCCCGGCGTCGGGATTTCCGAGTCTTATCTCCTCTAACATATGCGGGATTATGTGCCTGCTCGGAACCGGGCGCGTGTGGTCGCTCGCGATGATCGTGATCTTTTTCTTCCCGGCCGCTAGCTCGGAGAGCCTTTTCGCGCCAGACGGCATTTCAAGCGCGGCGCGGACGGCGGCGTCATCGTCGCGGAAGGTTCCGCGCTTGTTGACCGACGATTTCAGAACCGCCTTCAGCTCGTCGCCGAACTCATATGACAGCGATCCCCTTCCGTAGGCGAAATCGACCTTTGTCATAGATTCTCACCCTTCCCGCAGAAAACCTTTCCGGGATTCAGAATATCGTTCGGGTCAAATACTCTCTTTATTCCGGCCATGAGCGAAAGCTGCGCGTCGTCAAGGAATTCGCCGAGATAGGCCTGCTTCGCATGGCCGATGCCGTGTTCACCCGAGACCGCGCCGCGAAGCTCCTTCGCCTTTTTATACATCTTGTCCATCGCCTCGTTGAGTCTTTCCTTCCAGAGATCGTCCGAAAGTTCGTCGCGAAGGACGTAGATATGCAGATTTCCGTCGCCCGCGTGGCCGAAATACTTGATTCTGATCCCGACCTCGTCCTCCAGCTTTCCGACATACTCGACCATGTCGTTTATCCGGCTCCTCGGGACGACGACGTCGACCTCGTCCATCTCGGTCGTTGAATTCTTGATCGCCTCAAGGAACGCGCCGCGCGCCTTCCAGACCGCGTCGCTCCGCTCTTCGGTGTCGAGGATGAAGATATCCGGCGCGCCGAGCGTCAGGCAGAGCTCGGCGACAGATTCATAGTCGCGCTCGATCTCCTCCTTCGTGTTTCCGTCGAATTTGAGGAGCAGATACGCGTCATACGCGCGGTCGGGGAACTTCACTCCAAGATAGCTCTCGGCGTCAAGGATGACCTGTCTCTGCATGAACTCGACGGCGGTCGGAATCGCCTTCGATTTGATGATCTCCGGCACGGCGTCGATTGCCTGCTTGAGCGTCGGGAAGGGAATCAGAAGGCTTATGCTCCGCTTCGGAAGCGGGAGAAGTCTCAAAACCGCCTTTGTTACGATTCCGAGCGTTCCCTCAGAGCCGACGATCAGATCCTTCAGAGCGTAGCCCGAGCTGTTCTTGACCATCTTTCCGCCAAGTTCGACAACTCTTCCGTCGGCGAGAACGACTTCGAGTCCGCGCACGTAGTCGCGCGTGACTCCGTATTTTACCGCGCGCATTCCGCCCGCGTTGGTGTTGATGTTTCCGCCGATCGTCGCGGTCTTCTCACCCGGATCGGGCGGATAGAAGAATCCGTTCTCCTCGGTGAACGCGGCGACCTCCATTAAAAGCACGCCGGGTTCGACGGTCAGCGTGAGGTTTTCGCGGTCAAGTTCGAGGATCGATTTCATCCCCGAGAGATCGACTACGATTCCGCCCTTTACCGGGACGGCCGCGCCGACAAGTCCGGTTCCGGCTCCGCGCGGAGTCACCGGGATTCTGTGTTCGTTCGCGTATGAAAGCGTCTTTGAGACGTCCTCGGTACTCATCGCCTTCACTACGATCTCAGGACGGCTGCTCACCGCCGAAAGCTCGTCGCGGCCGTAATCCTCGCCGACCTCCTCGCCGAAAAGCACGCGGTCACATGAGACGAGCGTCTTCAGGTTTTCGTAATCAGCCGCCGTGACGGTGTTGTATTTTTCTGACATTTTCTGACTTCTCCTTTCAGCGGCCGAGCTTTTCGATGAGCTTCGGGACAATCTCGCAGAGATCGCCTACGATTCCGTAGTGCGCGATACTGAATATCGGCGCGTTCTTATCGGTGTTGATCGCGACGATCGTGTCCGCGCCCTTCATTCCGGCAGCGAACTGAACCGCGCCGGAGATTCCGCAGGTTATGATGAGTTTCGGTCTGACCGTGCGTCCGCTGAGACCGATCTGACGGTTCGCCGGACATTTTCCGCTCTCGACCATCGGACGGGTGCAGGCCCACGTTCCGCCGAGCGCGTCGGCGAGCTTTTTAACGAGTTCAAGCTCAGAATCGTTCCGGCATCCGCGTCCGGCCGCGACGATGATCTCGGCGTTCTCGATGCCCTCGACCTTCGGCTTCTTTTCGACCGAAAGAATCTCGACGCCCGATTTCAGCTTATCGTCGGAGATGTCGAAGAAGGTCAGCTTTCCGAAAGGCTCGCAGCGTTTCGCTTGATCCATAACCTTGTAGCGTACGGTCGCCATCTGTGGACGGTTATTCGGAGTCGCGATCTGCGCCATGATGTTTCCGCCGAAAGCCGGACGGATCTGGACGAGATCGGTGTTCTCCTCGATATCAAGCACCGTACAGTCGGCGGTGAGTCCGGTTCTGAATCTCGCCGCGACTCTTGGCGCGAGCTGACGTCCGACCGTCGTCGCGCCGACAAGGATGACCGACGGCTTCACGCGGTTTATGAAATCCTCGAAAACGCTCGCGTATGTCTCCTGTATGAAGCTCTTCAGCTCCGGTTTGTCGTAAACAAATACCTCGTCGACCGGATAACAGAGAAGCTCCTTAGCCGACTCCGACACATTTTCGCCCATCATCAGGCAGAAGACCTTGTGTCCGATCTTGTCGGCAAGCTCGCGCGCCTTCCCGATAAGTTCTAGCGTAACCGGGTGAATTTCGCCGTCGATATGCTCGACATAAACGCAGATTCCGTTCCAGATCGACTTGTCGACCGACTCGGTCTTTTCCTCGACTATCTCGATCTCGCCGTTTTTCGAACGCTTCGCGCAGACTCCGCACATCTTACAGGCCGGGTTCGTGACGACCTTTCCGTCGGAGATCTCAAGCGCGCCGAAGGGACATACCTTTATAAGCCCCGCGGCGTCGGAAATCCTTTCATTATGTATAATCAGCTTTTTCATTATCTCTCACCCCCGACATACTTAAGCTCAACGAGCTTGTCAAAGAGCTTTTCCGAAAGCTCAGACGCTCCGCCCTCCCACATCACGCGCTCGGAATTATCCTCGGGCGGGAAGATGCGTCTGACCTGCGTCGGCGACGCGGCGAGTCCGTAATGCTTCGCGTCCATGTCGTCGAAGGAATCGAGCGTCAGCGTGGTGATCTCGCGGTCGGCTGTCGCCTTTTTTCTGACGTACGACGGAAGTCTCGGCTGGAAGATATCCTTGTCGACGCAGATGAGTCCCGGGAAGCTTACCCGCGCGACCTCATAGCTGTCGCCCATGTCCATCCGCACCGTGATATTATCGTCGCCGACCGCCATTATCTCGGAAACGCCCGCGATGCAGGGGAGCCCCATGTATTCGCTGACCTCGGCTCCGACCTGAGCGGTATCGCCGTCGGTAGTCTGCTTTCCGCAGATGATGAGATCAAAATCCCCCGCCGCGGCGATTCCCTGCGAAATCGTCTTTGAGGTCGCCAGAACGTCGGCTCCGGCAAATCTGCGGTCGGTCAGAAGCACGCCCCTGTCCGCACCCATCGAATAGGCCTCGCGGATTATCTCGGCCGCTTTGGGCGGACCCATCGTGATGACGGTGACCTCCCCTCCCTTTTCCTCTTTCAGTCTGAACGCCGTTTCAAGCGCGTAGAGATCGTACGGATTCATCTTTGAGTCCGCGCTGTCGCGCCTTATGGTTCCGGTGACCGGATCGACCTCAACCTTGTTAGAGTCCGGCACCTGCTTTATGCAAACGCAAATCTTCATTAGAAAATATCCTTTCATATATTCCTCGTTCCGAAGAAACTTTTTGTCCATTATATCATATTTTGAGCCGGATGTCAACAATATTCCGCAAATTATTTTCAGTTTTCTGCCGAAGTGTGAAATTATTATTAAATTCACATTCTGATATTGCCCCTTGACCGGAGAGGAAAAATGTGCTATAATAAACGGGGGGTGAACCTTTGTGAAGCGAAAAATTCTCTATGCCGCCGGAATAATTCTCACGGTGATCTGTCTTGTGCTTGTGATGTCGGCCGTGTTCCGCCGCGACAGCGGCGAGATGGTGAGCCTGACGGCTGAAGACGGAATACTTGATCTTAAGGAATACAGTCTTGCCGAAACGACAATCCGTATTGGCGGCGGATACGCGTTCTACGGCGAAAAATTTCTCTCGGAGGAGAATTCCTCCGACCCGCCCGGCGAGTTTGACGGAAGCCTCAGATACGGAACGCATAAGCTCACGATAATCTCAAAGCCGGACGAGTGCCTGACTCTCACGGGATATTCGGTCGACTACTCGACCCGCGTCTTCGTGAACGGCGGCAAGGTGCTTGAAATCGGAAAGGTCTCGTCGGATCCGGAAGCCTCGACGCCGCGGATCGGCTACATGACCATCCCGGTCTTCACCAGAGACGACGGAACCGCAGAGATTCTGATCGAATACTCGAATTTCGTCCATCCGGACGGCGGATTCGTTCCAACCCTCTTCCTCTCGTCGCCCTACAGAATAGATCTGATGCAGAGAGTGAACGATCTCCGCTCGATCGCGCTCGGCGGCTCGCTTTTAATGTTCGCGATGTATTTTCTGCTCTGCGCGGCCTTTCAGCGTCAGTTACAGTATGTCGCGCTCTCGGCCTGCTGTCTGCTTTTAGGCCTTCGCGATCAGGATTTCTTCGTCGTCCACCTGCTCCGCCCAGACTATGACTGGAATATCGCCTATCGCTTTCTCGTCATGATGATTTCGTTACAGTTCCCCGCTCTGCTGATTCTCCTTTCGAGTCTCTGGCCGGGATGCGTGAAGAAGAAGTGGAACATCGCTTTTTCGGGTCTGATCGGCGTCGTCGGGATACTTCATTTCGTCCTCTCGACGATGTACACAGCGAAGCTCGCGACGCTTTCGTATATCCTCTGCGTACCCTACGCGCTGATTATCGCCGCCGGAGCGGTGAAAAGGACGAAAAACGGAGTAAAGCCGACCAGCGAGGGGATCGTCACGCTCGCCGGATATCTTCTCCTCTTCGCGTCGCAGTTCTATGAGGCGGTGCTCGGCCGTCAGGTTCAGAGCGTGACCCGGAACGGAACCACGCCGATCTTCATGCTCATCTTCGTGATGCTGATCGCCGCGTCGATCGGAATGGGAATCAGCCGCCGCGAGCGCGAGCTTGAGGAGAGCCGCCGTCAGAACTCGGTTCTCGAACAGCTGAATTTACTCAAAAACGATTTTCTCCACCGTGTCGCTCACGAGCTTCGGACGCCGCTGACCGTCATGAGCGGCTACGCTCAGCTCACCGAGCGTCAGATTCTCCGCTCGACGACTGACGAAAAGACGATCGAGCACCTGAAAGTTATCTCCTCCGAGGCGAAAAGACTTTCGGATCTCGTCTCAAAGCTCACCGAGATGCTCAAAGGCCGAACAGAACCTCCGGAAATGCGGCGGGTCGACGTGAAAAAGCTCCTCTCCGACTCGGCGGAAATCTGCCGCCCGATGCTTCTCAAAAACTCAAACTCGCTCGTCATCGAGTGCCCCGACGAGCTTTACATAAGCGGAAACCGCGAGATGCTGATGCAGCTCTTCATAAACCTCGCCGCGAACTCGAATCGGCACACACAAAACGGAGTCGTCACCTTCAAAGCCGAAAAGGAGCGTCAGAGCGGCATTCTCGTCCGCGTCGCCGACAACGGTGATGGGATTCCGAAGGAACATATCGACCATATCTTTGAAAACGGCTACAGCCCTGACAACGGAAGCGGTCTCGGACTCACGATCTGCAAGGACGCGGCCGAAATTCACGGCGGCGAGCTTAAGCTTGAATCGACCGGGGATTCCGGCACGGTCTTCGTCTGCCGCTTCCCGGAATATAAGGATGAAAGGAGGGAGATCTGATCATGATGAACGAAAAGCCGCTGATACTGCTTGTCGAGGACAACCCTTATATAATGGAAATAAACCGAACCGAGCTTGAGGAAAGCGGATTCGAGGTCATCGGCGCGGACACGGTGAAACGCTGCCGCGAGCTTCTCGGCTTCTACGACGTCGACCTGATCATCCTCGACATAATGCTTCCTGACGGCGACGGGGTCGGACTCTGCCGCGAGATCCGTAAGATCCGCCGGACGCCGATACTCTTCGTCTCCGCGCTCGGCGAGAGTCCCGACATTGTGAAGGGACTCGCAAGCGGCGGCGACGATTATCTCCCGAAGCCGTACGATCTTGAAATCCTGACCGCGAAGGTAAACGCGCTCCTGCGGTCGAGTCAGCGGATCGGGAGGCACGTGCGATTCGAGGGGATTTTAATGAATCTTTTAAGCGGCGAGGCCGAGATCGACGGGCGTCCGCTTAGCCTGACGCAGAAGGAATTCGCGCTTCTGGCGTCGCTGGCCAAGGACCCGGTCGAGCAGGACGGTGAAAATCTCCTCACAAAGCTCTGGGGGCAATCAGGCGACATGAACGCGCTGAGCCTCACAATCTCGCGCCTAAAACAAAAACTCGCGGACAGCTCGGTCACGATAACGACAAGACGCGCGCCGAATTATCTTGTCAGCATAAAGCGCACCGAACGGCAGTAATCTTCGGCCGGAACCCGGCATATACTTTCGCAAAGGACAATCAGGCTGAGTCCTGACCCGAAACCACGCGAAAGGAATGAAAAGCTCACTTTGGATAAGCCCGCAGGATTAAACGAAAGCGAAGTCGAACTCTCACGGAATAAGTTCGGCGCGAACCGACTCACCAAAAGAAAACGCAAGAGCTTCTTAAGACAGTTCCTCGAAAATCTCGGAGATCCGGTCATCCGGATACTTCTCTGCGCACTCGCCGTGAATATTCTCTTTCTCTTTAAGCGCGCCGACTGGTTTGAGACGGGCGGAATCGCCGCGGCGGTATTTCTCGCCACGCTGATCTCAACCCTCTCGGAATACGGCGGCGAGGCCGCTTTTGAACGACTGTGCGCCGAGTCGGAGAAAACCCGCTGCCGCGTCAGACGCTCGGGGAAGATCATCGAAATCCCGTCGTCCGAGCTCGTTGTCGGCGACCTTGTGATAATCTCGGCCGGGGAAGGAATCCCGGCAGACGGGCGGATTGTCTCAGGAAAGCTCGGCGTCGACCAGTCCGCGATGACCGGGGAAAGCCGCGAGGTGCAAAAATTCCGCGAAAGCAGCTCCGGAAATGGCGTTTCGGACGGTTCTCCGTCCGACCCGAACGCGCTCTTTTCGGGAACCGTCGCGGTCTCGGGCGAATGCGGGTTTGTCGTCACCGCGGTCGGAGACGAAACCGCGCTCGGCGGGATTTCCGGAGAGATTCAGACCGACACCCGCCCTTCTCCGCTCAAAATCCGCCTTTCAAAGCTCGCCGCCGTGATAAGCAGAGTCGGATACATAGCGGCGGGACTCGTCGCGGCGGCGTTTCTCATCAACACTTTTTTAATTGACAGCCGCTTTGACCCGGCGGTGATCACGAAAAAGCTCTCGGACTGGAGATTTCTCCTCGAAAGCCTGACCCACGCGCTTACACTCGCGCTGACCGTTATCGTCGTCGCGGTTCCGGAAGGGCTTCCGATGATGATCGCGGTCGTTCTCTCGGCGAACACCAGACGGATGGTGAAGGACAAGGTGCTTGTCAGAAAGCCGACCGGAATCGAGGCGGCCGGGAGCATGAACATCCTCTTCACCGACAAGACCGGGACGCTTACCGAGGGAAAGATCAGCGTGATCTCGTTCGCGACTCCCGACGGGGACTATAAAAAGCCGTCCGGCGCGCTTCTTGACGCGCTGAGACTCCACGCGGCCGCGAACTGCAAGGCGTCCTTCGGCGAAAAGGAGCTTCTCGGCGGCAACGCGACCGACCGCGCGCTCGCGGGGTTCGCCGGGAAGAATATTCCGAGGTGTGAGATCATCTCGACCCTCGACTTTGACAGCGCGCGTAAATTCTCGGCCGCGGCGGTGAGGGTAAACGGTAAGATCTTCACCCTCGTGAAAGGCGCGCCCGAGCTTCTGTCGCCGTCGATTTCGGATCACATTACGGAAAACGGACAGAAAAAGCCGATGCCGCCGGGATTCGTGCAGAATCTCCAGAATAAATCGACAAACGGCGAACGTCTTCTTCTCCTCGCCGCGGCCGACGGAAACCACGTGAAAGAGCTCGGAAACGGCAATATTCCGAAGCTGACGCTCCACGGGATTCTCATAATGCGCGACCGGCTCCGGAAATCCGCGAAGGAATCGGTAAAGACGCTCCGCGGCGCGGGAATCGGCGTCGTCATGATCACCGGAGACAGCAGACAGACCGCCGAGGCGATCGCCAGAGAATGCGGTCTCTGCGACGGCGGCCGCGACGTGATCCTGACCGGAAGCGAGCTTTCGGCCTACAGCGACAAAAAGCTCGGCGAACTTTTGCCGCGTCTCGCGGCCGTGGCGAGAGCCCTTCCGTCCGACAAAAGCCGGCTTGTCAGAGTAGCGCAGGAGCGCGAGCTTGTCGTCGGCATGACCGGGGACGGAATCAACGACGCCCCGGCTCTCAAACGCGCCGACGTCGGATTCGCGCTGGGAAGCGGAACGCAGGTCGCGCGAGAGGCCGGGGACATAATAATCCTGGACGACGATCTCGCGTCGATCTCAAAGGCCGTGCTTTACGGCCGGAACATCTTCAAGAGCATACGGAAATTCATCACTTTACAGCTGACGATGAACATGAGCGCGGTCGGTGTCTCGATGATCTGTCCGTTTCTCGGGATCGACGCCCCGGTGACGGTCGTGCAGATGCTCTGGATAAACATTATAATGGACACTCTGGGCGGACTCGCGTTCGCGGGGGAGGCCGCGCTTCCCTTCATAATGAAGGAGCCGCCCAAGCGCAGGAGCGAGCCGATACTGAATTCCTACATGGTGAATCAGATCGCGGTACTCGGCGGATACACGACCGCGCTTTCGATATTCTTCCTGAAATCGCCGCGCGTGACGTCGCTTTTCAGATCCGCGCCCGACGACATTTATCTTCTGACGGCCTTCTTCGCGCTATTCATCTTCGCGGGAGTCTTCAACTGCTTCAACGCGCGCACCGACCGACTGCGGCTGCTCTCGGGGCTTCACAAAAACCCGGCCTTCATCGCGATAATGACTCTGATCGCGTTCGTGCAGATTCTGTTCGTCTACCTCGGCGGCGCGGTGCTGAGAACGGCTCCGCTGACGCTTCACGAGCTTTTTGTGAGTCTCGTCTTCGCGGCGAGCGTTTTCCCGGCCGAGTTCATACGAAAGCTCATCTGGCGGACATTCTTCGGGAAGAAGGGATTCTGACAATAAAAGCGTTTCCCAATGATGCGGGAAACGCTTTTATTTTATTCGGCGAGATAAGTCGACGCGCGGTCCTGAATTATCCTCACCGTCTCGTCAATATCCTTCGCGCCCGAAATGTACGCGCCGACCTCCTCGGAGATTATCGACGAAATTTTCTGGAATTCAGGATAGGGCTTCGACGCGCCGTTAATCAGCGATTCTAAGAACCTCAGGTCGTCCTCGGTGAAGTCGCGCCTTGTAGTTCCGGGATATCCGCCGTCTTCCCCGTCCTTCCATTTCGTATATCCGCCGTTCGGCATGATCGCGTAATGGTACTCCATCTCACTCTCAGCACATTTTCTGAAAACCGGGATATTCGACGAGAATCCGTCCCTCGCCCGCTCGGATTCAGCGACGAACTTAAGGAACTCAAACGCGCCTTCCTTCGCGCCGCTCTTTTCGGAGATCGCGAGGGTCAGCATCGGGAGGATGAAGCTTCCGTTTCCACGATCGGTCGCATAGCCGACATACGTAACGTCTCCGCCGAACCTGACCTCATCCAACGCGACACTTAAAAGATTCGTTATAGTTTCATTATTGAGCATTATCCGGCTTTCGCGGTAGACAGCGTACCTGTCGGCGTTGTAATCCGCCAGATCGTCGCCAGAAAGCGTCCTGCTGTAGTCGAAAAATCCGCTCGGCTGAGTCTTCAGGAACTCAAGGAATTTTCTGAAAAGCGGCGTGTCAAAATCACACTTTCCGTTTTCGTAGTCAACCACCCCGCCCGAGCCGAGCTTCAGCGCGAACTGCACGAGCGTCTCTGGCATCGATTTTCCGAAAAGATACTGCCCGTCCTCAAGCGTCCAGATAAACTCAATGAACTCCTCCGCGTTCCACGAATCGGGGAGGTTCTCTTTTTTCCCGACCGCCGTCTGGAGAGCGAACCGCGCGACGAATTCGGTCATCCGCCCGTCCCTGTCGGTTCCGTAGTCAAGCGCGCTCGTGAAATAATCGCCGCGGTCAAACCCGCCGTCAGCGTCAATAAGCTTCAAAATGTCCGCGAACGCGCCGCTTTTCTTAAGATCATTGATGCACGAAAATCCGTTAGTCGCCACGATATCCGGCGCGCCGCCCGAGACGAACTCGTTTTTCAGCACCTTGTCGCTCGCCTCGCGGTCATTGTAGAGCGCGCGGTACTCGGAATAACCCACAAGCTTCACCCGGTACTTTTCGCTCTGGCGGTTAAACCTGACCGCGAGCGTGTTGAGATCATGCCCGGTCGTCATGTAAGCGACCTTAATCTCCCTTTTGAGCGGAACCTCGTCGTCGGGAATCCGCTTCATGAAGAGAAGCTCTTTTTCCACCGGGAGAGATGAGTAATCCGTCGCAAAGCAGACCACCGACTCGGCGTCGATCACCGAAAGATTCATGTAGAGCGACGGATCGACGTCCGAATTGAGAAAATCCAGAATCTTTTCCCCGCCATAAGCGCGGTGAATCTCGCCGTTATAGTCGTAGAAAAGGCCGTCTTCCGCGCTTCCGTAAAGCTTCGCGTTCACCGGGACGTCTTCGAGAACCTCCCATTCCGCGAGATTTTTCGTCTCCGGATCGATCTTCGCGATCTTCCTTTTAATAAGCGTCGCGTCCGAGGTCTCGACATAAACCTCGCCGCCGAGCGTGAGGATATACGCGTTGTTGTCAGAGTCGACCTCGAAGATAAGCTTCATTCCGGGATCGAACACAGCGATCACATTTTCGCCCGCGATGTAGATGAGTCCGTCCTTGTCAACAGCGATTCCGCGCGGCGTGTTGTCGGTAAAATCCTGCCCGAACGCCTCATTTACGCTCCCGCACAGCGTGACGATTTCCCCGTCCTTCACCTTCGTGACGTAATAATCCCTCCTCGCGGTGAAATCGGGATCTCGTCCGATGACATAAATCTCCCCTCCGGCCGCGGCGATTCTCTCGGGATACCCGTCCCCGATTTCGACGAGCATCGAAAAATTCCCGTCGCGGTCGAGCTTATAAATCACCGTCGAGTAGTTTGTCTTCCCTTCAAGATATTCATAGCCGTTGAAAAGCAGATACGCTGCGTCGCCGTCAGACGCGATATCCTTGTAGAAAACGTTTTCGCCGAAATCATGGCTCACCGTGCTGAAAACGCAGTCGGCGCGGGTCAGCTCCTCATCCTTTCCGCAGGACGACGAAAGAGTCATCGAAAAGATCATCAGAATCGTAAGAATAATTGTGGTAGTCTTTTTCATGGTTCTTCCTCCAGTAACAGTGATATAATAAATAAGACGCAAAATTCGCGGGAAAGTTCCGGAAAATCAGCGATTTTCCGAAATAAATGTGGAAACGCGGTCGTTTATCAGTCCGATCGTCTCGTCGGCCGTCTTCACGCCGGAAAAATACGCCGAAGCCTCTTCAAGCACTATGCTAATCACCGGGTCGAAATAATCATATCCGCGCGACGCGCCGTCGATAAGCTCAAAAAGCTTGTCGGCGTGTTCCTCACCGAAGACGAATAAAAGCTTTCCGGCCGGAGGTTCCCTTCCGTCAGGAAGTCCGCTTATCGCCCCGTTTTCCGAAACGGCGTAGCGGTCGCCGATATTTTCCGAGAGTCTTTCACGAAGCGACGATTTCAGCGTCATCGGCCGCCCGCCGACAAAAAGCTCCTTTATAAGCTCCCAAGACTCGTCCTTCAGCGCGGATCTTGAGTAAATCGAAAAGCTCTCGTTGACGAAAATCGCGGTTCCGCTTCCGTTTCCGGTCGGAAGCCCGGTAAAGCCGTCAAGCTCACGCCCCGCCGCGAGTCTGATGAATTCGCTTATCAGGCTGTACTCATCGAGGTCGAGAATTCTGAACTCCTCCTCTCCGGAATCCCTGAAATTCTTTATCATCGAAAGCAGCCGTCTGAAATCCTCCTTGTCAAAATCGCATCCGCGGTCGGTGACGAATTCGTCCATCGAGAGCGTCAGGAGATTGTAGAGGAGAAAGTCCCCGCTGTAGGTGAAGGGATTTCCGCTCCTTTCGTCGACGTCGTCGAGCAGCGACGATAACGTGTAATGTCCGCTCTTCCCGTCTGAAAACATTGTCCGGAGCGAAAAATCCGAGATAAGCTCGTAAAGCTTCCCTTCCTTTTCGGCGTTCACCGTCGCGGCCGAGATGAGATCCCCGCGCGAAAGCTCGGGATCGGAATCAATGAAGCCGTATAAATCGGCGAACATCTTCGCCTTCACATAAGCCCGCTTGTAGCCGAACCGCTCGTCGTCGCGCGTGAAGATCATCACGTCGGGAATCTTTCCCGCGACGATATCATACCGTAATTTCACCGCGCCGCGCGTCGGGTCGTCGGGCGTGTTGTATTTCGAGTAGTCGTCGAGCAGAGCGCGCACCGACGTGTTTTTGCGGTTGAAACGGATTATCGCCGAACGCAGCTCGTCCGACGCTCCCGACCCGGCGACGCGGATTATGTATTTTTCGGGGATTTCCGACTCGTCGAGCCGGTCAAAGCGGTAATATGAGGTCTCGTATCCGTCGGCCGACGCCTCGCGCAGCGCGGCGTAGAAGCGATCCTCCGACTCCACCGCGAGCTTAACGATGCTCCGCGCGTCGATGTCGGAATTTATGTAGTCGCACAAAAGCTCCGCCTCGCCGCCGTCCGACGCCCAGAGACCGTCCCCGGTCGAGAGATAGACCTCGTGTCCCGGCGAGACAAAGATATCGGCGCGCGAAAATACAGTTTCGGGCGGAAGAGCCAGCGTTTCTCCCGGCTTTCCGTCCGGACCGATTTTCCTCAGAGTCCGCGAATAGTCAAAATCGAGATACGACGCGAAAACCTCGCCGCCCGACGAAAAAATCTCCGCGTCGCTGCCCGGGAGCTTCGCGGTAGTCACATTATCGCCATCAATCACCGCGATATAGGTTCCGCCGAGAAGATAGATCCGCCCATCCGAAACGGCAAGCGACGTCACGCGCCGCACCGGCTGGTCAAAGACCGAGGCCGCGTCGGAGAGGATTTCGGTTTCCTCTCCGTTCTTTTCGAGGACAAGTCTGCTTTCGCAGAGTTTAAGCGTACCGCCGTCAAAGCTGACGGCGGACGAAAGCCCGTCCGGCTCGGCGTCAAGCTCTGTGCAGGAATAGACATGATCGGCGCGTGAAAGCTCCGGCTCCGCATTCCCGCAGGAAACGAGCGGGGTAAACATGATCACAAGGAATAAAGCGATGATTCTTTTCATTCCGAAAGCCTCCTTTTTGTCTATTATATCATAAAGCTCTGTGTTTGTCAAGCACTTATTCTTCATTTGTCCCGCAAAACGAAAAATTCACATATACACGATTTTTCCCGACCGAATTCACAAATAAAGCTTGAAATCCCGCGCAAGTGGTGCTATAATATGGTTAATATCCTATGGAGGTATAAACGAAATGTCTCTTAACCGTTCCGAAGTCCCGGCAAACCGCAAGTGGCGCACCGAGGACATTTACCAGAATCCCGACGAGTGGAACAAGGTCTACGCCGACCTTGAAACAAAGCTCGACTTCTCGAAATACGAGGGAAAGCTCGATAACGTCGACACGCTCTTTGAGTGCCTCGAATCGCTCAACGCCGTCGCGCTCGACCTAAACAAGCTCGCCGTATACGCCTATATGCGCCACGACGAGGACACCCGCGACTCGACCTTCACCGCGCTTCTCTCCAGAGTCGATCTCCTTGAGATGAAGCTCTCGGGAAGCACCGCTTTCATCACTCCCGAGCTTACCGCGCTCCCCGAGGAAACCCTCCGCGCCTTCGCCGCCGACCCGAAGCTTGCCGACTATGACTACACGCTCCGTCAGATCATAGACGAAAAGCCGCACGTTCTCTCAAAGGAGACCGAGGAGGTTCTCTCGCAGGGCAGCAAGGTCTTCGGCGGATTCCACGACATCTACTCGATGATCGACAACGCCGACTTCCCCTTCCCGACCGTAAAGATCGACGGCAAGGACGTAAAGCTCTCACACGGAAGCTACGGACTCTATCTCCGCGACGACAACCGCGAGACGAGAAAGACCGTCTTCAAGGCCTACTACGACGCGTATATCAGCCTCATCAACACGATCACCGCGACCTATGTCGGAAATGTCGATAAGGACGTCTTCCTCTCAAAGGTCAGAAAGTATAAGAGCTGCCTTGACCGCGCGCTCTCGGGCGAGGACGTTCCGGACGTTGTGTATCAGAATCTCCTCGAAAGCGTGAAGAAGGGGCTTCCGCAGCTCCACCGCTACTACCGCGACCGCAAGGAAATCTTAGGGCTCGACACCCAGCATATGTACGATCTCTACACGCCGATCGTCGAGAACGCCGAGCTTGAACTCGACTACGAGGAAGCCTTCAAGGTCGTCAAGGAAGGACTCGCTCCCCTTGGCGAACACTACGAAAAGCTTCTCGACGAGGCTCACGACAACGGCTGGATCGACGTCGAGGAGACCGAGGGCAAGCGCAGCGGCGCGTACAGCATCAGCGTCTATGGCCTGAAGCATCCTTACGTTCTTCTCAACTATCAGAAGACGACGAACGATATCTTCACGATCGCGCACGAGCTTGGCCACGCTATGCACTCCTACCACTCCGAGCGTTATCAGCCGCAGGAAAAGGCAAGCTACCGGATTTTCGTCGCCGAGGTCGCGAGCACGGTCAACGAGGTGCTGCTCTACAAGCACATGATGAAGACAGTCACCGACCCGAAGCTCAAGAAGTATCTCCTCTCCTATTATATGGATATGCTGAAGGGAACCCTCTTCCGCCAGACCCAGTTCGCCGAGTTTGAGTACAGGGCGCACGAGATGGCCGAAAAGGGCGAGCCGCTGACCAAGGATTCGCTCTGCGAGCTTTATCTCGGACTCAACAAGGAGTATTACGGCGAGTACGTCGAGTCGGATCCCGAGATCGCGTATGAATGGGCGCGCATTCCGCACTTCTACACGAGCTTCTACGTCTACAAGTACGCGACCGGAATCATCTCGGCCGTGTCGATCGCGAACCGCATCATAAACGAGGGTCAGCCGGCCGTTGACGACTACTACAAATTCCTCTCGTCGGGCGGAAGCGACAGCCCGGTCGAGCTTCTCAAACTCGCCGGAGTCGACCTCACGAAGACCGACGCGTTCGAAAGCTGCATGAACTCCTTCGCCGAGGCTCTTGACGAGCTTGAGGCTCTGAAATAAGGCAAAAAATATTCCCGTCGGTAACCCGGCGGGAATATGAGGTTATGGGCGGTTTTATTCGTTTTTTTTACAGAAATCGAGCACTTCGGTTCCCGAGAGGTTCTCGCATCTGACCCACTGCATATGAAGCTCGGGCGAGAAACTGCCCTTGAAGAACACGTCGCCGCTGTCCTTGAGTCCCTTGAAGGTTCCGCCCATCAGATAGAACGGCGCGGAGGTTTCGTAGGAGATGAAGGTATGCCCGCGTCCGCCGTATCTGTCGCAGTGGAAGCCGAAGACGTTTGACATCCGGCAGCAGGTTCCGCGAACCCGGACGCCGACGTTCGACGTGTCGACATAACAGTCCGAGAGCGTGACGCAGCTTCCGCCGACGTCAAAGGCGATCGTCTTTGAGATATCCGGAATCACGTCGGTCACCCATGAGTGGCACTTCGAAAGATACGTGCTGTAGCAGTTAAGTCTGAATCCGGTCTCGAAGTCGACGACGATAATGTCGTCGAGATAGTGGTCGCCGTGGCTCGGAATGTCGATTCCGACGCTTCCCGGGATTCCGATATCGTTCCGGAGATAAATATTCGACGCCATAAGCTCATAGGTCTTGAAATCTGACGCCGAGCCGACCGAAAGTCCGGTCAGGCAGTCCTTTATATAGACGTCGCGCATCGTGAAATGGTGGATGTTCCGCAGTCTGATTCCGCCCGAGATCCCCGCGCCGTCAAATCTTCCGCCCGTGATGAACATCCCGTAGTCGCCGAAAAGATTCTCGTTCCCGCCGTTCCAGTCGATGAGGAAATCCATCCTCGCGTCCGCCTTTATGACAGCGTCCTTGGCAAGCATCAGCGAGCAGTGATTCTCAATCACAAGCGGGCGGGAGAGAAGATATTCGCCCTTCGGAAAAAGAATCACGCCGCCCGGATTATCAGAGACCGCGCGAGAGAGTCTGCCCGAGTCGTCAGCCTCACCGGGAAGTCTTTCGTAGCGCGAGATATTCACGCCCATAAAATCAAGCTTTTCAAAATCCAAAAAAAGTCACCTTCCTTTGAAACCATTATACCATATCATGGAAAGAAAGTCAACCGTGCGGAATGTTTCATTCTGTTTCACAAAAAGACTTCTTTCCGCGAAAGGAGAACCATGAAAACATCAGCGAAAATCGCGCTCGGACTTGCCGCCGCGGCGGCGGTCGGAACCCTCTCGTCCTTTGTGACGACGAAATGCCTTGTCGACACCGCGCTCGACCGCAGTATGCCGAAGATCATGAAACGCTCGAAAAAGGCGATCTCGGGATCAAAGAAAAAAACGACCGACAAATACCGCGAGATGCGGAAGGAAGCCGAGGAACGCTTCGCGTCGCTTGAAAGCGAAGCCGTCCGGATCACCGCCTTTGACGGCACAAAGCTTGTCGGCCATCTGATGAAAGTCGAAAATCCGAAGCGGCTCATCATCGCGGTTCACGGCTGGAGATCGACTCCGGCGCACGATTTCGCGTTTGTGAGCGAATTCTGGCGGCGCGAGGGATGCGACGTGCTTTTCATCGAACAGCGCGGTCAGGGCGACAGCGGCGGCGAGTATATGGGCTTCGGGCTGACCGAACGCTACGACTGCCTTTCGTGGGCAGAATGGGCGGCGAAGGAAACCAGGCTTCCGATCTATCTTTCGGGCGTCTCGATGGGCGGCGCGACGGTGCTTATGGCGTCGGATCTCTGGCTCCCGTCAAACGTGCGCGGAATAATCGCCGACTGCGGCTTCACGTCGCCCGACGCGATCTGGCGGTATGTCGTAAGCAACAATCTCCACCTCGGCTTCAGGCTGAAGAGTCTCATCGCGAACTCGCTCTGCAAAAGGAAGCTCGGCGTCGGCTCGTCCTCCTGCAAGACGACCGATTCGTTGAAGCGCGCGAAGGTTCCGGTGCTGTTCATCCACGGAAGCGACGACAAATTTGTCCCCGTGTCGATGACCTACGAGAACTACAAGGCCTGCCGCTCCGAAAAGCGGCTCCTGATCGTCCCCGGCGCGGGACACGGAATGAGCTGCTATGTCGAGCCGGAAGCGTATGAGAAGGCGGTGAAGGGGTTTTTTGAGGAGTTTGACTGAGAGGTGAATTGTGTTTTACAGCGTGATACGAGCAAAGCTCCGCCGTTTACGGTACGTCATGCCGATAACAGGCGGATTACTACGACCGACAGTTCTTCTGACCGCCACAATCTTCCTCTTCTCCGGATGCGGTTATACCGACACGAACGTGCTTTGCCGCAATGATTATATAACGGTCTCGCAAATATACGCATCGGAGGCCGACTCTCCCCGCGCTGACACCTCTGTTCAGCTGTTTTTCTACATTGAGGACAACCGGAATATGCAAAGAATCGACAACCGCGCGTTCTACATCTCCGGTTTGGGAATAAAAGCGAGCGAATCGGCCTTTTTCAGAGGCTTCACCGACGCGGAATCAGAGGAGTCGTACAATTACGCAAGCGCAAACAAGCTTGGCGGAACTCTTCTGACACACCAAAAACACAGCGACGGTGATTATTACATCGTTCATGACCCCGCGCGTGAAACAATCGCGCACTATATAAACCGCTACGGCAGACTATACGCGTATAAACTCCCGCATGATGACAGCGAACATAAGTTTCCTGATGATTTCCAGTGCAATGACGGCAATGTGTATCTCTTCTTTTACGAAGAGGACGGAATATCCATGAAAACCATCGACCCGCGGAAAAACGTTTCAGATTCACTGTCCGTAGATATTCCCGGCTTCGGCAGGCATCACATGAGGCACAGCTTTTCCGGTAACTGTTATTATGATGGAAACGGAAATTTCGGGGTTATCTTCAACTATCCGAATGGCTCCGAACACCGTGACGAGCTTTTATTATATAACAATGAGTGCGATGAATACCGCCGCATACCCGAAAAAGACGGCATTGATAATTTCTTCATAGGCGAAAAAATCCTGCTCGCGAGAGTAACCGAAAACATTCTGAAGCTGTCATATTATGAGCCGGATGGGTCTCTGACAGAAAGACACGATATAAATCTTTCTGACTATATTGACGGCAATATGAGTATATCATACAGGCCGACGAAGCTTGGTATATGCGATGATACTCTGCATATTCTGATTGACAGCGATTCATCGGATGTCAATTATTGGCTTCAGCTTGACACCCGGACAAACACGGTAAGCAGGATACTGAAAATCGATCTGCGGTCTCACTTCGAAATGATGGATTATGAGTTTCTGCGCGAAGATGGGTCCGAACTGATTCTTCATGAATTCAACTGAAATCCCACAGCAAACGCGAATCGTCCCCGGCGAACCCGCCGGGGACGATTTTTCATATCTGATCCGGATAAAAGCTCACTTCGACGGCTTGCACTCAAGATAAGCCTTCAGAAGCTCGCAGATATCGTAAAGCGGCCTTGAACCTTTGATCTTCCAGCTTATCGAACCGCGCCCGGCCATCTGATAGTTCAGCGTCATGTTGACCTTTGACGACGCCTCGGCAAATCTGATTGGATCAAAGGTCTCGGGGATGATCGTGATCATCTGCCCCTTCTGTTCAAGTCTCGGAATTCTCGCCGTCGAGCAGAGCGCGCGGGTCAGCGAGACGTACATGAGCGTGTCGGCCTGACGCGGAATCTCGCCGAAGCGATCCATCAGCTCGTCGGCAAGGTCGTCAAGATCCTCCGGCGTCTCGATGTGCGCGATCTTCTTGTAGATGTCCATTCTCTGCGACTCACTCTTAATATACTTCTCAGGCAGATAAGCGTCCATCGAAAGGTCGACCGTCGACTCGAATTTCGGCTTCGGTGCCTCGCCCTTTTCCTCCAGCACCGCGTCGTTGAGGATCTTGACATAGAGATCATATCCGATTGAGTCGAGCTGTCCGTGCTGTTCGGCTCCGAGAAGATTTCCCGCGCCGCGTATCTCGAGGTCTCGCAGAGCGATCTTGAAACCCGAGCCGAACTCGGTGTACTCGCGCATCGCCGAAAGCCGCTTTGACGCGACCTCGCTTAAGGATTTGTTCGGCGGATAGGTGAAGTACGCGTAGGCTCTGCGGCTCGAACGACCGACGCGTCCGCGTATCTGGTGGAGCTGAGAGAGTCCGAGATGATCGGCGTGGTCGATTATCAGCGTGTTCGCGTTCGGGACGTCGACTCCCGACTCGATTATCGTCGTGCTGACCAGAATGTCGATCTCGCCCATGACCATTCCGCTCCAGATATCGGATAACTGCTCCTTATCCATCTGTCCGTGCGCCGTCGCGATTCTGGCCTCGGGAACCGCCTTTGAGATCCGCATCGCGACGCCGTCGATATCATCCACAGTGTTGTGGAGAAAGAAGACCTGACCGCCGCGGCGGAGTTCCTTCTTGATCGCCTCGGTGATTATAAGCTCATCGTACTCCATGACAAAGGTCTGCACCGGGAAACGGTCGCCCGGAGCCTCGTCAAGCACCGACATATCGCGGATTCCGCTCATCGCCATGTTGAGGGTTCTCGGAATCGGCGTAGCGGTCAGCGTGAGGACGTCGACGTTTCCGGCGATCTGCTTCAGCTTTTCCTTCTGCGCGACTCCGAAACGCTGCTCCTCGTCGACGATCACGAGTCCGAGATCCTTGAACTTCACGTCGCTTGAAACTAGACGATGAGTTCCGACGATTATGTCGACGTCGCCGCGCCTGAGGCTTCTCAGAGTCTCGGCCTGCTCCTTCGGAGTCCGGAAGCGCGAGATCATCTCGACCTTGACCGGGAATCCGCGCATACGCGCGAGAAGCGTCTGATAATGCTGCATCGCGAGAATCGTCGTCGGGACGAGGATCGCGACCTGCTTTCCACTCATGACCGCCTTGAAGGCCGCGCGCATCGCGACCTCGGTCTTTCCGAATCCGACGTCGCCGCAGAGCAGACGATCCATCGGAACCTTGCTCTCCATGTCGGCCTTGATCTCGCCGATCGACTGGAGCTGACCGTCGGTCTCGTCATACTGGAAGGCGGCCTCGAACTCGCGCTGCATCTCGTCGTCCTCCTCAAAGGCGAAGCCCTCCCTGCGCTGACGCTCGGCGTAGAGTCTGATAAGCTCCTTCGCCATGCTCTTGGCGGCGAGCTTTGCCTTGGTCTTGGCCTTAATCCACTCGCTTCCGCCCATCTTTGAGAGCTTGACTCCGCCGTTCTCACTGTGCGAGCCGATGTACTTCGACACCATGTCAAGCTGATCGGTCGGGAGATAGAGAAGATCGGTTCCGGCGTATTTTATCTTGATATAGTCCTTCGTCACGCCGACGACGGTCAGCTGCTCGATGCCCATGTACTGACCGATACCGTGATTCTGATGAACGACGTAATCGCCGATTTCAAGGTCATTGTACGAGAGAATCTTCTCCTGCGACGAACGGTTGTGCTTTGCCTTGCGCCCGTGCGAGAGGATCGTGCGCGAATAGGAATTCGGGTTCTGGAACATCGAAAGCACCGCGAAGCGCGTTCCGGTAAGCTCAAACCCGGCGAGATTGAAGCCTGGGATGACAAGCGTGATTCCCTCGGGGAGAGTCAGGATTCCGTACGGCTTGTCGTCAGGCTGCTTTATCGCCTGAAGACCGTGTTCGCCGAGCGCGTCGATGACATTCCTTGCCGTTACGTCGTTTTCGCAGAGCAGCACCGTGCGGAATTTTCCGGCGGCGTAGGAAGTCAGATCCTCGATTAAAAGCTCGGTGTTGTCGGCGTAGGAAACCGTCTGCTTTGTGTGGAAGCCGAACATCCCGGCGAGCTTCATTCCCGACACGCCCGAGACAAACGCGTTTATGAGCAGCGCGCCGTTCTTGTCAAGGAACGCGCCGTAGGTATCCTCATGGCGCGAATAATCTGAGTATTTCGCCGAAACCTCGCCGTTTTCGAGCAGCGACTCGATCTCGCTTCCGATGTGGAAATCGTACGCCTTCATTCGCTCGGTGCAGGCGACCGACTCCTGAACAAAAACGAGCGGATATTTAAGATCCGACATTATCGCGGCGTAGGAGGCGTAGTCGGCGAGCGTCGTATGCTCGGGATAGACGATCGACATATATTTGTCGATGAACGGGAGTTCAAGTCCGCCGTCGATCGTTTCAAGCTCGGCCGAAAGCTCGCCGCGGACGCGGTCGTCCTTGGCCTTCGGAATCTGCGCCTTGACGGCGGCTCTGATCTCGGCGCGCTTTCCCTCGCCGAGAACCAATTCGCGCGCGGGAGTTATCGTGACCTTCGCGATGTTCTCGATCTTGCGCTGGGTCATTATGTCAAAGAGTCCCATCTGATCGATCTCGTCGTCAAAAAGCTCGATTCTGACCGGATTCTCGGCGTAAGGTGGATAGATGTCGACAATTCCGCCGCGGACCGAATACTGTCCGACTCCGTCAACCATGTCCGAGCGGACATAGCCGTTCGCCTCAAGATACGAGACGAGCTTTGAGAGATCGCATTTCTCGTCGCGGTCGATCGTCAGCGTTCCCTCCTTCAGGAAGGCGATCGGCATCGTGTACTGCATCGCGGCGTCGGGCGTCGCGATCACACAGTCATACGGCGAGTCGGGCGTGACAAAGGCCGAGAGTGCCTTAAGACGCTCATGCTCGTATTCGCGCGAGGAAACTATATTGTGGAAGACGAAATCACGGAGCGGGTACGAGAGCGGCTTCAGTGAGAGTTCTGACAGCGCGTTGAAGATCCGGAGTCCTTCCTTTTCGTCGTGAACAATTATGAGAGCCGGAACCTTGTATTTTTCGCGTGTCTTACGGATCACGGCGGCGTAGAATACGACTCTCGCGCCCTCGGAAAGTCCCGAGACGAGAATCGGGTGCGTGCTTTCGTGCCGTCTCGAATCAATGAGCTTCAGGATCTCGGAGGTCTCGCCCTCAAGGAGAATCGAGTCGGTGATAAGTCCGGTTTTGCTGATTATATCTGACATGGTTTCACCTCTGGTTCAGAAGATTCATCGCGCGGTCAAAGTCGCCCGAAAGTATTATCGGAAGGCCGTCGGCCGCCTTTGTGAGCGCGTCGAAGAAGGCCTTTTTCTCTGATTCCGAAAAGGTTCCGAGAACCCAGTCGGCAAGATCGTAGTCGGGGTGCGGCTTTTCGCCGACTCCGAGCCGCACGCGCGGAAAAGCGTCGGAATTCAGCTGATAGATTATCGATTTGAGCCCGTTGTGTCCTCCGTCGCTTCCCTTTTTCCGGACGCGGAGCTTTCCGGGCGCGAGGGTTATATCGTCGCATAAAACAATCACGTTTTCGGGCTTTATCTTATAGAAATCGGCCGCCTCGCGGATCGCCTCGCCCGAGTTGTTCATAAAGGTCTGCGGCTTCATCACAAGCCCGCGCTTTCCGTCAATCACGGCCTCGCCGACAATCGCCTTGAAGCGCGATCGGTCAACCTTGAAATTATATTTTTCGGACAGGTAATCTATCGCCAAGAATCCGGCGTTGTGGCGGGTGAAGGTGTATTTGTCGCCGGGATTTCCGAGTCCGGCGATTATGAACGAGATCGGGGATGAGGGCGCGGTCGGCGTCTTCTCAATTTTTTTGAAGAGATCGAATATGTCCGGCATGAAATTTTACTTCCTTTCGAAAACGCCGAAAAGCCCACGTGACGTGTCACGTGGAGCGGCGGTATTTTTCAGAGACTTTATTATACCACGATGGCTCTGTTTTGTCAAGTCTTTTTAATGAAATTTCTTGACAAAGCATTCTTTGTGTGATATAATGAATCAAAAAACGAGAAAGGACGTACGCAATTGAAAAAAATTTTTCTCATCGGCGACTCCGTGCGTCAGGGCTACGACAGATACGTAAAAGCCGCGTTGAAGGATATCGCCGAGGTTTCCTGGCCAGGCGAAAACTCGATGTACTCGGTTCACGTCCTCCGCTGGCTCCATGAGTACAAGCGTCAGTACAAACTCCCTGACGACCTCGACTGCATCCACTGGAACGCCGGGCTCTGGGACACGCTGACTCTCCCCGGCGTCGGAATCGTCACCCCGCTTGAAGTTTACAAGAACAACATCGACCGCGTCTGCCGGAGAATGCGCGATCTCTTCCCGAAGGCCGTCTGCGTCTTCGCGACAAGCACTCCGGTCATCGAGTCGAGATTCGACAAATCCTCCGCGATCCGTTACAACCGCGACATCGAGGAGTACAACGCGGCCGCGATCGAAATCGTGAAAAGCCACGGACAGCTCGTCGATGATCTCTATTCGACTCTTATCGGAGTCCCGGAGGAATTCTACGACGGTCCGACTCACCCCTACACCGAGGCCGGGACGAAGATTCTCACCGACGCCGTGGTAAAGTCGGTCTGCGGCGCGCTCGGACTTGAGATCCCGCAATATGATTTTCCCGGTCTTTTCGCGAGAAAATTCCTCGGCGAATAACCCCGGACCGACCGGAAATGTAAATTTATGACCATGTTTTATGCGAAAGTAACAATTTCCAACCGGATATCGGCCGAATATGAATGAAATCGAAGAAAATTATAAATTTTTCAAAATTCACTGGATATTTCCGATAAAATATGGTATAATGTATTGTGCAGCCGCAGACTGCGCTTTTTCGCGCCTTTTCGCCTGAGCGTCATTTTGCGGAGCCTTGTATAACCGTGCTGATAAATTATTATATATGGAGGGTATACCAATGAGCAAAAAGTATTGTTACCTTTTCTCCGAGGGCAACGCGAAGATGCGTGAGCTTCTCGGCGGTAAGGGCGCGAACCTCGCGGAGATGACCAACTTAGGTCTTCCCGTTCCTCAGGGCTTCACCATTTCGACCGAAGCCTGCACCCAGTACTATGAGGACGGCAAGCAGATCAATTCCGAAATCATGGCTGAGATCATGGAGTACATCGAGAAGATGGAGACCATCACCGGCAAGAAGTTCGGCGACATGGAGAATCCGCTTCTCGTCTCGGTCCGTTCCGGCGCGCGCGCATCCATGCCCGGCATGATGGACACCATTCTCAACCTCGGTCTCAACGAGGACGTTGTTAACGTCATCGCGAAGAAGTCCGGCAACCCCAGATGGGCTTGGGACTGCTACAGAAGATTCATCCAGATGTATTCCGACGTCGTTATGGAAGTCGGCAAGAAGTACTTCGAGCAGCTCATCGACAAGATGAAGGCTGAAAAGGGCGTAACTCAGGATATCGAGCTGAACGCTGACGATCTCCACGAGCTCGCTAATCAGTTCAAGGCTGAGTACAAGGCTAAGATCGGTGTAGATTTCCCGACCGACCCCAAGGAGCAGCTCATGGGTGCTATCAAGGCCGTCTTCCGTTCGTGGGACAACCCCAGAGCGAACGTTTACCGCCGCGACAACGATATTCCGTACAGCTGGGGCACCGCTGTCAACGTCCAGATGATGGCGTTCGGCAACATGGGCGAGACCTCCGGCACCGGCGTCGCCTTCACCCGTGACCCCGCAACCGGCGAGAAGAAGCTCATGGGCGAGTTCCTGATGAACGCGCAGGGCGAGGACGTCGTCGCGGGCGTTCGTACTCCCATGCCGATCTCCAAGATGGCTGAGATCATGCCCGAGGTCTTCGAGCAGTTCAAGAACATCTGCCAGACCCTTGAGAACCACTATCACGATATGCAGGATATGGAGTTCACCATCGAGGACAAGCACCTCTATATGCTCCAGACCCGTAACGGTAAGAGAACCGCTAAGGCAGCTCTCAAGATCGCGTGCGACCTCGTCGACGAGGGAATGATCACCGATAAGGACGCTGTCCTCATGATCGATCCCCGCAACCTCGACACCCTCCTCCACCCGCAGTTCGACCCGGCGGCTCTCAAGAAGGCTGAGCCGGTCGCAAAGGCACTCGCCGCTTCTCCCGGAGCCGCAGCTGGTAAGATCGTCTTCACCGCTGAGGACGCCAAGGAGTGGAAGGCTCGCGGCGAAAAGGTCGTTCTCGTCCGTCTCGAGACCTCTCCTGAGGACATCGAGGGCATGAAGGCAGCTCAGGGCATCCTCACCGT
>CAKSVM010000007.1 GCA_934503195.1 uncultured Eubacteriales bacterium
GCGCCGCGGCGCGCCGGAACACGCGAAGCGCGGCGTTTGCCGCGCTTCGCGTTCACACAGAAACTCGTACGCTGTACGAACGTCAGGAACGCTTTCCGGCGTGATTCCTGATCCGTGTTCACAAGACGGACGTTTTTTACTTTATAAGGTCATAAGCACTTCATAATATTGTTCAAAATTACACTTGAAAAATCGCGCCGAAAGTGCTATAATTAAAAAAAATCACGGCGGCCTTCGAAGTCATTTCGGAAACGCCGCCGGAAAACCGCAATTTTTTCTGAAAGGAATAAAAATTATGCTACCACAAGTCGAACAGATCGCCGCGCGCGTCCGCGAACTCCGCTCGATTCTTGAGATCGACGCCGACCTTGTCGCGTCGAAGATCGGAGTCACCCGCGAGGAATACGACGCCTATGAAAACGGAACGACCGATATCCCGGTCGGAAAGCTCTACCTCATCGCGAACGAGCTTCACGTCGACCCGACCGTGCTTCTTTTGGGAGACGAGCCGCGAATGGTCGATTACACGATAATCCGCGGCGGCAAAGGGCTTGACGTCGAGCGTTACAAAGGCTACAAATTCTCGTCCCTCGCATATAATTATATCGACCGCGAGATGGAGCCGATGATCGTCACACTTGATCCCACCGACGAAACGCCCGATCTCGTCACCCATGAGGGACAGGAATTTAACCTCGTTTTAGAGGGCACGGTAGCCGTAAATCTCGGCGACCGCGAGTATATTCTGAACGCCGGAGACTCGATGTACTTCAATCCGTCGATCCCGCATGGTCAGCGCGCGATCGGAAAGGTGTCAAAGTTTCTTACGGTCATAAATGAGAACATGAAACGCAAAAAATAAAGGATAAAGCCATGAATTTTCTGAAAAAATACCTTCCGCGCATAGATTTCAAGAGCTATGAGGACTTCAAGGCGAATTACAGAATCAACATCCCCGATAATTTCAATTTCGGTTATGATATCGTCGACGAATACGCCAGACTCGAACCGTCAAAGCCCGCGCTCATCTGGCTCAACGACGCGTGGGAAGAGAAGCACTTCACCTTCGGTGACGTCAAGGAGCAGTCCGACCGCATCGCGAACGTGTTAAAATCGCTCGGAATACATAAGGGCGACCGCGTTCTGTTGATCTTAAAGCAGCGTCCCGAGGTCTGGTTCACGCTCGTCGCGCTCTGCAAGCTCGGCGCGACCGCGATCCCGGCGTCTTTCCAGCTCACCGAAAAGGATATCATATACCGATGTGACGCTGCCGAGGTGAAGATGATCATCGCGGCCGAGGACGAGAATATTATCGGCCACATACAGAATTCGCGCTCGAAGTGCAAGACGCTTAAATACGTCGGACTAGTCGGCGACGACATTTCGGAGCGTTTTGACGACTCAATCCTCGATATGCGTAAGCTCACCCGTGAGGCGTCGCCCGATTTCGAGCGTCCGACCGGAGACGAGGCGACAACGAACTTCGATATCATGCTGATGTATTTCAGCTCGGGAACGACCGGAATGCCGAAGATGATCACGCACAACTTCCTCTATCCGCTCGGCCACATCACGACCGCTCACTACTGGCAGAAGGTCGAGGACGAGGGACGTCATCTGACTGTCTCCGATTCGGGCTGGGCGAAGTTCGCGTGGGGTAAGATCTATGGTCAGTGGATCTGCGGCGCGGTCAACGTCGCCTACGATACCGACAAATTCGTCCCGGCGCACCTGCTTCAGGCGATCGACCACTTAAAGCTCACGACCTTCTGCGCGCCGCCGACAATCTACCGTTTCCTCATAAAGGAGGATATGTCGGGCTGTGATTTCTCGACGATAAAGCACTGCGGAACCGCGGGCGAGCCGCTCAACCCCGAGGTCGTCAAGCGTTTCAGGGAAGCGACCGGACTCACGATCTACGAGGGCTTCGGACAGTCCGAATCGACCGTCCTCCTCGCTAACTTCGGCTGGGATGAGATTAAGGTCGGCTCGACCGGAAAGCCCTCGCCGATCTACGATATCGACATTGTCGACGCGAACGGCAAGCCCTGTGAGGACGGTATCGTCGGATCGATCGTCGTCAAGAACGGCGGATCGCACCCCTGCGGACTCTTCATGGAATACCTCAACGATCCCGAGGCCAACGCTAAGGCATGGCACAACGGCGTCTACAACACGGGTGACATGGCGTGGCGCGACTCGGACGGTTACTTCTGGTTCGAGGGACGCGGCGACGACGTCATCAAATGCTCGGGCTACAGAATCGGTCCGTTCGAGGTCGAGAGCGCGCTTCTGACTCATCCGTCGGTGCTTGAATGCGCCGTCACGGCCGTTCCCGATCCGATCCGCGGTCAGGTCGTCAAGGCCACCATCGTCCTCGCCAAGGGCTGGAAGGACAAGGCGGGTGACGAACTTAAGAAGGAGCTTCAGAACCACGTCAAGGTCACTACCGCGCCCTACAAGTACCCCAGAGTCGTCGAGTTTGTCGATGAGCTTCCGAAGACTTCAAGCGGAAAGATAAGAAGAGTCGAGATCAGAAAGGCCGACGAGGCAAAGCTGAAATAATCATACCGCGATTTCCCCCAAATATATCTGAAAGGGTTCCCGACCGGGAATTGTGACTTTGAAAATGACCTTTGATAAAAATACCGCGCCGATGCTTATCGTCATGGGGCAGTCCAACGCCCACGCGAACGCTACCCATCTTCCGGAAAACGAGGTAATACACACCCCGCTGAAGAATGTCTTCGGCCTTTCGCGCGAATACAATCAGACCTACGATCTCTCTGACGTCGTCTGGAGCGGATTCACGACTGACGGAATGAACCTCGGCGAAACTCAGGACGATACCTGCTGTCTTGCCAACGTCTTCGCCGCGATGTGGCAGAAGGCGATCGACGGCGGGGCAAAGCTTCCCGATCTTTATGTCATCCAGATCTCGATCGGCGGTCAGGGCATCGCAGAATTTGAGGAACACGGCTGGAATATGTGGTATCCGCTTCGTGAGCTCCGGATGAAGCCGGGAAGATTCCCCGAGGCCGATATCTCGCTTTATCCGCTGGCGACCGAGATTCTCTCGCTCTCGATGATGAATCTCATCACGGCCGGAAAGCGTCCGAAGATCATCGGACTTCACTGGAATCAGTGGGAGACCGAGGTCGGCACCGGCTCGCGCGCCTTCAACGAGGCCGAGAAGAACTTTGAGAACATCTTCTGGGGCTTCTTCACCGCGCTCGGAAGCGACAGATCCGGAAGGAACATCCCCCTCCGTCTCTATCGTCCGCTCGCTGACGGAGTCTATCTTGACGAGCGCAGAGTACGCATGGATAAGATGTCAGAGCTTTTCGACAGCTTCACGAAGAAATATTCCGACTGCGCGGTTTACGATCTTCGCGAGTCGACGCTCTGGAACGACACGCCGAAAATTCATGGAATCTACCAGAACGACGGAATCCATTACAACTGCGACGCGCATAGATGGTTCGCGAAGAAGCAGTGGGACGAACTTTTCGGAGGCGGCGAATGATGGTTCTTGACGAGATTGATTACAAGATAATGCGCTGTCTGAAGAAGAACGCGCGTGAAAAGGCTTCGGCGATCAGCGAGGAGATCTCGCTCTCGGTCTCGGCGGTCATCGAGCGGATAAGGAAGCTTGAGACGTCCGGGGTGATCACGGGCTATACGGCGATCTTTGACCAGAAGCAGCTTGGCAACGACATGACCGCCCTGATGGAGGTCAGCCTCGAACATCCGCGCTACTATGACGATTTCTGCGCGCTCGTCGCGAGCATAGACTCGATCGTCACCTGCTACTATATGACGGGCGACTACGACTTCATGCTCCGCATCGTGACCGACTCGTCGGACAGTCTGGAGCTTATCCACCGCAGAATCAAGAGCATGGAGGGCGTCAGCGCGACCGAGACGCATTTCGTCCTGAAAGGCGTAAAGAATGAATATTCGGTGATCCCAGACAATGATACAAGAAACGATTGACAGAAACACAACCCGCGCGTGGGCCGAGATCGACCTCTCGGCGATACGCGAAAATTTCCTCGCGGCAAAGGCGCACGCCGCGAAATTCGGTGCCGACACTCTGGCGATAATGAAGGCGAACGCCTACGGCCACGGCGCGAAGAGAATTTCGGCCGAGCTTGAAAAGAACTGCGGAGCCGACTGGTTTGCCGTCGCGACGCTTGACGAGGCGATTGAGCTTACCGACGCCGGGGTATCCTCGCCGATACTCGTGCTTTCGGAGGTGCATTCTTCGCTCTTTGACGAGCTTTGCACGCACGATCACATTTTCACGAGCATATTCAGATACGAGAGCGCGAGGGCACTCTCTGACGCGGCTCTGAGAGCCGGGAAGACGATGAGATATTTCCTCGCCGTCGACACCGGAATGTCGCGAATCGGCTTTGAGTGCGTCGGTGACAAGAAGAAAAGGAGCCTTGAAACGATAGCCACGATCTCAAAGCTCCCATCGATAGTCTGCGGCGGCATATTCAGCCATTTCGCCTGCGCGGATGAGGTCGACAAGACCTCGGCGATGTGTCAGAAGGCGAGATTTGACGATTTTCTCACCGGGCTTAAAAAGCTCGGAATCGATCCGCCGATAAAGAGCATCTGCAACAGCGCGGCTCTGACCGAAATGGAATTCACGGACAAATACAATCTCGTCCGCGAGGGAATCGGAATCTACGGTCTCTCGCCGTCCGAGGACGTGAAGAATATCCTCGGCTTCAGACCCGCCATGAGCCTCAAGGCGCGCGTGACCGACGTGAAGACTCTCCCGGCCGGAGTCGGTATCAGCTACGGCCACACTTTCGTGACTACCCGCGAGACCCGCGTGGCGACGGTTCCGTACGGCTACGCCGACGGTTATCCGAGACTTCTCTCAAACCGCGCCGGAGTCATAATCGAAGGTAAATACGCGCCGATTCTCGGCCGCGTCTGCATGGATCAGATGATGGTCGATGTAACCGATATTCCTGACGCGAAAATCGACTCGGTGGCGACCCTGATGGGTGCGGACGAGAGGATTAGCGCGGATCATCTGGCTAAGATGATCGGCACGATCGGATACGAGCTGATCTGCGCCGTCTCGCCGAGAATCCCGAGAATTTATCTCAACTAGTCCGTTCACAAAAAATTTTCTATTTCTGCGGATTTTTTTGCGAAAACCTATTGCAATTTCCGCGGAAATGTGGTATACTAAAGCGTATGAATCATTGCATATGGAAATTGCAATAGAAATTGAGAGGTGTTCATAAAATGAAGGAAGGAATCCATCCCGAATACAAGGAAGTTACAATAAAGTGCGCTTGCGGCGAGACTGTTGTGACCAAGTCCACAAAGGGCGATATGAGAGTTGAAATCTGCTCGAAGTGCCATCCGTTCTTCACCGGCAAGCAGAAGCTCGTCGATGCTGGCGGACGTGTGGATAAGTTCAAGAAGCGTCTTAACCAGAGCAAGTAATTGCGGAAAACTTCTTTATTCTGAAGTAAAAGATTCCCGCGCACTTTTGTTGTGCCGCGGGAATTTTTGTTTTTTCGCGTCATTTTGAAAGGAGAACAACTCTATGGAACAGGAAAACAATCAGACAAACGATTTCGAACGCGCGGTTCTCGTCGCGGTCGACACCGATGATATGAAGGACGGGGAATGCGAGGTCTCGCTTGCCGAGCTTGAAAGGCTTCTCGACACGGCGGGCGGAAGCGTCTTCGCCAAGGTCGTGCAGGTTCTCGACCATCCGAATCACAAGACCTGCATCGGAAGCGGAAAGCTCTCCGAGCTTTCGTCGCTTGTAAAGGCCAATGACATAAAACTCGTCGTTTTCGACTGCGAGCTTTCGCCCGCGCAGATAAAGAACATCGAGGACGGAATCGGCGCCGACAATCTGCGGGTTCTCGACCGCTCGATGCTGATACTCGATATCTTCGCGCTCCACGCGACCTCTGCCGAGGGAAAGCTTCAGGTCGAACTCGCGCAGTTAAAATACACCGCGCCGAGACTCATTGGAAAGGGCGCGGAGCTTTCGAGACTCGGCGGCGGAATCGGAACCCGCGGACCGGGTGAGTCAAAGCTCGAAACCGACCGCCGCCACTTAAAACGCCGCGCCGAGCAGCTTGAGTCGGAGCTCGCCGACCTCGACCGAAGCCGTCTTGTCAAGCGCAAGGCGCGCGAACGCTCGGGAATCAAGAAGGTCGCGATTGTCGGCTACACGAACGCCGGAAAGTCAACGCTTCTCAATAAGCTCACCGACGCCGGAATCCTCGCCGAGGACAAGCTCTTCGCGACGCTCGACCCGACGACGCGCAAATTCACGCTCCCATGCGGAGTCGACATTCTCCTGACCGACACGGTCGGATTCATCAGAAATCTTCCGCATCACCTCATAAACGCCTTCAAATCGACGCTCGACGAGGCGGTTTTCGCCGATATAATCATGATCCTGACCGACGCGTCGGATCCAGAGGCGACAAATCAGCTCGCCGTTACCGAAAAGCTCCTCGCCGAGCTCGGCGCGGGCGACAAACCGACGATTTATGTCTACAACAAATGCGATCGCGCCGAGTCGGGCTTCGGACACATAAAGCTCGCGCCCGACTCGAACTCGGTTGCGGTGTCGGCTCTGACCGGTGACGGACTTGATCTCCTCGTCGCGAAGCTTGAGGAGATGGTTCAGAACGGAAAATCGACCGAAACCTTCGTCATTCCGAACTCCGAACAGGGAATCGTTAATCGTCTCTACTCGTCGGCCGAGGTCATCGACGTTGATTACGGAAGCGAGTCGGTCACTGTGAAGGCGACGGTCGACGCGAAGATCCGAGGACAGTACGACAAATATCGCGTGAAAGCCGAGGGTGAAGATGCCGAAGAAGACGAAGAATATTGAGTCTGCCGAAGCCCCGAAGCTCTACACGACGCTCGCCAGGGAGGCGAGCGGTGAGCTTACCGAGAAAAAATCGGTCTTCATCGGTTACGCGAGTCCGGTGAAGAGCGAGAAGGAAGCGATCGATTTCATCGCGAAGATCCGAAAGAAGCATTCCGACGCGAGACACAATGTTTACGCCTATCAGCTGAACGGCGGCGGAATCGCGAGATATTCCGACGACGGCGAGCCTCAGGGAACGGCCGGGGTTCCGGTTCTCGACGTGATAAAAAAGAGCGGCACGGACGATTGTGTGATTGTCGTGACGAGATATTTCGGCGGAATTCTGCTCGGCACTGGCGGACTTGTGCGCGCTTATTCGGCGGCGGCGAAGCTCGCGATCGACGCGGCTGAGGTTGTGACCTATGAGTCCTTTACCGAGTTTTCGGTGAAATGCGACTATTCGGCTTATCAGAAGCTCGAGGCCGAGCTTCCGAAATACGGAGTCAAGACCGATTCGGTCGATTTCGGCGGCGAGGTCGTGTTGAAGCTCGCCATCAAGGCGGTCAGGTTCGACGAATTCTCCGCGCGGATTTCTGAGATGTTCGCCGGACGGATAAAGCCGGAAGTCACGGGCGAGAGATTCGACTACAGATAGGAGGACGGCATGATAACCGAATCATATGACATTTCCACAGACCCGGTGATAAGTCTCCGCGACTTCTACGGTGAGCAAAAACACATCGTCGACACTTGTATTATCGTCCTGTCGCGCGTAATAAGCGACACGATCCACGAGAGCTTCGACTGCGTGAAGATCGGCGAGATCGGCGCGTGCAACGGGAATATTCCGGTTTATTCGTTCGTGTATCATGGGAAGAAGCTCGCGTTCTATCTGAGTCCGCTCGGCTCGACGCTCGCGGCGCAGTGCTGTATCGAGGCAAACTGGATTACCGGCGCGAAGAATTTCATCATGTTCGGCTCGTGCGGAAGCCTTGACCGCGAAAAGACAGACGGGAGATTCATAATCCCGACCGAGAGCCGCCGCGACGAGGGAATGTCATATCACTACGCGCCGCCCGCGGATTATATAACGATACGGAATTCCGGAAGGCTTTCTGAGATCTTCGACGAACTCGCGGTGCCGTATGTCATGGGGCGGGTCTGGACGACAGACGCGATGCTCCGCGAGACGCGCGGACTCGTCGCGAAACGTCAGAGCGAAGGCTGTGTTGCGGTCGAGATGGAGCTTGCCGGAGTGCAGGCGGTCTGTGATTTCTATGGCTTCGAGCTCTACGACTTTCTGGCGGCGGGCGACGTTCTTTCCGGGGAGGTTTACTCGAACGCCGGACTTCACAACGCGAATCACAATACCGACAAGCTCTTCATCGCGCTTGAAGTTGCGGGACGGATATAATGGATATATTAAAGTCCGCCGCGTGAGCGGCGGACTTTAATTTCAGATTGAATGTATTATTTTACCGTTTGCCTTTGCGTCAAGATAAAGATCCTTGAAAAAACCTCTGTATCCTGCTCCGAGCTTTACCGGGTACTCCGAGAGGAGTCCGCTTGTAATGATTATTCCGCGGAATGGCAGAAGGACGGTTCTTACAGTCGCGGGAAGGTGTCCGGGAGGAAGCATTTCGGAGTATGGAGTCATTATACCGCTCACCATGTATACGCTGGAGTCTGAGGAAATGAATACCGATCCTCTTTTCAGATGCCTTTCGATGACATATGTACCGGGAAGGCATCGTTTCCATCCGGTCAATATGAGCTTGTGTTCATCAGGAAGGTCGGCTGTTTTCAGAAACTGATCAATAACCTTTGTGTTTGACCAGACATAGTCGGTGATCGACATGATCACCTCGAGTGGGTACGCATCAGGATTATCAGAATCCGGAGCGTCGGGTTCTATCTTGTATCGCTTGTTCGCGTATCTGGCGAGTGGGATGATCAGATCATAAAACAGTTCAGCGTCATTAGGACTGAGTATCATCGGTATTCTCCTCAGTAAAAATTGTGGATTCCGCTGTCACGGTCTCATCGACGACTGTCTGAATGACGATTGGTCTCGGATCCATTGCCGGGAGGGTCACCGGAAAATTTTCTGGAGCCTCAACTGTCTGCGGCGCGGTGTCATCCTGAGCTTTCGGGGACTTTGCCTGATTCTGAACAGGCTTCTGACGGTCGTTTTTCGGCTTTTCGGACTGCGGCGGGGTCTGCTTGTCCGGAGCCTTGGCGGGCGGGTTCTTCTTGACTCCCTTGCCGCCGATGACGGTCAGCACGTCGCGGTGATAAACCTTCGGCGGCATATCGGTGCGCTCGGTGAACTTGACGCGGCAGAGTCCGGCGAGCGGCTGAACCTCGGTGACGATTCCCTCGCCGTCGGGCGTGGTGACAATCTGATCGACTCGGGGCGTTTTCTTTATCTCCTCGGCGTAGGCGTCGTACTCATAGCGCAGACAGCACATCAGTCTTCCGCACGCGCCCGAGATCTTCGCCGAATTGAGCGAGAGATTCTGCTCCTTTGCCATCTTTATCGAGACTTGAACGAAGTCGGAGAGGAAGGTCTTACAGCAGAACGGACGTCCGCAGATACCTATTCCGCCGAGAAGCTTTGTCTCGTCGCGGATGCCGATCTGGCGAAGCTCGATCCGCGTTCTGAAAATTCCGGCGAGATCCTTTACAAGCTCGCGGAAATCGACACGTCCCTCGGCCGTGAAGTAGAATAGAAGCTTGGAGTTGTCAAAGGTGTACTCGACGTCGACGAGCTTCATTTCGAGCTTATGCTCGATGATCTTCTCGCCGCAGATCGCGAAGGCCTCGGCGGCTCTGGCGGCGTTTGCCTCGGAGCGGGCGATATCATCGGGAGTCGCGCGGCGGACGACCTTGCGAAGCGGCGTCACGACCTCGCGCTCGGTGACCATGCGGTTTCCGATATCAACGGTGCCGAACTCAAGTCCGCGCGCCGTGTCGACGATGACCTGATCCTCGCGCCGGTATTTGTGCCCGTCGGGGTCGAAGTAGTAGATCTTTCCGGTCGACTTGAACTTGACGCCGATGATCTCGTAGGTCGCGAGCGGCTTTTCCGGCTCCGGCTCGGTAAAGACAGCCGGCGCCTCGTCCTCGTCCGGCTCCTCGGGGTCGCGTCCCGGGACGTCGTCGGGATTTTCGGCCGAGTTCAGCTCCTCGATTATCTCGGTCTCGGAAGGCTCGCCGTCCGGCTTTGAGGTGACGGCGATGTACTCGTTTATCGCCTTTTCCTCCTCGGCGATCTCGATAAGCTCCTCGCTTGTCACGCTGTTCTGCTCGCGGTTTTCGCGGTTATTCCGGCGGCGGTTCCGTGAGCGGCGTTTCTGATTCTGACCCTGAGCGGCCGGATGATTTTCGTTCCTGTTTGCCTGATAATCGGATTTCTGCTCAATTGTCTGCTTCTCGTCCTGAATCTGATTCTGGCGCGGCTTCTGAGGGCGCGGATTCTGCGGCTTGGGCGGTTTTTGGGGTTTTACCACCCCGGCCTCCGGCTTCGCGGCCTCGGGCGGGAGATCGTAGCGGCCGGGCTTTACGTTGATCGAGCCGTTCTGCCAATTTACGCCTCCCTCGCGGACCTGCGGCTTTCTTGGCGGTCTGCGGCGGCGGAAATTATTTTTGTCCTGATTTTTCTTGCCCTCGCTGTTGTCGGGCAGAGTGATATTGTTGTCCATCTATAATTTTCCTTTTGTTAAGATTATTGATTCATCTTCCGGCGGCGGCCGACATCGCGAGCATTGCGGTGCGGCTTTGCGAAAGCTGGAGATTTATGTTGCGTCCGAGATCATCGGCGGCGGTATTGAAGATATCAAAGAGCCGCGTGAGCTTCTGATTCGTGTAATTGTTCGCGAGCGCGGCGGCGTCATTTTCTGAGACGAAGAACTCGGGCCTGAAGCTTTTTGTGAGCTTTGACGCCAGAAGATCGCGTACGGCGGCCGAGAGGAGCTGATAGATCTCTGAAAGCTCGTTACGCTGCTTTGAGGTCGCGAGCTTTGTCGCGTAGTCGTAGAAGGCGAGTTCGCCGCCCGGCTTTGAGCGTCCGGCGAGAAGCTTCAGGTAGGTTTCGGCCGCGCGCCAGCTTTTGAGGCATTCCTCGGCTCGCTTTTTGTCACAGAGTTTGATCGCGCGTCCAAGACTTCCGGCGGCCATGCGGACGGCGACGTCAAAGGCTTCGCGGTCACTCCCGGCGAGATTTTTCGCGGTTTCGTCGTTTTTAATGAGCCAGTCCGAGATCATTTCGTCCGGGAGAGCCTCAAGGCGGCAGATCGGCGCGCGGCTCCGGATCGTCGGAAGCAGATTTTCGGCGTTTTCGCAGAGGAGCAGGAAGAGAATCCCGTCGGGCGGCTCTTCGAGGAGTTTAAGCAGCGCGTTCTGAGCCTGAGCGTTCATCGTGTCGGCGGCCGGGAAGATATAGGACTTTACATCAAGGTCGTTCGCGCCGAAAACGGCGTTTTCGCGGAGACGCCGTATCACGTCGACTCCGAGCTGAACCTTTCCGTCGTCGGCCTCGACATAGATAACATCGGGCGACTGATCGCGCATTATCTTGTCGCACGAGAGGCATTTCATGCAGGGGCGGTCGGCCTCGCGGCAGGCGACGGCCGCGCAGATGAGCTTGGCCAGCGTCCGCTTTCCGGATCCCTCCGCGCCCTCGATTATATAGGCGTGCGAGAGCGAAGACGCCGCGATATCGCTTTTTATCCGCTCTATGAGTGTTTTGTTCCCGAGAAAATCATCAAAGCCCGACAAACCGATACCTCCCTCAGTGCTGCCGCTTATATATAATTATAGCAGAATCTTTCCGATATGTCAAGTGAATTTCGGATTAAAAAAATTCCCGTGGCGGATTTTGGGATATTCTGGCGAAGGTGGAGGGACATATATTAACTTTTTGTAAACTCTCGCGCGAAAAAAAGTAATCCGCCGCTTCTTTGCGTATATTAAATTATGAATCGCCAAAAAGCGAAACAAATAAATAAGGGGGATGTCAGAAGCGATCGACAGAAGTTTTATAAATATCGCGGAAGCGGGTATGTCGCCCTTCGCGTCGCGTGAGGGAAGCTCGCGCGGCCGTGAGCGCGCGGAAGAGCCTTCGCCGCTGCGCGGCGCGTATCAGCGCGACCGCGACCGGATAATCCATTCAAAATCCTTCCGGCGGCTCATGCACAAGACGCAGGTCTTCATCGCGCCGTCAGGCGAGCATTACCGCACAAGACTCACGCACACGCTCGAGGTCACCGGAATCGCGCGGACGATCGCGAGGGCTTTGCGGCTCAACGAGGATCTGACCGAGGCCGCCGCGCTCGGACACGATCTCGGACACACTCCGTTCGGTCATATCGGCGAGGCCGCGCTTGGCGAATGCTATTCGGGCGGTTTCACGCACTACGCGCAGTCGCTCAGGGTCGTCGACAGGCTCGAACGCGACGGACGCGGACTCAATCTCATGTGGGAGGTCCGCGACGCGATCTACAATCATCAGGGAGAAAACCGCGCGTCGACTCCCGAGGGGAAGATAATCAAATTCGCCGACCGCATCGCCTATATCAACCACGACATCGACGACGCGTCCCGCGCGGGGATCCTGACCGAAAACGACATTCCGTCAGAGCTTCGCGACAAGCTCGGCTCGACTCACTCCGAGCGGATAAACACGATGGTTATAAGCGTTGTCTCGGAGACGTCAAAGTTTTTTGAGTCGGGTACGCCCGACGTTGTCATGGAGCCTGAGACGAAAAAGGCGGCCGACGCGCTGAGAGCTTTTCTCTTTGAGAGAGTCTATTACAGCAAAGAAGTGCTGGCCGAGGAAAAGCGCGCGAAGGAGCTTATTTTCAGGCTCTTTTCGCACTATCTCTCGCACCCGGGCGAAATGCCGGAATTCTACAATTCCTACGACGATCCGCTTGACCGGAGAGTCTGCGATTTCATCTCGGGCATGACCGACCGCCACGCGATTGAGCTTTATGAGAAACTTGTGATACCTAGGGGATGGGGAGGATGATCAGTATCTACATATGATACCACCTGAAATAAAAGAAGAGATCAAATACCGCTGTGATATCGTCGACGTGATCTCGGGGTATGTCCCGCTGAAGCGCGCCGGATCGAACTACAACGGTCTCTGCCCGTTCCACAGCGAGCGCACGCCGTCCTTCACGGTCTTTCCGTCGACAAAGAGCTTTTACTGCTTCGGATGCGGCGCGGGCGGCGACGTCGTCACCTTCATAATGAAGCGCGAGAATCTTGAATACCGCGCCGCACTCGAATTTCTCGCGAACCGCGCCGGGATAACCATCCCGGAGGACAAGAACGACGGCTATTCGGCCGGAGTGGTAAAGCGCGAGCGCGTGCTTTCGATGAACCGCGAGGCGGCGAAATTCTTCCACGCCTGTCTCTATTCCGACGTCGGCGCGGCGGGACTTCAGTATCTCACAAAGCGCGGACTTTCCGGGGCGACGATAAAGCACTTCGGACTCGGCTTCGCGCCAGAGAGCTTCGGCGCGCTGACCGATTTTCTACAGAAGAATGGCTATACGCCGGATGAGATGAAGGCGGCCTTCCTCTGCGGAATCTCGCAGAAGACCGGACGCCCGTTTGACTATTTCAGAAACCGGGTCATATTCCCGATAATCGACGTCACCGGAAACGTCGTCGCCTTCGGTGGGCGCGTGATGGACGATTCGGTTCCGAAATACCTCAACACGTCGGATACACCGGCGTTCAAGAAGAGCCGGAATCTTTTCGCACTCAACTTTGCCAAGGCGTCATGCGCCGAGCGGATGATCCTCTGCGAGGGCTACATGGACGTTATCGCCTGCCACGCGCACGGCTTCGAAAACGCGGTCGCGACTCTCGGAACAGCGATAACTCCCGATCAGGCGCGGATCATGTCGAAGTACACAAAGCAGGTCATAATCTCCTACGACTCGGACGAGGCGGGGCAGAGGGCGACCTCAAAGGCGATGAAGCTCCTCGCCGAGGTCGGACTCGACGTGCGCATCCTGCGCATTCCCGGCGCGAAGGATCCCGATGAGTTTCTGAAGGTGAACGGCGCGACGGCGAACGAGAAGTTCCGGCTTCTCCTTGACCAGAGCCGCGCGGGCTTTGATTTCAAGCTTGAGAGCGTGCTTTCAAGACATGATGTCGAACAGCCCGATGAAAAGGTCAAGGCCGCGTCGGAGCTTTGCCGGATTATTTCGGAATCTTATTCGGAGTCCGAGAGGGAGGTCTATATCGGCGTCGTGTCAGAGAGACTCGGACTTCCGCGCGACTCACTGAGAAACGACGTCAGGCGTGTGATGAAATCGCGCGAGAAAAGCGAGAAAAGCGAGGAATTCGGCGAGATTCTGCGGAAGACCGCGGGATTCGGCGACCGGATAAACTCCGATACGATAAAGAACTCGGCCGCGGTCAACACCGAGGAAAACATTCTCGGAATAATGCTCCTCTTCCCAGAGAACATAAATCTCGTGAAGAACGGAAAGCTGAAGCTCACAGCGGAGGATTTCTATTCGGAATTCGACCGCAGGGTCTTCGAGAAGGTCATGAGCCACGCCGACGGCACGGGACTGTTTGATTACGGCGACCTTGCCGAGTACTTCTCGGCCGACGAGATGGGACGGATAACCTCGATGATCGAGAAACGCCGTCCGCTTATCTCAAACGGTACCGAGGTGCTTTCGGACATGATCGAAAAGCTCAAGTCGGAAAGCGAACAAAAACGCCTTGAGGAGAGCGGCGACCGCCGCACCGCGATCGAGGACATAATAGCGCGCAAGCGCGGACAGATGAAAGTCAAAAATACCTGAAAGGATACAAAATATGTCAGAGAAAACCAAAATTGACGCAAATGACGAGGAAAAGGATCCCGAGACCGAAAACGAGGAGATCGACGATTTTGACGGTGAAAAGAAATTCAACGTCGGCGATCTCATCGCGAAGGGCAAGTCGAAGGGCTCGCTGACCTCGTCTGAAATAAACGAGGCTCTTGGCGACGTCGATTTCGATATCGATCAGATCGACAAGCTCTATGAGGATCTGGAGTCGAACGGAATCGAGGTCAACTATCTCGACAGCCCCGATTTCGCGGACATTGAGTCTGAGATCTACGAGTCGGCCGAGGACATGGAGAAGATGCTCATTCAGGAAGGGCTCGCGATTGATGACCCGGTCAGAATGTACCTCAAGGAGATCGGCAAGGTTCCGCTTCTCGACAACGACGCCGAGCTCAAGCTCGCCGAGAAGATGGTCAACGGCGACGAGGAAGCCAAGCAGAAGCTCGTCGAGGCTAACCTCCGTCTTGTTGTTTCTATAGCGAAACGTTACGTCGGAAAGGGAATGTTCTTCCTTGACCTGATTCAGGAGGGAAATCTCGGCCTCATGAAGGCGGTCGACAAGTTCGATTACCGCAAGGGCTACAAGTTCTCGACCTACGCGACATGGTGGATCAGACAGGCGATAACCCGCGCGATCGCCGATCAGGCGCGCACGATCAGAATCCCGGTTCACATGGTCGAGACTATCCACAAGGTCTCCAGAACCTCGCGTGAGCTTCTCCAAAAGTATGGCCGCGAGGCGTCGGCCGAGGAGATCGCCGAGAACATGGGAACGAGTCCCGACAAGGTACGCGAGATCATGAAGATCGCGCAGGATCCGGTTTCGCTTGAAACCCCGATCGGCGAGGAGGAAGACAGTCATCTCGGCGACTTCATCCCCGACGACGACTCGCCCGCGCCCGCCGAGGCCGCTTCCTACGCGCTGCTTCGCGAACAGCTCAACGAGGTGCTTCACACGCTCACCCCGCGTGAGGAACACGTTCTGAAGCTCCGTTTCGGACTCGACGACGGCCGCACCCGCACGCTTGAAGAAGTCGGAAAGCAGTTCAACATCACCCGTGAGCGTATTCGTCAGATCGAGGCGAAGGCACTTCGTAAACTCCGCCATCCGAGCCGTTCAAAGAGGCTTAAGGACTATCTCGACTGAGATTTCCTGAAAATCGGCGCGTTCCACAAAAATACAGGTGAAATTTTGTGGAAAGTCACCAATCATTAGTGCGATGTGTAGAAAATGCACCGAAATTTTTGGTAGGTTAGCACAAAAGCAAACCCGCAAAACAGACGATTTTTCTATCCGAAGCTCTTTTTTCGAATTTTGGATGATGAAAAAACTCTTGACATATCGCCAAAAGTAGTGTACAATAAATAAGGTATATTTATCTGAATTCATTTCAGAGAAGATCATTCAGGAGGAAACAGCGAATGAAAAGACGACTTATTGGCATTGCGCTCTGCCTTGCGATGCTCTGCACCGCGATCATGACCGCGTCCTGCGGCAAAGAGGACGACATGAGCGACGTCGGTGAGGATAAGGTGGCGAGCGCAATGACGCTCACTATCTGGGGCATCAAGGAAAAGGGCACGACCGACGAGGCTATCGCCGAGGTTGAGGCCGCTATGAGCCGCATCACCGAGGCACAGTTCAACACTGCGGTCAAACTCATGCTCTTCACAGAGTCTGAGTATGACAAAGCACTTGAAAAGAAAATGGACGAGATTCAGGAAAGACTCGACGCCGAGGCCGCTGAGGCTGAGGCCAAGAAGGCCGCTGAAAAGGAAGCCAGAAAAAACAGCGGCGCGGACACCACCACCGCCGAGGAGACTTCCGCCGAGGAGTCGTCCGACACGGCTGACGAAACCGTTCTTGACGAATACGGACTGCCTACCACCCTCTATCCCGAGGTTGAGGACAATCAGCTTGATATCTTCCTCATGACCGACTATAAGATGTTCCAGAAGTATTCGGAGAAAGGCGTTCTGTCGGGACTCGACGAGCAGATCTCTTCCTCTTCCAAGCTTCTCAAGTCTTATATAAACCCGTCGCTTCTCGCGGCAGGCAAGGTCGGAAAGACTACATACGCGATCGTCAACAACCAGATGGTCGGCGAGTACACCTTCATGATCCTCAACAAGGCCATGATGGACAAGTATTATTACGATCCCGATGATTTCTCCTCGCTCGCTGACGCTCAGGAATTCCTTGAGGTTGTCGGAAAGAACGAGAGCGTCACTCCCTATGCCGGAATCCGTGAGCCGCTCAACATCAACTACTTCACCTCTGACGGTTCGAAGTCGGTTGTCGGCTACATGGCGGCTCCCGACGCCGTCGGCGGCGCGAACGGCGCACCGGCCGTGCTCTTCTCGAACCGCAACTGGACTACCTTCATAAAGCTCATGAAGGAACTCGAGTCGAACAGCTGGCTTGGCACCGAAACTCCCAAGGCAACCGACAACTTCGCTGTCGGAATCGTCAAGGGCGAGTGGGCTGACGTCGCTGATTTTGAGGAGAACTACTATGTCAAGGTTCTCATGAATCCGCAGGGAACCACCGAGAATATGTACAATGGTATGTTCGCTGTCTCGACCTATACAAAGAGCGTCGCGCGCAGCATGGAGATTCTCACCTATCTCAACACCAGAAGCGATCTCCGTAACCTCTTCGGCTACGGCGTTGAGGGCGTTCACTACGAACTCGACAAGGATGGCGTTGTCAAGAAGCTCTCGAACGACTACAACATGAAGCTCGAATACACCGGTAATACCTTCATCGCGTACCCGCCGGAAGGCTCTTCGGCTGATATCTGGGAAGTCGCTAAGCTTCACAACCTTGATCTCGTTCTCAGCCCGTGGTACGGATTCTCGTTTGACGAGGCTCAGATCGATCCGGATGTCCGCAAGGGCGTTAAGTCGTTCAGCGACAGCTTCTACAGCGAACTTTCCTCGAAGTCGTATGACGAGCTTGAGGACTGGATGACCGAGATGTGGGACGAGGCTGACGCCAACGAGTCGATCAAGGCCTTCATCGCTACAGAGGTTGAGGCTGACGAAACCGCTGACGACACCAAGAAGGATGACACCGCGGCTGACGACGAGAAAGTCATCGAAATCCTCCCGATGGGTAAGATCTACGCTGACTGGTTCAGCAAGGCTTATCCGGGCGGCTGATAAATACTGATCTTTTCGGGAGGTATCGTTTGATATCTCCCGATTTGCGCTTTCTTACAGGAGAAAATATGTTTGAAATGAACTTTTATATGCCGACCGAGATCGTCTGGGGACGCGGATGCGTGAAGAACAATCCGGCAAAGCTCGCGCTCGGAAAAAAGGCGATGATCGTCTGCGGCAGAAATTCCGCGAAGGCCTGCGGCGCGCTTGACGACGTGATGTCGGTTCTCGACTCGCTCGGAATCGGATACGAGATTTATAACAAAATTGTGGAAAATCCGCCGATCGGAATCTGCTTTGAGGGCGGAAAGCTTGCCGCGGAAAAGGGTGTCGATTTCATTATCGGCATCGGCGGCGGATCGCCGCTCGACGCGTCGAAGGCGATCGCGGCTTACGCGGCAGACCAAACTCTTGAAATGAACGACATTTTCACCGATAAGGTGAAGAAGGTGCTTCCGATCGCCGCGATTCCGACGACCGCCGGAACCGGAAGCGAGGTCGACGCGGCGTCGGTTCTCACGGTCGGAAACGTCAAGAAGTCGTTCAAGACTCACGACACCTTCCCGAAGGTCGCGTTCCTCGACGCCGGATACACCGAGTCGTTGAATCTCGGCTACACGATCTCGACCGCACTTGACGCGTTCTGCCACTGCGTCGAATCTTATCTCTCGCCGAAATCGACGGTTCTCTCGCGCATGACCGCGATGCGCGGTGCGCAGATGATCTATTCCGCGCTCGGCGACATTGCCGAGATGAACAGGAATATCGATCTGAAGCTTATCTCGAATCTCCGTGAGCCGCTGCTCGCCGGAGCGGCGATGGGCGGAATCGCGATCGGAACTACCGGAACCGGATTCAATCATCCGCTCGGCTACAATCTGACGCTCTACAAGGGGATTCCGCACGGACGCGCCTGCGCGGCTTTCATGGGCGAGTATTTTGACTACAACAGCCGGAATGACGAGGGGCGCGCGCTCATCGAGCATTTCTGCGGCGGGCTTCTCGGAAGTCCCGACGAGGTCGCCGAGAACATCACGACATGGGCGGACGTCAATCTGCGGCTTTCCGAGTCGGAGATCGCCGAATACGTCGAAAACGTCAAGGGTGCAAAGAATTACAAAAACAGCCCCTATGTGATCGACGAGTCCGAAATGCGCGAAATATACGAAAACCTGTTCAGGTAAGGAGAAAATAAAATGGACTGCATTTTCTGCAAGATCGCGGCGGGCGAAATCCCGTCAAAGAAGGCTTACGAGGACGATCAGATCCTCGCGTTCCACGACATTAACCCGCAGACTCCGGTTCACATTCTTGTGATCCCGAAGAATCACATCCCGTCGGTCGACGGCGTCACTCCCGAAAACAGCGCGGTTGTCGCGCACATCTTCGAGACGATCCCGAAGATCGCGGCCGAGGCCGGACTCACGAACGGCTACCGCGTCATCACGAACTGCGGCGACGACGCCTGCCAGAGCGTGAAGCATCTCCATTTCCACATCATGGGCGGCCGCAAGCTTCCCGAAAACATGGGCTGAAGGGCGGTTTTCCGACGCCTGAAAGTCGCTTTTCGGAATAATTCATGTAAAAAACGTGAATAAATCCCCAAGGTAGTTGACAAACGTCTGAAAATGGGGTATAATATTAGCATCAAGGATAAAAAGGAGATTTTGAAAATGAAGGTAACAAAGGAATCCATCATCGGCGAGGTTCTCGACTTTGACCGCGAGACCGCGAAGTTTTTCATCGAGATCGGTATGCACTGCCTCGGCTGCCCCTCCGCGCGCGGAGAGAGCATCGAGATGGCCTGCGAGGTTCACGGAACCGACGCGGACGAGCTTGTTGAAAAGATAAACGAGTTCCTCGAAGCAAAAGCTTAAACCGGAATTTTTCGTCGCGCACGCGGAATTTTTAACCCGCGTGAGCGGCGATTTGTTTGAATGATGACCACTGAACCTAAACTGAGTGCCCGGCTTTCGGCCGCGGCTTCAATGTGCGGCGGCGGAAGCGTCGCCGATATCGGCACGGATCACGCGCTTTTACCGATTAAATCAGTTCTTGACGGACACAAATCCGCGCTGGCGTCCGACATCCGCGAGGGGCCGTGTGAAAGAGCGCGTGCGAATGTCGAAAAATATAAGCTTTCGGAAAAAATCCGCGTAGCCTGCCGTCCGGGTCTTGAAAAAATCGAGGAGTTTTCGCCCGACAATATCTTTATCTGCGGGATGGGCGGTGAGATGATCGCGTCTATCCTCGAAGAATCGGAATATCCGAAAAAATCGCGCTGCCGGCTTATTCTACAGCCGCAGTCGATGCAGGACGTTTTACGGAAATATCTCTGCGCGAACGGATTTTCGATAGATGAGGAGCGGGTCGTTTTCGACTCGGGAAAGTATTATCAGCTGATCCGCGCGGAGTTTGACGGCGAAAAGCGAAGTCTTTCGGAGACCGAATACCGGCTCGGGAAGCTGAATCTCGGGCGCGCGAGTGAATCTCTTTCCGAAACCGACCGCGGCTGGCTTGATTTTGTTCTCTCCGCCGCGAAAAAACGGGTAACTGAGCGGAAGAATTCGCGCGGAATTTCTGAGGATCCGGCCGATAACGAGCTGATTTCAACAATAGAAAATATTTTTGAGGGAAAATAAATGCCGACGGTTGACGAATTATATAAATATCTTAACGAAAAATTTCCCGAAAACCTCCGCTGTGACTGGGACAACGACGGCCTGATGGTCGCGACCGATCCTTCGCGCGAGGTTTACCGAGTGCTTTGCTCGCTTGACGTGACCGACGAGTGCGTCGATTACGCGATCGAGAACAAATTCGATGTGATCGTTTCGCATCATCCGATGATCTTCAAGCCGCTTAAAGGCGTGAATTATCTCGATCCGGTCGCGCGGAAGACGATCAGACTCATAAAAAATGACATTTCCGTGATGTCCTTTCATACAAGGCTCGACGCCGCGCCAGGCGGAGTCAACGATCTGTTCGCGAAGCTCCTCGGACTTTCGGACGTCGTTCCGTTCGGAGCCGACGGGGAGATGGTCGGTAGGATCGGAACTCTCGAAGCTCCGGTTGAACGCACCGCCTTCGCGTCGTTTGTCAAGAAGACGCTGAACGCCGAGCGGGTGCTCTATTCGGCGGGCGACTCGGACGTTCACCGTGTGGCTCTCTGCGGCGGCGACGGAAAGGATTTCGTAAAGGCCGCGAAGCTCGCCGGGGCCGATTCATACGTCACGGGACAGCTTTCGTATAACATAATGGAGGAATCGAACTACTTCGAGCTAAATATGTTCGAGGCCGGACATTTCTTCACCGAGGATTTTGTCAGCGCGTATCTTTCGCACCTGATCCTCGGCCGATTCACACAGACGCAGACCGAATATTTCAGTTCAAACCGCGTAATGGCGGTGTAAAGGAGAAAATTTATGCCTTATATTAGTCTCAGAACGAGCGTCAGCCTCGACGAAAAGCTTGAGGACGCGCTCAAATCCGCGCTCGGAAAGGCGATAACCGATATCCCCGGCAAGACCGAAAACTGGCTCATGGTCGATCTTGAAGGCGACAGAAAGCTCTGGCTCGGCGGCAAAAAGAGACCGCTCGCGATGATCGACGTCAAAATTTTCGGCAACGCCGAACCCGAGGACTTCAACGCTATGACCGGAACTCTCTGCGACGTATGTCAGCGGATACTCGGAATCAAGCCCGACGGAGTCTACGTTACCTACGCCGAGGTCGAGAACTGGGGCTGGAACGGGGAAAACTTCTGATGATAACCATCGAACAGGTCAAATCAAGCGAAGCGATTCACACCTACATCGAGAAGGAGGACGAGTCGTTGAAGGCTCTCGGCTTCACCGAACACAGCTTTCCGCACGTCGGAAAGGTCTCGAAGACGGCAAAGGAAATCCTCCTGACGCTCGGCTACAGCGAACGTGAGGCCGAACTCGCCGAGATCGCCGGATATCTCCACGATATCGGAAACATAGTCAACCGTACCGACCACGCGCAGTCGGGCGCGATAATGGCGTTCAGAATCCTCGACAACATGGGAGCCGACCCGGCCGATATCGCAACGATCATCACCGCGATCGGAAATCACGACGAAAGCACAGCCGTCGCGGTCAATCCGATAACCTCCGCGCTGATTCTCGCTGACAAGACCGACGTTCGCGCGTCGCGTGTCAGAAACAGCGATATCGCGACCTTTGATATTCACGACCGCGTGAACTATTCGGTCAAGCGTGCCGATCTTGAGATCGACCGCGAGAGACGCGAGATCGAGCTCAAGCTTCAGATCGACACCGATTTCTGCTCGGTCATGGATTATTTTGAGATATTCTTAAACCGCATGATCCTCTGCCGCAAGGCGGCCGAACGACTCGGGCTGAGATTCAGGCTCAGCGTCAACGGACAGATTTTACTTTAATTAGGAGACAAAATGAGCAACGTACAGGATATTTTCGGCAGCATGGTATTCAATGAGGTCGTCATGCGCCAGAAGCTCCCGAAGGAGGCCTACAAGGCACTCAGACGGACGATAGACGACGGCGAGGAGCTTGACATCTCGGTCGCGAATGTCGTCGCGAACGCGATGAAGGACTGGGCGATCGAAAAGGGCGCGACTCACTACACGCACTGGTTCCAGCCGATGACGGGAATCACGGCCGAAAAGCATGACAGCTTCATAACCCCGATCGGCGGCGGCGCGGTGATAATGGAATTTTCGGGCAAGGAGCTGATCAAGGGCGAACCCGACGCGTCGTCATTCCCGTCGGGCGGACTCCGCGCGACCTTTGAGGCGCGCGGCTACACGGCGTGGGATCCGACTTCGTATGCCTTCATCAAGGACGACACGCTCTGCATCCCGACGGCGTTCTGCTCGTACGGCGGCGAGGCGCTTGACAAGAAAACTCCGCTTCTCCGCTCGATGGAGGCGGTCAGCAAGCAGGCCTGCCGGGTTCTGCGGCTCTTCGGAAACCCGACTTCGAAGGTTATTTCGACAGTCGGACCCGAGCAGGAGTATTTCCTTGTCGATAAGGAGCTCTATGAGAAGCGTCCCGATCTTGTTTTCACCGGGCGGACGCTCTTCGGCGCGAAGCCCCCGAAGGGACAGGAGCTTGACGATCACTATTTCGGCACGCTCAAACCGCGCGTAAAGGCCTTCATGAAGGAGCTGAACGATGAACTCTGGAAGCTCGGAGTTCTCGCGAAGACCGAGCATAACGAAGCCGCTCCGGCTCAGCATGAGCTTGCGCCGATCTTCACGACGACGAATATCGCGGTTGATCACAATCAGCTGACGATGGAGATCATGAAGAAGGTCGCGGCAAGGCACGGACTTGTATGCCTCCTGCACGAAAAGCCGTTTGCGGGAGTCAATGGAAGCGGAAAGCACAACAACTGGTCGCTCTCGACAAAGGAAGGAGTCAATCTTCTGGAGCCGGGCGAGACTCCGCGCGAGAACGCGCAGTTCTTAACCTTCCTCGCGGCAGTGATCGCGGCGGTGGACGAGTATCAGGATCTTCTCCGCATCTCGGTCGCGAGCGCGGGAAATGATCATCGTCTCGGCGGATTCGAGGCTCCTCCGGCGATCATGTCGATGTTCCTCGGCGACGATCTGACCGAGATTCTCGCGTCGGTCGTCTATGAGACCGATTACGATCAGCAGAAGCGCGCGGTGATGGAGATCGGCGTCGACGTCCTGCCGAAGTTCCCGAAGGATACGACCGACCGCAATCGTACGTCTCCGTTTGCGTTCACCGGAAACAAATTCGAGTTCAGATCGCTCGGATCGTCGAATTCGGTTTCGGGTCCGAACATCACGCTGAACACGATTGTCGCCGAAGAGCTTTCGAGAATCGCCGACTCGCTTGAAATCAAGCTGAGCGAGGGCGAGGAATGGTCAAAGGCGGTCGGACAGGTGATCCGCGACACGATAAACGCGCACAAGCGGGTAATTTACAACGGCAATAACTATTCGAAGGAATGGGTCGCCGAGGCGAAGACGCGCGGACTTCTGAATCTCAGAACGACTCCCGACGCGCTCCCGCACTTTGTCGCGCAGAAGAACATCGACCTTTACACGAAGCATCACGTCTTCACCGAGACCGAAATGCGCTCGCGCAATGAGATTCATTACGAAAGCTACTGCAAGATCGAGATGATCGAGGCGCGGACGATGGCTGACATGATACATAAGGACATTCTCCCGGCGGTCATCGGCTTCAAGCGCGAGCTTGTCGGATCCGCGCTGGCGTCTAAGGAGCTTGGAATCGACGCTGAGATCGAGACTTGCAAGGCAAACGAGGTGAGCGAAGGACTTCACGCTCTCAGCGCGGCGCAGAATGAGCTTGACGCCGCGATCTGCGGCGCGAAGGAGGTCAGCGGCTGGGAAAACCGTTCGTTCTACATCCGCGACACTCTGATTCCGGCGATGGACAAGGCGCGCGCGGCGGTCGACTCACTCGAAGTGATTGTCGGGCGGAAGTACTGGCCGTATCCGACCTACAGCGAGCTTTTATTCAGCATATGATTTTCCCGGCCGGGCAGGTGATTGCCAAAAATGAATTTTTTGTTAATGATTCCGGCAACCACTTGATTTTCCCGGCCGGATGTGGTATAATATCAATATACCGCATGGAGGCGTAGCTCAGCTGGTCAGAGCGTTCGGTTCACATCCGAGAGGTCGTGGGTTCGAGCCCCTCCGTCTCCACCACGAGGTTTTTGCAAAAGAAAGGCGCGAAGAATTCGTTCTTCGCGTTTTTCTTTGCCTCGATTTTGCGAAGGGACCGCCGCTTTCGCGGCAGTCCCTTCTGAAAGATTCTTTATTTGCCTGAAACGATTCCGTTCATCTTTTCGACGAGCGCGTCCTTCATTCCGGCGACCTTCGAAGCCCAGTTCGGATTGTTTCCCTTGATCGACTCGCGGTACTGCGCCGACGGCGAGCCAAGGAGACTCGAATAGATCTCGCCCGGATCGTAGACGACCGAGTTTATGATCAGATCAAACATCCGGCTGACATCGTCGTCCTGCGAATAGCGAACCTTGAGCGAAACTTCACAGTACTCCGGGATGATCGTCCGGTAGGACTCGCTCGACAGGGCTTCAAGCACCGCGCCCGCCGCTTTTTCGTCGCTCACCGAGACCGGAATCATCGCGTAGCAGCTTCTCTGAAGCGACGTAGCGTATTCCTCAGATTCGTCCCACTTCGGGTAGGGCAGAAGTCCGTAGCTGAAATCAATCGACGGGATGATCGTCGACGCGTCGGTCAGAAGTCCGCAAGAGAAGATCGCGTTGCCTTTAATGAAGGGCTTGGACGCGTAGTTTCCGCCGCCCGACGAGATCATGTACTCTTCGTTGTCGCCGTTCGGAAGCGCGCTCAGAACGTCCTCGTTCTCGTTCGTGAGCTTGCAGAGCTTTTCGATGACGTCGAGCGCGCGCTCGTTGTCAAACGTGAATTCGTATCCGTCGTTAGTCTTCCGGAACATATCGACCCCGAAAGCCTTCATGAAGCCGAGATACTTGTTCGCGTCGCCGAAGGTAAGCCCGAAACGGTCGTCGCCGTCAACCTTCGTGTTGCCGTTGATGTCGGAATATCCGCCCTTTATGATCTCTTCGATCTTTGCCAGCGTCCATTTTCCCGAGTCGACGAGTCCGTAGAGATCCTCGGTGTGGCCGAGAGCCTTGAAAAGATCGGCGTTATAATAGATTCCGAAGGCGTTCTTGACGTTTGCCAGCGAGAACTGTCCCGAGAGGAAGTAGATGTAATCGTCCGGCATATTCGCCTTGACCGTCTGATTGTACCACGGCTTGTCAATGTTTATGTATTCAAGCTCGGCGAGGTTGAGAAAATAGTCACCCTCCTGCATCTGGGACGAATAGTTCATAACGTCGAAAAGTATGTCGAACGACCCGCCGCCCGCCATTATGTCGGCCATGATCTTTGACTGGAAGGCCGAAAGCTCACCCCATGTGTAGGTCTCCCAGTTGTACGCGAGCTTTACCGAAAGCCGCTCCTGTACCTTGTTTATCGTGTTGAAAATCGAGTCGGAAAGGCGGTTGCCGCTCTCTTCCTCGCTGTACATATCCTCGATATACGCGCTGTTGTAGTCGCCGACCATGATATTCACGGTTTTGCCGCCGAAATCGAGATCGTCCGGAAGGTCGTCCCTTACAAATTGAGAGGATTCCTCTGCCGGGGCGGTGGTTTCGTTCGTCGCGCTTGTGTCCGCGCCGCTTTCGGTTCCGGCGTTGCCGCATGAGGTCAGGAGAAGCAGCCCGCACAGGATTAGTGATAATTTGTTGATGCGTTTCATTTTGGAAATCTCCTTGTAAATTCTTATAAAAATATTATACCACGAAGGTCGATTTTTGTGAATGCAAAAATCGGACGGATTTGTATCTTTCGGACAACTATTTCGGACAACTATTTCATAACAAGAGAATAGTTCTGTTTTTCAGTAGTATAATGCCTTGTTTTTTCCGGCGCGAAGTGGTATAATGGTATCATAGAATTTTTGTCTGGAGGGGAAAATGGCAAAGACAGTAATCATCACGGGCGGAGCGTCGGGAATGGGCTTCCTGACCGGAAAATGCTACGCGAAGGAGGGCGAAAATGTCGTTCTCGTCGACATAAACAAGGAAGCCCTCGACAAATGCGTCGCTGAGATTTCGGAGATAAGTCCGAACGTAATCGGAGTCTGCATCGATATCAGAAAGTACGATGAAGTATGCAAGGCGCGCGACGCGGCGGTCGAGAGATTCGGTTCGATCGATATCCTGATCTGCTACGCCGGAGGCGCGGAGTGCCGTCTGTGCGGTGTGAGCGGCGAGTTTCAGGACAATCCGATCGAAATCTACGATTTCAGCATCGACACGAACTTAAAAGGCGCGCTTTATTTCGACCACGCGGTTATGAAGCAGATGGCAAAGCAGAATTCGGGCGTCATCATCCACATCGGCTCGATAACGGGTCAGGAAGGAACGCCTTGGAATATCGGTTATTCCGCGTCGAAGTCGGCTCTGATGAACGGCATGACGAAATCGATCGCGCTCGCGGGCGCGAAGTACAACATCCGCTGTGCCTGCGTTTCACCCGGACCGGTCATGACTCGCCCGGGAATGTCGACGATGAAAACCATGCTCGGACGCGCGGCTGATCCGCAGGAGATCGTCGATCTCGTTATGTTCGTCGCGGGCGAGAAGGGCGCGTTCATAAGTGGCGTCAACTTCCTGATCGACGGCGGACGCGATATACTCAGAAATAAATAATTATTGGAGGAAAATAAAATGGCAAAGACAGTAATCATCACGGGCGGAGCGTCGGGAATGGGCTTCCTGACCGGAAAATGCTACGCGAAAGAGGGCGAAAATGTCGTCCTCGTCGACATAAACAAGGAAGCTCTCGACAAATGCGTCGCCGAGATTTCGGAGATCAACCCGAACGTAATCGGAGTCTGCATCGACATCAGAAAGTACGACGAGGTCTGCAAGGCGCGCGACGCGGCGGTTGAGAGATTCGGTTCGATTGACATCCTGATCTGCTACGCCGGCGGCGCGGAGTGCCGTCTCTGCAACACTTACGGTGAGTTTCAGGACAACCCGATCGAGATCTACGATTTCAGCATCGACACGAACCTCAAGGGCGCGCTCTACTTCGACCACGCGGTCATGAAGCAGATGGCAAAGCAGAACTCGGGCGTTATCATCCACATCGGCTCGATCACGGGTCAGGAGGGCTGCGGCTCGAACATCGGCTACTCGGCGTCGAAGTCGGCTCTGATGAACGGCATGACGAAGTCGATCGCGCTCGCGGGCGCGAAGTACAACATTCGCTGTGCCTGCGTTTCGCCCGGACCCGTGCTTACCCGTCCCGGAATGGCCGGAATGAAGACTATGCTCGGACGCGCGGCTGAGCCGCAGGAGATCGTCGATCTCGTAATGTTCGTCGCGGGCGAGAAGGGCGCGTTCATCAACGGCGTCAACTTCCTCATCGACGGCGGACGCGATATTCTCAGAAACAAGTGATCAGTGACAGAAAGGATCAAGCGAAAATGATTCAGAAACCCACATTCCTTCACCAGAACCGACCGCTCATCACCTGCATGATTCAGGAGCGTGATATTAACACGGCCTGCAAGACGGTCAGAAACGCGATGTTCGACGGCTGTGACGCCTTTGGCTATCAGATGGAGGTCACGGACAAGGCTCAGCGGTCAGACGAGAATCTTAAAAAACTCTTCTGCACGATGGGACAGAAGCCGATTTACGTAACGAATTATCGCACCGGGCAGAACACCGGGATGAGCGACGACGAGCTTCTTGATGATCTTATCCGGATGTTACACTGCGGCGCGACGCTCGCCGACATAATGGGCGATTTCTATTCTCCCGACCCGATTCAGCTGACGACCGACGCTATCGCCGTCGAAAAGCAGAAGGACGCGATAAAGAGAGTTCACGACGCGGGCGGGGAAGTGCTGATGTCGTCGCACGTGCTGAAATTCATCGACTCGGATGAGACGATGCGGATCGCGACGGCGCACATGGAGCGCGGCGCGGACATTTCGAAGATCGTCACATGGGCGGACACCGAGGAGGAAGAACTCGCGAATCTCGCGACAATCGAACGACTCAGACGCGAGCTTGAGATCCCGTTCCTCTTCCTCTGCGGCGGAAAGTACACGAAGATGGTGCGGACTATCGGTCCCTTCCTCGGCGCGTGTATGTGGCTCACGGTATATCAGCACAACGCGTTTTCGACCGACGCGCAGCCGGTCTGCCGCGCGATAAGGGCGATCGCCGACAACTTCGACTATATGTCAACTATCAGATGAAATGTCACTTGAAAGTGACGTTTCATCTGGTAGGACAGATGGCGGGGCCTTCTGTCACGGCTCTTCGACAAAACAGAAAGCTCCCGGCGGATTTCCCGCCGGGAGCGATTTCTTTATATTTTATTTCTTGCCGTAGACGTCGATGATGTTTTCCTGAAGGCTCTGCTTTACAGCGGCTTCCTTTTCTGCCCAGTAAGACGCGAGTCCGGTCTTGTTGGTTATGCAGGGCGATACGCTGAACGCGACCGCCTCGTCGTTGAACGAGCAGGCGTCGCGGATGATCGGGATCATCTCTTCGGACTCGGTGTCGCGGGTTCCCTTGATAGTCAGGTTGACGTCAAAGTATGCCGGGACGATCGTGTTGAAGGAATACATAGCCATGTATTCGAGAACAGCCGAGGTGAGCGCGTCCTTCGTGTTTGTCACAGGGATGTAGGTAAGGCAGGATGTGTTCTGAACACGCGCGCAGTAGGATTTCTGATCCTCGTCGAGCTTCGGATACGGGATATAGCCGTAGTCGTCCTTCATATCACGGAAGGTCGAGCCGAGTCCGTCGTGGAGGAAGAGGAGACGTCCATCGTTGAACGCGGTGTGGAAGATACCGTAGGTGGTGTATTCCCACGCGGAACCATCCTCAGCGAAAACCTCGAGCATCTTGTCGACTATCTTGAATGTGCGCTCGTTGTTGACATTGAGTTCGGGCGAGCCGTCGGCCTTCTTGATGACGGTGTCGCCGCCAAGTCCCATGTAGAGCGCGGGAATCGACTCATATCCCCAGCCCCAGTAAGAGGTCTGGTCGACATTCGGGTCGATCTTTCCGTCGCCGCTGAGGTCAACGGTGCCCTTCTTGATGTACTTTAAGAATTCGTCGACCGTCCACTTGCCGTCCTTGACGAGCTGATAGGGATATTCCATCTGGATATCGTCGCAGATGCGCTTGTTGAAGATCAAGCAGTTCGCGTTGGTCAGCGAGCTTAAGTTATAGGCTCCGGTCATGGCGTAAACCTTGTCGTAGTAGTTGATATCGTCGAGACACTTTCTGTACCAGTATTCCTTCTCGAAGTTGAAGTACGGGAATTTGTTCCAGTCGCGGAAGAGTCCCTGCGCGATGAGTCCGGGCATACCGGTGTGCTGGACGTGGATGTAGATATCGTTCGTGTTGTCTCCGGCGAGGATGTTCGAACTGATCTGCTTTGTGGCCTCTCCCTGCGAGCCTCCATCAGAACCGTAAGCAGACTTTTCCATCGAAAGCGTGATTCCGAATCTCTCCTCGGTCGCCTTGTTGCGCTGATAGACGGCGTCGTCGACCGGGTCTCCGGTCTCCTCTTCCATTATGTAGTTTCCGACCGGGTGGCCGAAGAAAATCGTGAAGGTTTCGCCCTCAAACTTGAGATCCTCGGGGAGATCATCGAGAACCCAGCCCTCGTAAGGATCGACGACCTTCGGAGCCTCGGTGGTTTCGTCGCCGGACGGGGTGTTGCTGTTATCACCGCAGGAAACGAGCGTCTGAGTTGCCAGAAGCGCGATGAGCATCATTGATATAACGCGTGATTTTTTCATGTTCATATTCCTTTCGTGAAAAATATGATCTTATCATGTACGAGTACACACACATTATATCACTTTTGTGACGCAATGTCAATCCTTAATGTGGATAAAAATGAGTGAAAATTGAATTTTGTCCATATATACAAAATCGGGGGGGGATTTTGTGCATTATGCCCAAACTACCGACCGGGCGAAAAACGGTGGAAATTTAATCATTCATATTTCCCGGCGCGGCTGTCGCCGGGCGGATAGCCGAAACGCTTCTTGAAAGCGGTCGAGAAATTCTTCGCGTCGCGGAAGCCCGACTTCACCGCGACCCCGGCGACCGTGTCGTATCCCGCGCCGAGGAGCGAGTTCGCGTAGTCAAGCCGCAGATCGGTTATATATTTCTTCGGCGGAACGCCCATATCGCGGCTGAACTGCTTTCTGAACCACGTGTCGCTCATGTGCGCCTCAGAGGCGAGCAGTCCGACGCTGAGCGAAGGGTCGGCGTAGCGTTCGCTGATCTTTGAAAGAGCCTCATATACGACCGGATTCATCCGTTCGGGACGCGCGCCAAGCTCCTCGCGGATCGCGGCGAAGACCTCGTAGAGGATTGCTGACGCGCGGTAGCGGTATCCCGGCTCTCTCGCCCGCCAGACGCGCAGAGCCTCCTCAAAGAGCGGCAGAAGCCGTTCAAATCCGACGTCGTGAAGCACCTCGATTCCATACGTGACGCAGTTTTCGGCGAAAAAATGGAAAACGATCATCTGATCGCCCTCGGCTTTTCTGGTGTACGGCCGGTTGGCGGGGAAGAACGAGAGATCATGCGCCATGAGCTTAATGATCTCGCCCTGCATATATATGTCCGCGTCGCCCTTTATACGGAGTGACAGCGCGCAGAAGGGGCGCGCCTTTGTCTTCATCGTGACTGTTCCCCTGTCGTCAAAATAAAGAACGTCGATGAGCCTGAAACTCAGATCGTCGCGCTCGAAAACCATTTTCATCGCTTCCTTTCGCGAATATTATACCACAGTCTGAGCGTTAAGTCAAGTAAAACCGCGTGATTCGTGCGAATCACGCGGAAGCTATTTTACTTTATGACGATCTGCTTGTCGTTTCTCGCGTGCTTGGAGAGCTTGTAGGAAACTTCCTCGGTCTTGTCGCCCGCGTGGATCGTGAGCTTGTAGTCGCCGTAGAAGCCGCGGAACTTCGCGTGGCCGTCGACAACGTCAACCTTCGCCGAGGTGTGCCATTCCTTGTGGATGAGGTCGCGGAGCATCTTGTACGCCGGCTTTTCGGTCATATCAAAGCGCATCAGACCGCCGTAGTACTTGTTCTCGCCTGCCGCCATGTCGCCCTGCGGAGCGAACGCCGCGTAGCCGTCGACAACGTTCCAGTAGATCACGGCTTCCATCGCCGGATGGCTGAAGAAGACCGAATAGACGTTCTTTATGAGTTCGGCCTGAACCCACTCGTTCTCCTCATCGCCGCCGTACGCCGGGATGGTCATCTCGGTGATCTGCTCGGCCTTGTTAAGGCGCGCGTAGTTGTCCATCAGCTTGAAGAGCGAAGCCGGGTTATAACGCTCTTTTGCCGCGTTCGGCTCGTGTTCGAGCGGGAAGAAGCTGTGGAACTGCAAGCCGATCGAGTCGAGATGCGTGATTCCCTCGCGGAGAAGACGCTCGATCTGCATATAGTAATATGTACGGTTGGTCTGATTCGGAGCCCAGATGTTGTAGTCGTTGATGATGAGGTGGTTGTTGTGGAAGTATCTGTCGGCCGTGCGGAAGCTCCAGTCGACGAAATCGTCCTCGTAGAAGAACTTCATTCCGCCGTTCTGAAGAGTCTCGTTCGTGACCTCCATCATCGGGATTCTTCTCGCGTAACGCTCGGAAATCTGCGAGAATCTCTTTTCAAGGTAGTACTTCTGCTCGTCAACCGTCTTCTTGTAGAGCCAGTTCGGAGTCCACGCGTCATAGTTGAGGCAGTGGAGCTTCGGCTCGATTCCGTTTTCCTCGCAGTAGTTGACGCAGAGATCGGTCGCGGGACGGCGATAGATCTTCGGCGAGTCGACGGCATAGCGTGTCTTGCCTTCCTCAGGCTCGTTGTCGCGCCAGTAGAAGGGAACAGTCGCGAGGTTGAAGATCTCCGGGAACTTTTCGCGGTAGATCTGATTCTTTTCCTCGCACTCAAACTCGTCGAGCATGAAGATGTTCGCGCCGAACTTGAACTCGTGGTTGGTCTGCTCGACCTCGACGGTCACGTTTTCGGGGAGGGGGCTGCCGTCAGCCATCTTGAGCGTGATATCGGCGTCGCCCTTGCGGTTGAGTTCGATTCCGGATTTTACGCGGAGGTCGGTGAGTTCCTTCTGCTCGTTGAAGAATTTCAGAGCGGTATCTTTTCTTGACATTTTTAATATCTCCTTTATGGGAAAATTTGCTGTGATGATATTATAGCACATAAATTTCGAAAAAAAAACTCTTTTTTCGAAAGAAAAGGTTTGATTTTCCGAACTCTTTATGGTATAATAGATGTGACGAAAGGAGACTGGGTTTATGCGAAAGAGAAAAAACACGGCTTTTATCACCGTGATGATTTTTATAATATTCACGTTTTCCGCCCTTTCCTCGTGCGGTAAGGAAGAGATTCAGACCGAAAAAACGAACTACAGCGCGTCAATGGTCGCGCTTCCGGATGGGTTCACGCCCGACTCGCTGTCAGGAGTCGGGGACGTTCTGACGCTCGATGGATATTCGGACGACGGCGCGGCGAGGGTGAGATTTGACACATCAAGCGGTGAATTCCTTTCGGAGGATGTAATCCAAGGATCGGGGAAGCGGATCGCGGGCTTTAATTCGGGCGACTGTTCATTTGTCGTCGAGACGGTCGGCGATGCTGAGACCTCGGATTATCTCATAAAAAAGCTTGGGAAGAATGGAAAAGTGAAGGAAGAATACTCCGTGTCGGAGCTTTTCGGGATCGACATTTCGGCGTTCGGCGGCGATATCATTGCGGGCGAGGGAGTCTTTTCGATCCTCCTCTGTGCTTCGGACGGCGATTATGATTACATAGTCTCAAACACCGGGGCGGTTCGGGCAGACAAAAACGGCGGAGTGATTCTCGTTGAGTCCGAAAGAAAGCTTATCTCGGCGCGGCTCGGCGAAAAGCTTATCGTCTCTGACGGGAGTGATTACGAGGTGAATTTTGACCGCGGCGAGCTCGTGAAGACCGATTATGAGACCCCACGCGGATATGTTTTTTCGCTCGAAGACTATGATCTCGCGACGCTCTCGGGCGGAGTCATCCGGGGATACACGCTTTCGGACGGTGAATTCGTCGGGAAGGAGCTTTTTGACGCGACGTATGTCGGAATTCCGGGGAGTCCGGCGGCGGCCGTTTCGGTCGGGGACGTGATTTACATTCTGAGCTTTGACCTTCAGTCGGGCGACAATAATCTCTGGAAGGTCGAACCCTGCGAGGAGGATGAGCGGATAATCCTGACGCTCGGAGTTGTGGCGCGTTATGTCGATTCGATGACCTCAAACGCCGTCGCCGAGTTCAACCGGACAAATGGCGGTTACCGGATAAAGATCAGAACCTATTCGTCGTCCGACGGAAGACCGAACTATAAATCCGAGGTTGAGGCCTTCGAGCGCGGGCTTATTAGCGGCGACATTCCGGATATAATCCTGATCTCGCCCGAATACGCCGATCTTGAAAATTACGCGGCGAAGGGCGTCTTCGAGCCGCTTGACGGCTTTCTGACCGACGCTGAGCGGGCGAACCGGCTTTCCGTGGACGAATACACCTTCCCGCTCGAAGCCGAAGTGAGAACGCTCCTCGGCCGCCGTGGAGACTTTCCGGATAGAATGGAGCTTGACGCCGCGCTTGATAAGCTGTATTCGCTTCCGGACGATCAGGCGTTACTCTTCAATATGAAGTTTTCCGAGCTTCTGACTCTGTCGCTTGGTGAGTTCATTGATGAGGACGGGACGACGAATTTCGATTCGGAACTTTTCAGGCACTTCGCTGCGGCGTTTTATGAACTCGGTGACAAATATCACAGCGAGGCGGTTGTGACAAACGACCGGTTCGCGTCGCTGGCGAACGGCGAGGTGCTGCTGTCGCGCGAATCGCTGTCGCCAGACGTTTTCGCGAAATATTCGCTGAAATACGGGGTTGACGACATCACTGACGTCGGTTACCCGGGCGGAGATCTTCTGACAGTGCTGTTTTCGGGCGGAATATCGGCAAAGAGTCCGCACAAGGACGCGGCTTGGGAATTCCTCAGGCTTCGCGTGTCGGATGAGTATCTTTTTGACCGCTATTCGACCTACATTCCGATCGCGACAAAAAGCGCGTTTTCAAAGTATGTCGAGTCGAAGCCGAAGTATCTGAGGCTTGAAGGTGATTCGTTCATCGCGTCGGATGAGCGGCCGGAGGGGAGATATTTCGACGTTTCGGCGATAATGGACGGGATTGAGGAGTCGATTCTCTCGGCGAGGAGTCAGTCGCGGCGGGAGAAGCTTATTCTGAACGTGATAGTCGAGGAGCTTTCCGAATGGAAGTCGCGCGGAGGCGAGCTCGACGAGGCGATAAGGGTGATAGACGACCGCGTTTCGACGATCCGGAACGAATGACAATAAGGCCGCCGCGGAAAACCGCGGCGGCCGATGTTTTTATGTTTCGCGGATAAGCGTTACTTATTGCATATCCAGTTGAGAATCTCCTGAATCCACTTGTCCCAGCAAGCCCAGTTGTGGTTGCCTTCGCTCTCGTGATAGGTCAGGTCGTAGCCGAGCGAGAGCAGATGATCGCGCATACGGAGGTTGTCCTGGTAGAGGAAGTCCTCGGTTCCGCACCACTGCCAGAGTCTCGGGAGAGGTCTTCCGCTCTCCTTTAATCTCTCCGCGACCGCGAAGAGATCGTTGTCGCTTCCCTTGAATTCGGTCTCCTTGTCGCCCGCGATCATCTCGGCAAAGCCGGGACGCGTGCGGGAATAGAAGGTTCCGAAGTCGAGCGCGCCCGAGAGCGACGCGCCCATCGAGAAGGTCTCGGGGCATCTTAAAGCCAGCTTGAAGGCTCCGTAGCCGCCCATCGAGAGTCCGGCGACGAAGGTCTCCTCACGCTTTGACGACATCTTCGGGAAGAAGTCGCGGCAGACCGCGACAAGCTCGTCGGACATGAAGGTGAAGTAATTTCCGCCGTACTTCATGTCGGTGTACCACGAGAGATCGCCGTCGGGCATGACGACCGCGATTCCCTTTTCGGAAGCGTAACGCTCGATAGAGGTTCTGCGCTCCCAGATCGTGTAATCGTCGCTCATTCCGTGCAGAAGATAGAGCGTCGGGTAGGTGTCAACCTTCTCCTCGATCGACTTCATGCCGATCTGCCCGCGCGAACGCTGGGGAAGAACCACGTTCATCTGCACCTGTTTTCCGAGAACCTCGGAGTGGAAGCATACGTTGAGTAGAGCCATTTTATTTTCCTGCTTTCTTCTTTTTCGCGCACTCGCATTCGCCGTGACAGCATTCGCAGTAGATTCCGCGCTTTGCGCGTTTCACCTTTCGGATGATCACGAAGGCCGCCCAGACCGCGATGAGCGCGATTATGATTATTGTCGGTATCATTATATCACACTTTCCGGAAAATTGCAATAGCTTAAAGGAATATCTTCAGAATATTATATACGATCGACGAGATCACCCACGCGCTTCCGATCTGCATGCATATCGCGCCGAGCGTGAATTTCGCCGAGCCGCTCTCACGTCTTATCGTCGCGATGGACGCCACGCATGGGACGTAGAGAAGGACGAAGAGCATCATAGCGTAAGCGTTCGCCCACGTGAATCCGACGCTTCCGAGCACGCCTGAAAGCTCCGCCATTCCGGCCGCGCTCGATATGTTGGCGATTCCGTAAAGCACCGACATACTCGAGACGACGACTTCCTTTGCCGCGACGCCCGAGATCAGCGCGACGATTATCTGCCAGTATCCGAGTCCGGTCGGCTTCATCACCGGGACGAGAATTTTAGCCAGAGCCGCCGCGAAGCTGTCGCCCATGTTGTCGACAAGTCCGGTCGTGCCGAAGTTCAGTAAGAACCAGAGGAGTATCGACGCGAGGAAGATCGTCGTACCGGCCTTTGTCAGGTAGTCCTTGACCTTCTCCCAGACATAGATGAAGATCGTGTGCGGATTCGGAGTCTTGTACTCAGGAAGCTCAATCAGGAGCGGATGACGGTTTTCACCGCTCTTTGTGACTTTTGAGACGATCAGCGCGGCGAGGATCGCGATCACAAGGCCGATCACATACATTGAGAACGCCGCGATTCCGGCGAACTTTCCGTAGAACATCTGCGAGAGCAGCACATATACCGGAAGTCTCGCCGAACAGGACATGAAAGGCGTCACAAGGATAGTTTTGCGCCTGTCGGCCGGATCCTCGAGCGCGCGCGATGCCATCACCGCCGGGACTGTGCAGCCGAAGCCGAGCAGCATCGGTATGAAAGCGCGTCCCGAAAGTCCGATCGCGCCCATCAGCCCGTCCATAACGTAAGCCACGCGCGCCATGTATCCGCTGTCCTCGAGTATCGCCAGCGCGAAGAAGAGAATAACAATGTTCGGGAGAAAGGTCAGTATCCCGCCGACTCCGGCGATGATTCCGTCGACGACGAGCGATCTTATGAAATCTCCCGCGCCGATATTCGTCAGAAGCGACGAAACTCCATTCGAGAGAAAACCGAGTCCGATCTCGAAATATCCCTTCAGCCAGTCGCCGACCGTGAAGGTCAGCGCGAATACAAGTGCCATTATCCCGAGAAATACCGGAATTCCCCAGAAGCGATGGGTCAGGACGCTGTCGATCCTGTCGGTGGACGCGCTCTTTTCGTCGCGCTTCACGAGAACCTCGGCGACGACTTCCTCGATGAAATCGTACTTTTCGTTGATCATCCGGCTCTCGTATTCGGCCGGGTCAAAACCGATCTGATAATCCTTCATCACGTCGCCGTCGTTTTCGAGATATTTTATCGCGTGCCAGCGGAGATTTGTCAGAGACGGGAATTTCGACGCGAGCGACGCTTCGAGTGAAGCGATGGTCTTTTCGACCTCATCGCTGTAGACAAGCGCGTATTCCTCGTGGAGCGACGCGTTTTCGCCGACTTTGTGGTGATGCTCGATCCGATGTTTTGCCGACGCGTCCTTGTGGTGGAGAACGGCGTGCATAAGCTGTTCAAGTCCGGTCTTTTTTCTCGCCGAGACCGGGATTACCGGGATTCCGAGCATTTCCTGCATTCTGTGAAGGTCGATTTCCATTCCACGCTCCTCGACGATGTCCATCATGTTCAGTGCCATGACGACCGGCTTTCCAAGCTCAATGAGCTGGAGCGTCAGATACAGATTCCGTTCGAGCGCGGACGCGTCGGCGACGTCGATTATAACGTCAACCTCATCCGAGAGTATGCACTGACGCGAGACGCGTTCCTCCATTGTATAGGAGGTCAGCGAGTAGATTCCGGGCAGGTCGATGAGATCGAAATCCTGATTCTGGAATCTGTACGAGCCTTCCTTTTTCTCGACCGTGACGCCCGGCCAGTTCGCGACCTTGAGATTCGCTCCGGTGTAGGCGTTGAAGAGAGTCGTTTTGCCGCAGTTCGGGTTTCCGATGAAAGCGACGTTGAGCGTTTTTTCAGCGGTGTTTCCGGTTTGCGGTGCGGATTTCGCGGACTTTGCCGCTTCTTTCAGTATCTCAGCCATTTCCGACCTCGATTCCGCGGGCGATATCCCGCCCGAACGCGTAGCGTGTGCCGCGGAGCTTTACAATCACCGCGCCGCTTTTCTTTTTGTTAAGAAGGCTTATCTGTGTCCCGCCGGTGAGACCGAGCATTTCGAGTCGGCGCGAGATATCGTGCGCGAGGTTTATGTTTCCGACGACTGCCGTCTGTCCTATTTCCAGATTCTGAAGTGTCATTGGGTTTCCTTTCGATTGATAGATTCATATGTTAGTTTACTATAACTTCGACGATTTGTCAATCGGCAGAATAGACAAAAAGTAAGCCGATACGGTAAAATATATTTTATGATGGCCGGAAATAAAAAATCCCCTCCGACGCGGAGGGGGAGAGATAAGAATTGGCGGTATTCCGAACACGAGCCACGCATTCTGAGTGAGAAAATCTCGTAAACCAAAAGACTCCGATGCTGTCGCGAATGCGGCAGCATCAAAGTTCATAATACATACCAAGAACCTGCCTGCCCGCAGGAGCGGCATTTGACTTGCGCCAGTGTAGTCTCTCTATCGACAGGTGAGCCGTAGGCGAACGGGTGAGAGGCAAGGCCGCAAATCCCACAAGATATGCCGCAAACTAACCCATTAGCAGAAATAAACCCTGACTATGCCAGCGTGGGCTCCCCGCCCTGCTCGTTCATGCCGGTGAAGCCGTGATCGCGCAGGAGCTTCGCGCCGTTTTCCTCATCTTCGACACGGAGGACAACGTACGCTTCGTTTTCACACTTCGCGATGAAGGCGTACATATATTCGATCGTGATTCCGTTGTCGGCAAAGAGCTTCAGCACCTCGGCAAGACTGCCCGGCTTGTCGTGGATTCCCGCCGTGATCACGTTCGTGATCGAAACCGTCAGCCCCGCCTCGCGAAGCACGCGCTCAACCTCGACCGGATCGTCAACGATGATGCGGAGAATTCCGAAATGCGTCGTGTCGGCTACGCAGAGCGCGCGGATGTTGATCCCCTTGCTCGCGATGATCTCGGTGATCTCGGCCAACCTGCCGGGTTTGTTTTCTACAAAGATTGAAATCTGCTTGATGATCATTTGTTCATGCCTCCTTTAATATATGCGATCAGACGAGCTTGCGTCTGTCGATGACGTGCTTTGACTTGCCTTCCGAACGTCCGAGCGTGTTCGGCTCCACAAAGGTGATCTTCGCCGAGATTCCCAGCACCGACTGCATCGACGCCGAAAGCTTCGCGGCCGTTTCCTCGATTCCGCGCACCTTGTCCGAGAAGCTCGTCGGCGATACCTCGACCTGAACCTCGAGCGTGTCGGTGTTGTTCACACGGTCGACGATTATCATGTAGTGAGGATCGACGTTTCCGCTCGACAGAAGCACAGACTCGATCTGCGACGGGAAGACGTTCACTCCGCGGATTATCAGCATATCGTCGCTGCGTCCGCAGGGCTTGGACATACGTACGAACGTGCGTCCGCATTTGCACTTCTCGTGCGTGATCGACGCGATATCGTGCGTGCGGTATCTTATAAGCGGAAGGGCTTCCTTCGTGATGCAGGTGAAGACGATCTCGCCCTTTTCGCCGTCCGGAAGCACTTCGCAGGTGACGGGGTCGATTATCTCGATTATGAAATTGTCCTCGTTGACGTGAAGTCCGTTCTGGCACTCGCAGTCGAAAGCGACGCCCGGTCCCGAGATCTCAGAAAGTCCGTAGATGTCGTACGCCTTGATGTGAAGCCGCTTTTCGATCTCACGGCGCATCTCCTCGGTCCACGGCTCGGCTCCGAAGATTCCCGCTTTGAGATTCAGAGACGCCGGATCGACTCCCTGCGCCTTCATCGCGTCGGCAAGGTAGAGCGCGTAGGACGGCGTGCAGCAGAGGATCGACGAGTGGAAATCCTGAAGGATCGTGATCTGCCTTGCCGTGTTTCCGGTAGACGCCGGAATTACCGTCGCGCCCATCATCTCGGCTCCGTTGTGGAGTCCGAGTCCGCCCGTGAAGAGTCCGTAGCCGTAGGAGACGTGGACGAAATCGTCCTTCGTCGCTCCGGCCGCCACAAGCGCGCGCGCCGCGCACTCAGACCAGATCTCAATGTCGTGGTGAGTGTAGCCGACGACGGTCTGCTTTCCGGTTGTGCCGCTCGACGCGTGGATTCTCTGAAGCTCGGACGGCGGAACCGCGAACATTCCGTAGGGATAGTTGTCGCGGAGATCCTGCTTGTAGGTGAAGGGAAGCTTTTTGAGGTCGTTTACCGACTGAATGTCCTCGGGCTTCACTCCGGCTTCGTCCATGCGCTTTCTGTACATCGGGACGTTCTTGTAGGCGTGGTAGACCGTGCGCGAGAGATTGTACGACTGAAGATGGAAGAGCTGCTGTCTGGGCGCGGTTTCAATTGCTTCGTTGAAATATCTGCTCATTGGTATCTGCCTATCGAAATAATTTCCTTTCCTTTGATTTTCCTTTACGCGATATGCGCCGCTCCGAGATCGAAGGCCTTCAGATTCAGTTCGAGGAACTTTTCCGGAACCGACATTCTGACCGCCTCGCGGAGAGTTTCGGTGTCAAAGCCGAGCGCGTGCGACATGAGTCCGATCAGCGCGACGTTGACCGCCTTTTCGCTTCCAGCCTTGCGGGCGATTTCAAGCGCGTCAGCCGCGATGACCTTCGCTCCGGCCTCTCTCATCTTTTCGGTGAGATTTTCGGGATATTCCGCCGCTCCGGTGATGACCGGCATCGGGTTTATCCTCTGCGTGTTCGTGATGACGACTCCGCCCTTTTTGAGGTAGGGGAGCCATCTCGCCGCCTCAAGCAGCTCGAAGGACATTATTATGTCGGCCTCGCCGCGGCAGATCACCGGGGACGCGACCTTGTCGCTGTACTTTACGTAGGTGACGACCGAGCCGCCGCGCTGACTCATTCCGTGGACTTCGGAGACCTTGACGTCGTAGCCCTTGAGGAGTACGGCGTTTCCGAGAATGCGGCTGGCGAGCAGCGAACCCTGTCCGCCGACGCCGACTATCATTATGTTCATTGTATTTTTCCTTTCAGAAAAGTATGTTTGCTGAAAATCATCTTTCCGCGAGACGCCTGTCAAGGAATTCAAGCGCGATCGAATTGTAGGTTTTTCCTTTGAGGTCAAGCTCCGCGCCGATTATCCTTTCAGGCTCGGCCGGGTTGGCTTCAATGTCGTGCCTCATTATCTCGCAGTAATCGTGGAATTTTTCAAAATCAACCGGCTTCTTCTCGCCGAGACGCTCAAAGAAGTTCGTATAGCAGATCCGCTCGACCGTTTTGTCGTCAAGATAAAGTCCGCGGACGATGAAATCCTTTCCGTAGCAGTGCTGGGAAAAGATTTCGCGGCTCTCGCAGAGCTTGCGCCTGACAAGCTCTACAAGCTCACAGTTCTTCGACTTTACCGTGTTGCTGTCGGTTCCGAAGATTATCCTGTCCGAATACTTCGTGAAGAAGTCATGCCAGACGTCGATGTTCTTATCAAAGTTATAGTACATCTCAACGCCGGGCGTCAGGTCGAACCAGACGTTCGGATATTTCTCCATCACTCTCACTGCCTCGTCCGGGAAATTCGAGAGGAAGAAGAAATGCGCGAAGGTGACTTTGAGCTTCGGATGCGCGTCGAGAACTCTGAAAATCTCGTCGTAAAGCTGCCGCTTTGACGGGAAACCGTCATGCCATGGTCGGCCTTCGTCCCAGAAATCCTCCGGGTCGGCGACGTGGATGTTGAGCGGAGTTCCGCGCTCTTCGAGAAGACCGAACATCTTCGAGTATTCACGCGAGTCGAGTCCCGACTTCATGAAGCGTCTGAGATCGGGCGAGTACATGATCTTGATCCCGTCACAGCCGAGGTCGAGCATTTTCTCGACCTGAATCTCGGGCGGGACGTCCTTGTAGCGGTCGTTTATGTGAAGTCCGCCGAAAGCGCGGATGTCGATGTCCTTCCGCGTCTTCTGCCAGACCGCCGCGAGATTTTCGGCGACTCCCCGGTAGGGGAGCGAGAGAATGCAGGCAGCTGTGACTCCAGCTGACGCGATATCCGCGATCTCTTTGTCAATCTCCTCGTCGCGTGTGAAACGTATGTGGATGTGGGAATCGGCTGTCTTTCGCATAACTGAACTCCTTTTCGCTGATCGTTTACCTTATTTACTCTGGATCGCGCCGAGTCTGCACATCTGCGTGCAGAGTCCGCAGCCGTTGCAGAGCGTCTGGTCGATCGAGGCCTTGCCGTCGGTGACCGAGATGCAGGGGCAGCCGATCTTCATGCAGGCCTTGCAGCCGACGCACTTCGACGAGTCGATGACTAGCGGGGGATTGTGCTTGACATATTTGAGCAGCGCGCAGGGACGACGGCAGATGACGACCGACGGCGTGTCCGACGCGAGTTCTTCCTTCAGAACCTTTTCGGTCTCGGCGAGGTTGTTCGGGTCGACGATGCGGATATGCTCCTCGGGGACTCCGACCGCCTTCGCGATGTTCTCGATGAGGATTCCGTAGACCTTTTCGCCCTTCAGCGTGAATCCGGTGCAGGGGTTCTGCTGGTGTCCGGTCATTCCGGTGATGCTGTTGTCGACGACGACGACAGTCGAGAAGCCTTTGTTGTAAACGATGTCAACCAGTCCGGTGATTCCCGAGTGCATGAAGGTTGAGTCGCCGATGACCGCGACCGACTTGTGTTCTTCGTGGCGGATCTTGTTGAAGCCGTGGAGAGCCGAGACCGACGCGCCCATGCAGAGCGTCGTGTCCATTCCGCCGAGCGGTTTCGCCGCGCCGAGCGTGTAGCAGCCGATGTCGCCGCTGACGTAGAGCTTGAGCTTATTGAAGAGGTAGAAAACGCCTCTGTGCGGGCATCCGGGGCAGAGTACCGGCGGACGTACCGGAATGTTCTCGTCGAGCGTGTAGCAGTCAGGTTCCTTACCGAGGAGGAGCTTTGAGAGCAGTTCCTGTGAGAACTCGCCGCAGAGCGGGAGGATATCCTTTCCGTGGACGTTGAGTCCGAGCACTTTGCAGTGAGTCTCGATGACCGGATCGAGTTCCTCGATAACATAGACCGTCTCATACTTCGCCGCGAAGTCCTTTATGAGCTTTTCGGGCAGCGGATTGACGAGTCCGAGCTTAAGATACGACGCGGTGTCGCCGAAGGCCTCAAGCGCGTAGTTGAACGACGGACCGGAGGTGATGATTCCGATCTTCGCGCCCTCGTTTTCCACAACTTTGTTGAAAGGACAGTTCTCGGCGAACTCACGCAGAGCGTTGAGTCTTTTTTCGACCTCAATGTGGCGCGGACGCGCGTTTCCGGGCATCATGACGTGCTTTGAGGCGTCTTTTTCGTAGGGCTTAACCTCGGCCTCGACGCGGTCGGAGGTCTCGACGATCGACTGCGAGTGAGAGACGCGGGTGTTGAGTCTCAGAATGAACGGCGTGTCGAACTTCTCCGAGAACTCATACGCGAGCTTCGTGAAGGCAAGACATTCGCCCGAGTCGGACGGCTCGATCATCGGGAGCTTCGCGGCGATCGCGTAGTGCCGCGAATCCTGCTCGTTCTGCGACGAGTGCATTCCGGGGTCGTCCGCGACACCGATGACCATTCCGCCGTTCACTCCGGTGTAGGAGGTGATGAAGAGCGGGTCGGCCGCGACGTTGAGTCCGACGTGCTTCATTCCGACAAACGAGCGTCCGCCGCCGATAGCCGCGCCGAGCGCGACCTCGAGAGCAACCTTTTCGTTGGGCGCCCACTCAGCGTAGACCTCATCGTACTTTGCCGCCGCCTCGGTGACCTCGGTGCTCGGCGTTCCGGGGTAGCTCGAAACGAGACGCACACCAGCTTCAAAAAGTCCGCGCGCGACCGCTTCGTTTCCTAACATTATCTTTTTCATATGTAAACTCTCCGTGGAAAATTATTTATGACGATTATCTATGACGCGTTTTGCCTTGCCGACGAAGCGCTCAAGCGACTTCGGCTCAACGAGATTGATCTTCGCGTCGAGACCAAGAACCGTCTGGAGCTTGTGTCTGACCTTCTGCTGGAGGTTTTCGAGCTCGGAGTATTTCGTGAGCATATTGCCGTCCGAGACCTCGATGTTGATCTCAAAGGTGTCCATGTAGTTCTTCTGTCCGAGGACAATCTGATACTGCGGTCCGACCTCGGGGATACTGACAAGCACCGACTCGATCTGCGTCGGGAAGACGTTTACGCCCTTGATCTTGAGCATATCGTCCGAGCGTCCGAGCGGCTTGTCCATTCTCGCGTGGGTGCGTCCGCACTCGCACTTTTCGTAGTGGATTCTTGTTATGTCCTTGGTTCTGTAGCGGAGAAGCGGAATTCCCTCCTTGGTGAGCGTCGTCACGACAAGCTCGCCTTCCTCGCCGCGCGCCTTGACCTCTCCGGTCTTGCTGTCGATGATCTCGGGAAGGAAATGATCCTCGGCGAAGTGCATTCCGCGTCTGTAGCGGCACTCGCCCGAGACGCCGGGACCCATGAGCTCGCTCATTCCGTAGTTGTCGGTCGCGAAGAGATTCCACGCCTCCTCGACTTTCGAGCGCATCTCGTTAGAGCAGCCCTCAGAGCCGAAGAGTCCGAGTCTTACCTTGAGATCGCGGCAGTCGATCCCGAGATCGCGGGCGGTCTCGGCTATGTAGAGCGCGTAGGACGGGGTCGCGACGAGCGCGGTGGTTCCGAAGTCGCGCATGAGCTTTAACTGCTTTTCGGTGTTTCCGGTCGAGGTCGGGACGACGGTCGCGCCGATATTCTCGAGTCCGTAGTGGAGTCCGAGCGCGCCGGTGAAGAGCCCGTATCCGAAGGCGATCTGGACGATGTCGTCGCTGGTAGCTCCGGCGGCGGTCACAATACGCGAAACGCAGTCGCTCCAGTTCTTAAGGTCGTTCTTCGTGTAGCCGACGACGGTCGGGTTTCCGGTTGTGCCGCTTGACGCGTGGATTCTGACGATCTCGCGCTGCGGAACCGCGAAGAGCCCGAAGGGATAGGTGTCGCGGATATCGGCCTTCGTGGTGTAGGGGATGTACTGGATATCGGAGAGAGCCCTGATCTTTTCGGGCTTCACTCCGGCCTCATCGAGCCGCTTCTTGTAAAACGGCACGCGGTTGTAGACGTATTCAACGATATTCTGAAGTCTTTTCAGCTGAAGTCTTTCGAGATCAGCTCTGTCCATGGTTTCGATTTCTTCCTGCCAAAACATTTTATTACAACTGCCTTTCTTTTTTTCGGTTGGCGACGCGCATTTTCCGCGCTCCGGTTTTCTTTATAAGAATCCGGATAATATATATTATAGAAGATTTTCCGCGTTATGTCAATCCCCATGCCGAAAAAACGAAAATTTTACGTGACGAATTTACTTTTATTTAATAAACTCGAACTCGATGTCGTAGATTCTGACCGTGTCGCCGTCCTGACAGCCCTTTTCGACAAGTGCGTCGACGACCCCGGTTTTTCTGAGAATCTTCTGGAAGTAGTTCACCGACTCGTAGTCGTCGAAGTTTATCGAGTTTATTAGATTCATCAGCCACTCGCCCTCGACCTCGTAGTCCTCGTTGACGCGGCGGACGATGATCTCGCGCTCGGCGTTCTCGTCGAACTCGGGTTCGATGACCTCCTCCGGCTCGTAGATCGTGAGCGGCGGAAGCTCCTCAAGCTTTTCGGAAACCCGGCGGACCAGCGCGTCAACTCCCTTTCTCGTCGCGGCGGAGATGTAGAAAAGCTCTGAATGAAGCTCGTTCTTCACATAATCCTCGAGCGCCTCGAGCCGCTCGTCGCCAAGTTCGTGGATCTCCTCGGGATCGGCTCCGAGGGCGTCGATCTTGTTCGCGGCGAAGATCTGCGGGCGTGACGCGAGCTCGGGGCTGTAGCGTTCAAGCTCGGAGTTTATTTTCTTTATATCATCGACCGGATCGCGTCCCTCGGCTCCCGAGACGTCGACGACGTGGACGAGAAGCCGACATCTGTCGACATGACGGAGAAAGTCGTGACCGAGTCCGAGTCCGTCGGCCGCGCCCTCGATGAGTCCGGGAATGTCCGCGCAGACGAAGCCCTTGCCGTCGCCCGTCTTGACGACTCCGAGCTGAGGCTGAATCGTCGTGAAATGATAGTTCGCGATTTTCGGGCGCGCCGAGCTTATGACCGACAGAAGCGACGATTTTCCGACGTTCGGAAATCCGACGAGTCCGACGTCGGCGAGCATTTTGAGTTCAAGCGTGACATCCATTTCCTCTCCCTTGAGTCCGGGCTTCGCGAAGCGCGGAATCTGTCTTGTCGGAGTCGCGAAATGGCGGTTGCCCCAGCCTCCGCGTCCGCCTTTGAGGCAGACGAAGGGCTCGCAGTTTGACATATCCTTGATGACGCGTCCGGTTTCGGCGTCCTTTATGACCGTTCCGGGCGGAACCATGATGACGAGATCGTCGGCCGTTTTTCCGTGGAATTTTTCGGGCATTCCGTCGCCGCCGTTCTGAGCTACGAATTTGCGGCGGTATCTGAAGTCGAGCAGGGTGTTCGTTCCCTCGTCGATTTTGAAGACGATATTTCCGCCGTTTCCGCCGTCGCCACCCGAGGGGCCGCCCTCGGCGACGTATTTTTCTCTGTGAAAGGCGACGCAGCCGTTTCCGCCGTCGCCCGCCTTGATGTGAATCGTTACGTTATCTATAAACATAAAATCTCCTGTCAGAGGGGCGGAGACCACCTTTTAAGGAAAGGTGGTTTCCGCCCCTCTGACACCTTTCCACATTCCACCAAACCTTTTCAAACAGAAGGCTATTGATGGTTCTGCTGTTTGTTTTTCCTGATGATGAAGTTCCCGCTCTCGATATTTTACAATAATCGTGTTGATGCCGGGCCCGGATCTGTCAGCGGCCATCGCACATCTTTATAAGCTCGTCCTCGCCGATGACACTCACTCCGAGCGATTGCGCCTTTGTGAGCTTCGATCCGGCGTCCTCGCCCGCCACGACGTATGACGTCTTTTTCGAGACCGAACCCGAGACCTTTCCGCCGTGCGACTCGATGAGCTTTGACGCCTCGTCGCGCTTCATTGTCGGCAGCGTTCCGGTGAGGACAAAGGTCAGTCCGGCGAAAATGTCGTCCTTTTTGTCCGACTCGAAGGTCGTCGTGACCCCGGCGGCCTTGAGTTTGTCGATGAGTGCCCGTGTCTGCGGATGCGAGAAGTAATTGACGATATATTTCGCCGTGATCCCGCCTATGTCGTCGATCTCGCAGAGCGTTTCCTCGTCGACACTGAAAAGTGCCTCGATATCGCCGAATTTCGCTGCGAGAATCTGCGCCGCCTTCGCTCCGACCTGACGGATTCCGAGCGAGTAGATCAGCCTGTCAAGCCCGGCCGACTTTGACTTTTCAATCGCGTTTATGATGTTCGACGCGCTCTTTTCGCCCATCCGGTCAAGTGGGACGAGATCCCCGACAGTCAGCGAATAGATATCCTCGATGCCCTTCACAAGTCCCTCGGAATGGAGCTGTGAAAGAATCGCCGGGCCGAGTCCGTCGATATCCATCGCGTCCTTCGCGGCGAAATGGATCAGATTCCGCATTATCTGCGCCGGACATTCGGCGTTCGTGCAGCGGTAGGCCGCGCTTCCCGACGAGTTCTCGTCGTCTATGTCGGCGATTACAGGCTCGCCGCAGGACGGACATTTTTCGGGCATATTGAATTCCTTTTCGCTTCCGTCGCGCTTATTCCTGACGACCGAGACGACCTCGGGGATAATGTCTCCGGCCTTGCGGACGATCACCCGGTCGCCGATCATTATGTCGCGCTCGCGGATGAAATCTAGATTGTGCAGAGTCGCGCGCGATACGGTCGTTCCGGCGAGCTTCACGGGTTCGAGAACGGCGTTCGGCGTCAGAACTCCGGTGCGACCGACCTGAATCACGATATCGGTGAGCTTCGTCTCCTTTTCCTCAGGCGGATATTTGTAGGCGACCGCCCATTTCGGCGTCGACGTGTTCTCACCGATTGTCGTCCGGAGCGCGAGCGAATTGACCTTGATGACCGCTCCGTCGATCCCGAACGGAAGATCGGGGCGCATTTTTCCGATCTCCTCAATCTGCGCGATGACCTCGTCTGCCGTCCTCACGGTTTTGAGATACGGAATGATCACGAATCCGACCGACTCAAGCCACTTGAGACTCTCGTCGTGATTTTTGAAGGTCTTTGTCCCGGTCTGATAGTTGAAGATGAAGATATCGAGTCCGCGCGAGGCACAGACCTTCGGGTCGAGCTGACGGAGAGTTCCGGCGGCCGCGTTGCGGGGATTCGCGAAGAGCGATTCACCTTCGGCCTCGCGGCGGGCGTTGAGCTTTTCGAAGCTCTTTTTTGACATATAAACTTCTCCGCGCACTTCGATCACCGGTTCGTCGGTGTCGATTTCGAGCGGAATCGAGCGAACCGTCCGGAGATTTCCGGTCACGTCCTCGCCTACAAAACCGTTTCCGCGGGTCGCGCCGCGGACAAGCTTCCCGTTTTCGTAGCGGAGCGCGCAGGAAAGACCGTCGATCTTGCACTCGACCGTGTACTCGCAGTCGGGATCTACCGCCTTTGTCCGCTCGATGAAGGCGCGGACCTCGTCGAAATCGAAAACGTCCGAGAGACTGCCTAAAGGAACCGTGTGAACAACCTCGGTAAAGCCCCTGACGGCCTCGCCTCCGACGCGCTTTGTCGGCGAGTTCGGGTCGGCGAGCGACGGAAACTCGGATTCGAGCGTCACAAGCTCGCGGAACATCATATCGTAATCGTAGTCCGAAATTTCGGGATCATCGAGAACATAATATCTGCGCGAATGATATTCAATGAGCCGCGCCAGCTCTTTCATACGCGAAGCGGCGGCCGCTTCGGAAAGCTTTTCAGGCATTGTGTCTTCCTCCGGAAATTACTTATAATATTATTATACCACATTTCGCGCGAAATTGGAAGAGTATTTCAGGATTTTTTTGAAAATTTTCTGATTTTCGTGCGATATGATTTGTGACAAAACGCTCGTTGCATTTGCAACATAAAATCCGAACGCTTCGTGACTTCTCCGATTTTTTGGCAAAAATCATATCCGGCATTGACTTTTATGTGGTTTTCTGGTAGAATATATATTGTAATATCATAGTCAAGTCGAAAGGCGGGGGAAAATGATAATCAGCGCGAGCCGTCGGACCGACATTCCGGCCTTCTATTCCGACTGGTTTTTCGAGCGGATCCGCGAGGGACGAGTCCTTGTCAGAAACCCGATGAGATTTCATAATCTCAGTGAGATCGACCTCTCGCCTGGCGCGGTTGACGCGATCGTTTTCTGGACAAAGAATCCGACGCCGATGCTTGACAGGCTGGGACTTCTCTCGGAATACAGATTCTGCTTTCAGTTCACGCTGAATTCCTACGGGGACGATATCGAGACGAATCTCGTGTCGAAGAATCGGCTTGTCCCGGTTTTCAGAAGACTTTCGGAGCTGACTTCGCCCGAGCGGGTAATCTGGAGATACGACCCGATATTCCTGACGCCGAAATACAGCGTCGGATGGCATCTTGAATATTTCGGAAGACTCGCGTCGCTTCTCTCGGGGTACACGAAAAGATGCACGATAAGCTTTCTCGATCTCTACAAAAACACCGAGAAGAATCTCGCGTCGGCCGGACTTCTTCCGATGAGTCTTGACGACGTGCGGCTCATCGCGCGCGGAATTTCGGAAATCGCGCGGGAGAACGGAATGTCGGTCTTCACCTGCGCCGAGGAATACGACCTTGACGAATTCGGAATCGCGCACGGAAGCTGCGTCGGCGCGGAACTCATCGAAGGACTCACCGGGAAGAAGTTTCCGGCAAGAAAGGACAGATATCAGCGCGGCGGCTGTCTTTGTGTCGAGAGCGTTGACATCGGCGCGTACAACACCTGCGAAAACGGCTGTAAATACTGCTACGCGAATTACAGTCCGTGGCAGATCGGAAGAAACCGCGCCGCGGGTGACACAAAATCGCCGCTCATCACCGGAAACGTGACGCCGGAGGATATCATAAGAAAGCGCGGCTGACAGGAGGATTTTATGCCGGAAATTTACACGCTCGACCGATTTGAGGAAGATTTCGCGGTATTGATCGGCGACGACGGGGAAAAGCTTGATTTTCCGCGAAAAGATTTTGAGGGAAGGCGCGAAGGGGATGTATTCGAGAGAAAAGACTCCGGATTCGTCTTCCTTGATTCCGAGACGAAATCAAGGCGCGGGCATAACCGCGAACTTATGAAAAAGCTGCTTGAAAGAAGCGGAAGAAATTAAAAAATCCGCGCGGGCGGAGGAAAGGTGAAATCATGAACGCGAAGGCTGTCAGACTCCACGGAAAAAACGATCTCAGACTCGATTCATACGAGCTTCCGGCTCTGCCGGAGGACGGAATCAGGGCGAAGATAATCTCGGATACCGTCTGTATGTCGACCTACAAGGCCTGCATTCAGGGCGAGGGGCATAAGCGCGTGCCGGAAGGGATTTCGGCGTCTCCGGTCGTCGTCGGGCACGAGTTCTGCGGAGTGATCGAAGAAGTCGGCGGAAAGTGGAAGGACAGCTTTGCTCCGGGCGAAAGATTCGTTCTACAGCCAGCGAGACCCGGAAAATTCGCCGCGCCGGGCTACAGCTTTGAGTTCTGCGGCGGCGATGCGACTGAGATTCTGATCCCGGACGAGCTTATCTCGGACGGATGCGTCATGAAATACGACGGCGACGCGTATTTCCGCGGTTCGCTCGCCGAGCCGATTAGCTGCCTTGTGGCGGCTCTCAGGGCGGAGTGGCACATTTCGCCCGACGGACGCTCACATATGAGCGGACTGAAGCCCTCCGGAAACACGGCGGTTCTCGGCGGCGCGGGCGCGATGGGAATCGGAATGGTGAAGCTCATCTTGGCGTCGGAAATCCGTCCGAAAACGCTTGTCGTGACCGATATCGACCCCGAAAGACTTTCGCGCGCGGCGAGAATTCTCCCGCAGTCCGAGGCCGAAAAGCGCGGCGTTAAGCTGGTTTATTTTAATCCGGCGAACTTTTCCGATCCGCTTTCGACGATGAAACGCTTCGCGGGCGGAGATTTTGACGATGTTTTCGTCTTTTCACCGTCGGAAAAGCTGATTTCGGATGCGCAGCTTCTGCTCGGCTATGACGGGTGCCTGAATTTCTTCGCCGGGCCGGCCGACAGGGGATTTTCGGCGAAGCTCAATTTCTACGACGTGCATTATTCGTCGCTCCACGTCGTCGGGACGTCGGGCGGGGATTCTCTTGACATGGCCGACGCGCTGAGGCTGATTTCTTCGGGAAAGGTCGATCCCGCGCCGATGATCACGCATATCTGCGGTCTTGACGCGCTGATGTCGGTCATACCGAAGCTTCCGATCCTTGGGATCGGAAAAATTCTCTGTTATCCCGGAATTTCGCTCGGACTTACGGCGATTTCGAATTTTGAAAAGCTTGGTCGGAATAACCCGATGATGAAGTCGCTTTCGGATCTCACGAAAACCTCCGGCGTCTGGAACAGGGCGGCCGAGGAACTGCTTCTTGAACGCGCGGGGAGGATATGAAATGCTTAACGAAAAGGAAAAACTCGCGACAAGGCTCGCTCCGATTCTCAGAATGTCGTCCGACCACGGCGGGAAAAGCTATGTTTTCTATGCCGGCAAAAGCGATCTTTATAAGCTCGTCTGCGAAAAGATCGGCAGAAGCGGCGGCGCGCTTGTCACCGAACCGGACGCCGATCTGACGGCGTATTTTGGCGAGTCTGGGGTCAGGATGGCGTATATAAACGGAGTCGGACTCTTCACGCTCGGAAAAACTCCGGCCGAGGCGAAAAATCTCGCCGCGACCTTTACGGGCGGCGAAGCGCGGCTTGTTTCCGGAAATCGCTCCGGGCGGATGGCGGGGAAGATTGTCGTTGTCACCGGAGCGGCGCGGGGATTCGGAGAGGCGATCGCCGAAGGGTTCGCGCGGGAGGGCGCGTATGTCGTAGTCTCAGATCTGAATCCAGACGGCGCGAAGGCGGTTTCCGACGAAATCAACTCGGAATACGGCTTTGTTTCGGCGTCGGTCGGCACCGACGTCTCGGTTGAATCCGACGTTGAGGAACTCTGCGCGAGAGCTGTTCTGACTTTCGGCGGGATTGACGTTTTCATAAGCTGCGCCGGGATTGTCAAGGCGGGCGGACTTTCGGAGCTTTCGGGCGAGGATTTTGACCGGATCACCCGCGTGAATTACAACGGGTTCTACTATTGCACGAAATACTCGTCGGCCGTGATGAGACTGGAAAACTCGGTCTCGCCGGGATATTTCACCGATATAATCGAGATAAACTCGAAATCCGGACTTTTGGGCAGCATGAAGAATTTCGCTTACGCCGGGAGCAAATTCGGCGGAATCGGACTTGTCGAGAGCTTCGCGCTCGAACTCGCCGCGCAAAGGACAAAGGTCAACGCGGTCTGCCCGGGAAATTATCTCGACGGAAAACTCTGGAGTGATCCCGAAAAGGGACTTTTGAAGCAGTATCTTGAGGCCGGAAAGGTTCCGGGAGCGAAGAATATCGGTGATGTGCGGAAGTATTACGAGTCGAAGGTTCCGCTCGGGCGCGGATGCCGTCCGGAGGATGTTCTGCGCGCGGTATTTTATCTCGTCGAGCAGGAATACGAGACGGGACAGGCTCTCCCGGTGACGGGCGGGCAGGAAATGTTGAAATGAAGTTAAGGGGAAAAGGATTTGAAAATTTCGTCAGTCGATCTTGAAAAACTGAACAGCGGAACGGCCTGGGAGCGTCTTTCCGGACTCGGGAGGTATATTTCGCTTTGTGAAGGCGTTCAGGCGGGAAAGCTGGCGAACGATCATATCCACACGTTCTACTCATTCTCAAAATATTCGCCGACGGCGGCCGCGCTTTTCGCAAAGCTCTGCGGGTTTGCGTCGGCCGGGATCGCCGACCATGACAGCGTATCGGGCGCGAGAGAATTCATTTCGGCGGGGAAGCTTATCGGAATCCCGACGCTTGTCGGATGCGAATGCCGCGCCATTATGAGAAAAACCGCGCTTTCGGGATACAGACTCAACTCACCCGATCAGACCTCGCTCGCCTATGTCGTCATGCATGGCATTCCCGAGAAGAATCTCGATATAGTCGACGAATTCTTCGCGCCAAGGCGCAGACTCCGGTTTGAGCGCGACGCGGCGATGTGTGAAAAGCTCTCGAAGCTCACAAAACCGCTCGGCTTCGGAGTCGACTTCGAGGCGGACGTCCTGCCGCTCTCGCACGCTCACGAGGGTGGTTCGGTGACCGAACGGCATATCGTCTTCGCGCTGGCGAAAAAGCTGCTTCTGACGGTAGATAACGACACTGAGCTTCGCGGGCTTCTGTCTCGGCTCGGGATTTTTACGGACGAAAAGCTTTATGGTGAAAACGACGCGGAATATCGGCTTCTGAGCCTTCTGAAATCGGGATTTGTCGAGAAATTCTACATACCGGCAGGCGCGGAGTGCCCGGATGTTTCGGAATTCGTGGAACTCTGTAACGCTGTCGGCGCGGTTCCGGCCTACGCGTATCTCGGCGACGTGGCGGGAAATTCCGCGTCGGACAAGAAAGCGCAGAGATACGAGGACGGATGCCTTGATATTCTGATGCCCGAGCTGAAGCGGCTCGGATTCGGCGTGGTGACCTATATGCCCTGCCGCAACACGAAGGCGCAGGTTGAAAGGATAAAGGCTCTCTGCCGCGAGTATGATTTTCTCGCGGTGACCGGCGGCGAGTCGCCGCTGGCCGGAAAAAAGTGTGGGTTATAAATAATCCCGGACAAAACCTTGATCGGCTTTGTCCGGGGATTTTCATTTTTCGGATTTTTTTGGCGGCTTTATTCCGGTCAGGAGTACACAGAGCGCGATGACGAGAACCGCGAAGAGAATCCGCGCCGCGAATACGCCCGAGATCGACGCGATTCCGGCCGCGACGCTGAGCCTGTCGGCGAAATAGAAGGCGAACGGATGCCAGAGATAGATCTGATACGACGCGCGGTCGAGCGGCTTCACGAGGTTCATCACGCGGCTTTCGGAGAGTCTCACGCCGAGCGAAAAGAAGAAGATCACGGCCGTGAGAATGTAGAAGGTGTGAACCGTTTCAAGCCACCAGATTCCGGCTCCCTTTGCGGTGTGAAGATAGGCGAGCGTTCCGTCAAGGATCGCCGCGAAGGCGAAGATCACTGACGCCGGAATGAAGCTCCGCGCCGCCTCTTTCTTCACGGCTTCGTAGTGCCGCCCGACCGCAAGTCCGCCGATCCACCAGAAAAGATAGGTTGTGAAGACGCGGTCGGCGTAGACAAAGACGTGTTCACGGTCGAAGAGAATCAGAAAATCCGCCAGATACAGTCCGAAGATCAGCGACAGAAAATACGCGATGACAAGCGTCACGGCGACTCTCACGCCGTTATCAAGTCGTTTTGCGAGTATTCTCCAGAGCGGGGCGAGGAGGTAGAACTGAACTATCGTCGTGACAAAATAGAAGTGCGCCTCGAATTTTCCGAGTATGAGCGACGAGATGAATTCTCCCGGGGTGTAGACGGCGAGTCCGGAGAGGTAAAAATACAGCGCGTAGACGACCGCCGCGATTATGTAGGGAAGCACGACGCGGAAAAAACGTCCGGCGAGGTATTTCGGATATGAAAACGGCTTTTCGAGTCCGAGCGAGAGCTTGACCCCGGCTAGGAATATGAATCCCGGCACGGCGCAGGACGAGAGCTTCCAGACAGGGAAGATCGCCGCGTACTGCCACGAGCCTTTGTCGGCGTATGTGACGGCGTTCGACGCGGCGTGGATGAAAATCACAAATATGCAGAGAATCACGTTCATGAGCGAGAGCTCGTTCTTTCGTTTTGACATGCTGGCGTCTCCTTGATTTGATTATAGCTCTTTCGTATATCTTCGGGTTGTTATAGCTTTTCCGTTTACAACGTTCGGTAACTTATCCTGTAACACAAATCCGTTGTTCTCCATGACTTTTGCTGAGCCGTGATTGTCATCATCGCAAGTGATTAAAGCTGTGGTGATTCCAATATTTTTTGCCTTTTCCAACGCCAAGCGAAGCATCAGAGTTCCGTATCCTTTCTTCCATTCGGAAAAACGAATACCATAGCCGATATGACCGCCGTAACGTTTAAGATCGTCTGTTAGCCTATGGCGGATGCTTATTTCTCCAATAAAGTAGTTTTGCTCCTCGTCAACCAGCCAGTAGTAATCAGAACCAACTCTGTTTGGCTTCAAATTCCGTTCATGCCTATAGTTATCGTACTTTTCAAAGATGTTATAAGCTCTGGCATCATCGAAAGCATAGGTGTGTATATCGTTCCGCTCATACTCATCGTATGCCTCAATGTATGACTGTAAATACTTTTCGCATGGTTCTACAAGAGCAATCATTGTCTGGTCTCCTTTGCTTGTATTAGTTCTTATGCGTGCGATCATAAAACGCAGCTTTTCAATCGGCTATCAGTATACTAATATGATACACCAAAATCGTCCAGTTGTCAACACATTTGCGCAAATACTTTAAATTCCTGTAACTTTAATCGTGAAGTCCTTGACAATGATACCCCAAAGAGGTATAATATACTGTAGGATAGTATCAAGCTGTCCGACATTTCTTTTCATAAAAAAGAGGTAGTTAAAATGTCTGAAACTGTAAACACTGAAAAGGGCGGAATTTCCGTCGAAATAGAACACATATTCCCGATAATCAAGAAATGGCTCTACTCTGAAAAGGAGATCTTCTTACGTGAGATCGTCTCGAACGCCTGCGACGCCGTGACAAAGCTGAAGAGACTTTCGTCTCTGGGCGAGGCGAAGGACATCGAGGACAACTTCAAAATCACCGTTAAGATCGACAAGGCCGCCGGAACGCTCACCGTCTCGGATAACGGAATCGGTATGACCGAGGACGAGGTCAGACGCTACATCTGCCAGATCGCGCTCTCGGGCGCGCTTGACTTCATCAAGAAGTACGAGGGCAACGAGGAGGACGCGACGAAGGACGGCATCATCGGCCACTTCGGACTCGGCTTCTACTCGTCGTTCATGGTCAGCGACACGGTTGACGTAATCACGCGCTCCTACACCGCCGACGAGGACCACGGCGTGAAGTGGGTCTGCACCGAGGCCGGAGACTACGAGATCACAAAGGACTACTTCCGCGCCGAGCGCGGCACCGACGTCGTCATGCACATCATGAAGGACGAGGAGGAATTCCTCGACGAGCATCGCATCCGCGGAATTCTCGAAAAGTACTGCTCATTCATGCCGGTCGAGATCTACCTCGAAGTCGTCAAGACCGAGGAGGAGAAGAAGGCCGAGGACGAAAAATCCGATTCCAAGGCCGAGGACAAGACCGAGCCGAAGCCTATAAACGATATTCACCCGCTCTGGCAGAAGAACCCCTCCGAATGCACCGAGGAGGAGTACGACGCCTTCTATCACAAAGTTTTCAACGATTTCCGCGAGCCGCTCTTCCACATCCATCTTAACGCGGATTATCCGCTCAATTTCAAGGGAATACTCTACTTCCCGAAGATCGCTCACGAGTATGACAGCCTTGAGGGACAGGTCAAGCTCTATTACAATCAGGTCTTCGTCGCTGACAACATCAAGGAGGTCATCCCCGAGTATCTGCTGATGCTCAAGGGCGTTCTTGACTGCCCCGAGCTTCCGCTGAACGTTTCGAGAAGCTATCTCCAGAACAGCGGCTACGTCGCGAAGATCTCGGCGCATATCGTCAAGAAGGTCGCCGACAAGATAAATTCGATGTTCAACACCGACCGCGTGGCCTATGAAAAGCTCTGGAACGATCTCAAGACCTTTGTCGAGTACGGCTCGCTCCGCGACCGCAAGTTCTACGACAGAGTAAAGGATTCGATCCTCTACCAGAACACCGACGGAAAGTACGTTACTCTGAAGGAATATCTCGAATCCGCGAAGGAAAAGCACGAGAATACCGTTTATTACACGGCCGACAAGACCTCTCAGGCGCAGTACATCGCTATGTTCGCGGCTGAGGGAATCGAGGTCGTCGTGCTTGACAAGCTGATCGACACGCAGTTCATCAACGTCATCGAGCAGGAGAACGACGGCGTGAAGTTTGTCCGCATCGACGCTGACGTCGCCTCCGCGCTCAAAGCCGACGGAAAGGCCGAGGAAAACGCAAAGCTTGCCGATCTCTTCAAGAAGGTCAGTGGAAACAAGGATCTCAAGGTAAGCTTTGAGCTCCTCAAGAACGCTAAGGTTCCGGCTATACTCAACATCTCCGAGGAGTCGCGCCGTATGGACGACATGATGAAGATGTACAGAATGTCCGGAAACGACATGGGCGGCATGAGCTTCCCGACTGACGCCACGCTTGTCGTCAACGCGTCCAGCCCGCTCATCACGAGACTTTCCTCCGAGGTCGAGTCCGACGAGGGCAAGGCGGAGAAGATCGCAAAGCAGATCTACACGCTCGCGCTGCTCTCTCAGCGTCAGCTGACCGCCGACGAGCTTCAGGCCTTCCTGACCGACAGCTTCGATATGCTCGAACAGCTCTGAAAATAACCAAATGAGGTGAAACGAATGCCGTCTGTATATAACGGACGAAAACTGACTCTCTCGGTCTTCGGGGAGTCGCACGGCGAGGCGATCGGCGTCGTAATCGACGGATTCCCGGCCGGGATGAGGATAGACAACGACGCGCTCATGACGCTGATGAAACGCCGCGCGCCAGGCGGCGCGCTCGCTACCGCGAGAAAAGAGCCGGATATTCCGAGGATTTTAAGCGGCGTTTCGGACGGATACACAAACGGCTTTCCGATCTGCGCGGTTATCGAGAACACGAATCAGAGAAGCTCGGATTACGGCAAGGTGACGCTTCCGCGCCCGAATCACGCCGATTATCCCGCGCTCTTAAAGTACGGCGAACATACCGAGCTTCACGGCGGCGGACACTTTTCGGGGCGGCTCACCGCTCCGCTGACTTTCGCCGGCGGACTCTGCGCGCAGTATCTGAAGCTTCACGGTGTCACGATCGGCGCGCACATAAAGCGGATTCTCAATGTTTCGGACAGTCAGTTCCCGAACGACATTTCGCCGCGCGAGCTTGAGGGGCTGAGGAAAAAGGAAATCCCGACGCTCGACCCGATGGCGTCCGAGGCCTTCACGACGATAATAAACTCCGCAAAGATGCGCGGAGATTCGGTCGGCGCGGTCATCGAGTGCGCGGCGGTCGGACTTCCGGCCGCACTCGGCGAGCATATGTTCGGAAGCGTCGAGTCTGTTATTTCGGAGCTGTGCTTCGCGATTCCCGGAGTCAAGGGAATCGAGTTCGGCGCGGGCTTTGATTTCGCGAAGCTCTACGGCTCGCAGGCCAACGACGCGTATTTCTACAAGAACGGAAAGGTCATGACGGAGACCAACAACTGCGGCGGAATCGTCGGGGGAATGACGACCGGAATGTCGCTCGTCTTCTCGGTCGCGATGAAGCCGACGCCGTCGATCTTCATGGAACAGGACACGGTCGACCTCGAAAAGCAGGAGAACGCGAAGCTATCGATCAAGGGACGCCACGATCCCTGCATCGCGCTGCGCGCGGTTCCGGTCGTCGAATCGGTTGCCGCGGCGGCTCTCGCCGATCTTATGCTCGAATCCGAGCCTCGCAAGCTCTGAAAAAGGGACGACAGAAGGGAGAAATTCTTATGAATCTCAGTCGGTTTGACAATTCGACAAAAGTAATAGGCGGAAATCTTTCCCTGCTCGACTCGGAGACGGTCTCGGCCGCCGAACGCCGGGTGGCTCAGCTGTCCGATCTAGCGACACTTATCTCACAGCGTCCGCAGATGATCACCGAGGACGAGAACCGCTGTGAGGATTTTGACGCGCTCTTTGACCGCGGCAGTATTCCGTTTGAGGCGGCCGAAGAGGCAAAGCATTATCTTGAAACGTTTTTTGCGTCGCGCCTTCTCTCGGATAAGCTCGCGGTCTGCAAGTTCCTCGCCGACAAGCTCGGATGGATGAGCGATTTCAGTCTGGCGGCACTCCTTGGCGACAGCGGCGGATTCAGAAATCTCGAAAAGGATCCGAAGATCGCGTATCTCAAAAACGCCTACTCGGACAAAGCGTTTCTGATCTTCTCAAAGCTTCTCGGCTCGCCGTCGGTCAGCTATCAGACCGATTTTGAGTCGGTCTGCGAGGAGGTTTATTACGGGCGCGCCGATATGTGCATACTCCCACTTGACAGCTCGCGCGACGCGAAGCTGATCGGATTCTGTCGGCTTATAGACAGATTCGAGCTTAAGATCGTTCTCACCTGCGACATTTCGTCGCCTGACGGCGGGGTCACGACAAGATACGCTCTGCTCCGGAAGAATCTGGCCTTCACGGTTCCGCTCCCGCCCGAGAGCGATACGAGATTCCTCGAACTAAGCTTTGTCCCGACCGAGGGGATTGAACTCGCCGACGTTCTCAGTGCCGCTTCGAGCTTCGGACTGAAGCTCTACAAGGTCGACGCGATCCCGCTTTCCTACAGCGACAACGAGTTTTCATACGACGTTGTCTTCTACTGTCCCGACAAATCGATCGAGCCCTTCGCGCTCTTCATGGCACTTTCCGCGCCGCAGTATGAGACGCTTGGCGTCTACGCGCACATTAAAAGCTGATGAATTACAGGAATTTTCTGGCTCTGCTTTCGGGCGAAAAGCACGCGCTGACATTTTTCGAACCTTTTCCGACAAGGCAGATCGTCACAAAGCTGATCTGGCGCGGCGGCGACGAACTCTGGAATACTGCGAAACGCCGCGCTGAGACTCTTATCGGATTTTATGAATACATAAAATCCGACGTGGCGATAATTGAGCCGCGCGGAGAGCTTTCCGAAACGCTTTCGGCCGAGCTTCCCGACGGGATGAAATTCGTGATAATCTCGGACGATCCCGACGAGCTTTACAGGGCGTCGCTTGACGACAGAGTCTGCGCGCTCGCGACGAGAGGGGAATATCTGAGGCTTTCGAAGCCGCTTATCGCGATTTCCCGCGAAAACGAGAGCGCGGACGAGGCGGTTCTTCGCGCTAAGGATTTCGCGGCGGTCTACACAGCCGGATTACCGGCGGATGACAGCGGAAAGATCCTTCTCGGCGGACTCGGATCCTCGTTCATAAACGAAAGGCCGCCGCTTGAAATTTACGAAAGAGTGAGAAGCTGTGCCAAAAATCCGCGCTGGGCGGTCGGCACCGGAGGACTTGGCGGGGAGAGCGAGTACCTCGGCTTCATATCAATGCTCGGAATTTATAATAAACTCAGAGAGGAATACTGAAATGGAAAAATCTTACAGCTACAAAACCACCGGAACCTGCGCGAGAGAGATCGATTTCGTCCTCGACGGCGACACGATCAAGGAAGTGAAGTTTGTCGGCGGATGTTCCGGAAACACGCAGGGCGTCGCCGCGCTCATCGCCGGAATGAACGTCGACGAGGCGATTTCGCGCCTCAAGGGAATAAAGTGCGGATTCAAGCCGACTTCATGTCCCGATCAGCTCGCGACCGCGCTTGAGGCGGTAAAGGCCGGAGCGGCGAAATAATCAGGGCTTCCCGGCGTTTTACGGGAATCAAAACATGAAATTCAGGAGGATAACAGATGACATACAGAGAAAACTACCTTCGCTGGCTTGAGTCAGACAAGGTTGACGAAACCACGAAGGCCGAGCTCCGCTCGATAGCCGACAACGACGAGGAGATCAAATTCAGATTCGTCAAGGATCTTGAGTTCGGAACCGCCGGACTGCGCGGAATCATGGTCGCCGGAACGAACGCTATGAACGTCTACACCGTCGCGCACGCCACTCAGGGTCTCGCCGCGCTCATAAACAAGCTCGGCAAGGCTGACCGCGGAGTCGCGGTCGGATACGATTCGCGCAACAACTCGAAGCTCTTCGCCGAGACGGCGGCGCGTGTCCTCGCGGCAAACGGCGTCAGGGTAAAGCTCTTCAAGGGCATCAGACCGACCCCGGTGCTTTCGTTCGCGGTCCGCGAGCTTTCCTGCATCGCCGGAATCAACATCACCGCGTCTCACAACCCGAAGCAGTACAACGGCTACAAGGCTTACTGGGAAGACGGAGCGCAGCTTCCGCCCGACCACGCGAAGACTGTCTCCGAGTTCATCGCGGCGGCGGATATCTTTGACGACGTGAAGCTTATCACGCTCTCAGAGGGACTCGGAACTGGTGTCATCGAGTATATTCCCGACGATTTCGACGAGAAATACATGGCGCGCGTAATCGCCGAGGCTGTAAATCCCGACGTGATTTCGAAGGTCGCCGACGAACTGAAGATCGTCTACACGCCGCTCCACGGAACCGGATACCGCATCGTTCCCGAGGTTCTTAAGAGAGTCGGACTGAAGCATATCTATCCGGTCGAGGAGCAGATGGTGATCGACGGCAATTTCCCGACCGTCAAGTTCCCGAACCCCGAGTATCCCGAGGTCTTTGAGCTTGGAATCAAGCTCGCCGGGAAGATCGGAAGCGACCTCATCATCGCGACCGACCCAGACGCTGACCGCACCGGAATCATGTCTCGCGACAAGAGCGGAAAATTCGTCTGCCTCACCGGAAATCAGGTCGGCGCGCTGCTGCTCGACTATATAATCCGCGCGTATGAGGAAACGAAGATGCCCGAGAATCCTTACGCGGTCAAGACAATCGTCACGACCGAGATGGTCACCGAGATCTGCCGCGTCCACAACGTGAAGCTTCACAACGTTCTCACCGGATTCAAGTTCATCGGTGAGGTCATCAAGAAGTACGAGGTCACCGGACACGACAACTTCATCTTCGGCTTTGAGGAGAGCTACGGCTACCTCAAGGGAACCTACGCGCGCGACAAGGATTCGGTCGTCGCGACGATGCTGATCTCCGAGATGGCGGCTTATTACAAGACGAAGGGCATGACTCTCTGCGACGCGATGGAATCGCTCTACGAGACCTACGGCCGCTTCGGTGAGGGAACGTCGAACATCTACATGGAGGGACTCGACGGACTCGAACGCATGGCGAAGCTGATGGATAAGCTGAGAAACGATCCTCCGGCCGAGCTTGCGGGCTACAAGGTCATCGAGAGACGCGACTATTTACGCGACACGGTGCTTGACATAGCGACCGGAAAGGTCACGTCGACCGGACTTCCGACGTCGAACGTGCTGTACTTCGTGACCGAGGCGAAGGACGTGATCGTCATCCGTCCGTCCGGAACCGAGCCGAAGATCAAGACCTACATTCTCTGCCGCGGAAAGTCGGCTGAGGAAGTCGCTGAGAAGATCAAGGCCTACAGCAAGGTCACTGAGCAGTGGACTGAATAATCCGGATAATAAAAAAAGAAAGCCGCGACGGCTTTCTTTTTTTTGCGCGGATCTGTTTATCACTGTTTTCCGGCTCTCGCCTCTTCATAGCGTTCTTTTCCCCACCACTTCGGCGTCAGCTCCTTCAGCGTGACGGTTTCGCGGGAGTCATAGTCGACCATGATTTTCATGTTCTCATTCTCTTCGTTCAGCTGATAGAGAAACTCGCGGCAGGCTCCGCATGGCATACCGCTTCCGCCGTACGGGGCTTTGTCGCGGAAGGCGATCAGACGCTTTATCTTCGTCTGCCCGCTGTTAACGTACATATTCAGCGCGGCGACCCGCTCGGCGCAGAGATTCATCACGCCGCTACAGCTTTCGACGCAGAATCCGGTGAAGATCTCGCCGTTCTCAGCCTCAAGCGCGCAGACCACGTGGTGCGCGTAAACAAAAGGAGTAACGTCGGTCGGATGATATTGTTCTTTCGCTTTCTCATAAAGCTTTTCCCAGATATCCATATGGTCACTCACTTTCAGCTTGACTTGCGGACAAAGCTCTTGCAGGTCTTTGTCTCGCCGATGCCGTCGAAGAACATCGTGTAATCCTCGACGTATTCATAGCCGCATTTCCGGATCAGCTTTTCGGACGCCGGATTGTCGTCGAAGCAGTCGGCAAAGCAGGCGGAAAAGCGTCCGAGGAGATAGGTAGTCAGCGTGTTCAGCGTCTCCGTGCCATAGCCCCTGCGCTGAAAAGCCTTTCCGATGACGAATCCGGTACTCACGCAGGGCTTTCCCGAAAGATCGGGGAGCACGGAGATGTATTTGTTGACGTGGATGTAGCCGATCAGCGTCTCGCCGTCAAGCACGGCGATTCCGGTGTTGTACTTCGTGAGCGTCGCAAAGAAATCGTCGAACTCCGCGTCACTTTTCGCCGGAAGAAATCCCGCGGGATGGGTAACTTCAAAGTCCGAGAGCAGGGAAGCGAGCGGGAGCTTGTCTCGCTCGTCGAGCAGTCTGTAGCTGAGCCTTTCGGAGGTCAGTATTTTATTTTCCAGTCCTATCATAATCTATAAAGAACGCCCGGGGGCAAAAACCTCCGGGCGATGTTCATTTTTGAATGAACAGATCAGTTTAATTTGACTTACGCGTTCTTGAGAGCCGCCTGAGCCGCTGCGAGTCTTGCGATCGGCACACGGAACGGCGAGCAGGAAACGTAGGTGAGTCCGATCTTGTGGCAGAACTCGACAGAGGACGGGTCGCCGCCGTGCTCACCGCAGATACCGAGCTCGATATCCGGGCGGGTCTTGCGTCCGAGCTCAACAGCGAGAGCCATGAGCTTGCCGACGCCTTCCTGGTCGATCTTAGCGAAGGGATCGTTCTCGTAGATCTTGTGATCGTAGTAAGCTCCGAGGAACTTGCCTGCGTCGTCACGCGAGAAGCCGAAGGTCATCTGAGTCAGGTCGTTGGTGCCGAAGCAGAAGAACTCAGCTTCCTTAGCGATCTGGTCAGCGGTGATAGCTGCTCTCGGGATCTCGATCATGGTGCCGACCTGATACTTCATGTCGGAGCCAGCCGCCGCGATCTCGGCGTCAGCGGTCTTGACGACAACGTCCTTGACGAACTTGAGCTCCTTGACTTCGCCGACGAGCGGGATCATGATCTCCGGAACGACGGTCCAGTCGGGATGATTCTTCTTGACGTTGATAGCGGCGCGGATGACAGCCTTGGTCTGCATCTCGGCGATCTCCGGATAGGTGACGCAGAGACGGCAGCCACGGTGACCCATCATCGGGTTGAACTCATGGAGTCCGGCGATGATGTTCTTGATCTTCTCAACAGACTTGTGCTGAGCGTCAGCGAGGAGCTTGATTTCCTCTTCAGTGGTCGGAACGAACTCATGAAGCGGGGGATCGAGGAATCTGATGACGACAGGGTTGCCCTCAAGAGCCTCATAGAGCTTCTCGAAGTCGCTCTGCTGCATCGGGAGGATCTTATCGAGAGCGGCGACTCTCTCCTCAACGGTGTCGGAGCAGATCATCTCACGGAAAGCGGCGATACGGTCAGCCTCGAAGAACATATGCTCGGTACGGCAGAGACCGATGCCTTCTGCGCCGAGTTC
>CAKSVM010000008.1 GCA_934503195.1 uncultured Eubacteriales bacterium
AGCTTGGCCGCCGCAAGGGCATCAAGGCGGCCCCCGCCCTGAACGCCGCCACCGAACGCTTCCTCGCCCGTTTCGAGCGCATGGAAGCCATTGCCCGCGAACGCAACCTCGATTTCGTCAGCCTTTCCCTCGACGACAAGGACGACCTCTGGAACGAGGTCAAAGCCGCCGAGAAGCCCGGTACGGAAAAAACGGAAGACTAAAACTGAAGGGGACGGGAAAACTTTCTGGAGAAGGTTTCCCCGCCCCCTCCAAACCTCCCCCACCCTTCCGCCAAACCTTTTTATACAAATTGGTTATTACGAAAGGGTTTATTTTGTGTTCTGGATTTTATTTATTTTAATCGTTAGCTTCGGAAATGTTCTGGATTTGATTTTTTCGTGGTTGTTTGGCGTCAAAATGCTGCGATTTCAGAGCGTTTGTGCGTGAAACGATTAGCAATCCGCACACGTTTGTCTCGCCATCCATTACACTACGCTCGTAGGGGAGGGGCTTGCCCCTCCTGCCTCCGAAAGACGCGGATCAACTCGATTGAATCCGTGAAAATCGCGCAGTCTCACCCGAAAATCCGCTCGAAAATTCCCTGCTTATACTCGACCCGCTCGGCCGTTTCGCACGCGACGAGCGGAACCTCGCCGAGGAACGAACCGTTTGCTTCGAAAACAATCCGTCCGACGACCTGCCCCTCATAGACCGGAGCCCAGAAATAGCGCGGCATTTCGACGCGCCAAGTCGCTTCCGGCGTACCTTTCGGGACGCAGACAGTCAGTCCGGCCGAATTTTTGACCATGATTTCGTTCTTTTCGCAGCCGACGCAGGGCTGGACGAAGACCGACCCGCCCTCTTTAATCAGCTCGCGAGCTTCGAGCATTCCGAAGCCGCAGTCAAGCATCGCGCGGTGATCGTTCCAGTCGTCGGGCGCGTTGAGGGTCACGGCGATCAGCGTCACGCCGTCGCGTTCGGCCGCCGAGACGAGGCACCGGCCGCTGTGCTTCGTGTACCCCGTCTTGACACCGATCGCGCCGTCGTAAAGCTTTAACATTTTGTTGTGATTCAACAGATACCGCGTTTCGTTTCCGACGTTTATTGTATGCTTATATGTCGAAACTATCTCGCGGAACCTCGGATTCTGCAAAGCGTAGGCCGCGAGCTTCGCGAGGTCGCGCGCCGTCGTGTAGTGATCCTCGTTGTCGAGTCCGTGCGGATTCGTGAAATGCGTCGACGAAAGCCCGATTTCGGCCGCCTTCGCGTTCATTTTTTCGGCGAACGCCGCGACCGATCCGGCGACCTCGATCGCGATCGCCGCGGCCGCGTCGTTCGCGCTTTCGAGCATCAACGCCCAGACGAGATCGTCGAGCGTCAGATTGTCGCCCGTCTTCAGATAGACCGACGAGCCCTCGACGCCGACCGCCTCACCCGAAACCGACACCTGACGCGCGGTGTCCCCGGCCTCGAGCGCGACAATCGCGGTCATTATCTTTGTGGTACTGGCCATCGGACGGCGCGAATCGGCTTCCTTTTCAAAAACGACGCGTCCGGTCGACGCCTCGATGACGATCGCCGACTCCGCGCTGACCGCGACGGCCGCCGCCGGCTGAACGAAACCTATCAGCGTCGCCGCCAAAAGTAAAATATTTATGAATTTTCGTGAAATTTTCTTCATGACAAAGCCACCTCCGTGAAAAATCTCAAAAAGAGTCTGCCACAGAGCGCGCGCCTTTATCCGGCCGCCGGAATTAAAATTTCCGGCGGCCGTGGAAATTTATTGCGATTTTGTAAATTTTTCGCGTTTTTTGTCAGTCGATCGGCTTTTCTTCGGGCTTTTCCTCGGATTTTTCGGCGTCCTCGGGCTTGTTCTTCTTGAAAATCGCCGCGATTTTCGAAATCACGTCAGGCGTGCGGTCGATAAGATTAGAAATCGACTCGATCTTGTCGTTGCCCGGAGCGGCCGCGCCGACATTCAGGAGCGTGACATTCCCGTCAGGCGCGACGACGAGGAATCCGACCGGGCTGACCGTGACTCCGGTTCCGCCGCCTCCGCCGAAATTCGTCTGGAGCGGCGCGGGCTTCTGAGCCGCGTCGGCTACGCGCTTCATGTTCTTTCCGAGGTAATCGAGTCCGCCCGAGGCGAAGCCGACCATGATCTTCGAAACCGGAATTATCGTCGTCCCGGCCGGAGTCGTGATCGGGGCTCCGATGATCGTTTCCGCGTTGACGACCTGCTTGATCTCCTCAAGCGACGCCTGAATGATCTCTGTAAGCTTGTTTTCTGCCATTTTTATATCTCCTTTTTCGGCATATCGCCGGATTTTTTTCTGTTTCACTCATCATCTTCGTCATTCCGCAGAAATTCTATCCCGGCGCGTATCGCCATGTCGAAAATCTGCCAGATCATGAAGGAAAATCTCAGATCGACCTCGACCCGCGATTTTTCCGAGAGAAAGTCGGGAACGACGTTGAATTCGCTTTTTTTCGTGGTTCTGAGCGTCCCCGAGTAGACGAGGAGCGCGTAAAGATTCTGAACCGCGCCGACCGCCGCGCCGTAAATTATCGCGGTCTCGGCCGCGTCGCCCGTCGCGATGATGAAATTTAACTTCCGAAGGTCGATTCTCAGATGCTTTCCGAAGCGTTTCAGGAAAACCCCCGCGACCCGCGTAAGCTTTTTTATCAGCGCGGGAATGTCGCGTTTTTCGGATTTTTCCTCCGGCTTGTCGGTGACGTGCGACGTTTTTTTTTCGCCGCCACCTAACTTTTTTGCCTTTTTCGCCGCTTTTTTCGCGGCCTTCTCTTTTGCTTTTTCTTCCGATTTCCGGAATCTGCCGATCTCGAAATCACGGAGCCTCAGCTTCTTTTCCTTCGCAGGAAAAATTTTCAGCTTAATGAATCCGACCCCAGCGACGAGCGAAAATCCTTCGCCAACGCCGATCCTCACCGAGACGCGGAGGCAGAGGATCGCAGCTATGATTATCGCCACAATTAAAAATCCCATGCCATCGCCTCACATTTCACAAAAATTTTACAAATTCACTTGCCCGCGTCGGTGTCAACGATTCCGAAAAGCTCGACCGGAGGAAGCTCTGCGAGCGAATTCAGCCCGAAAACCCGCAGAAAATCGTCGGTCGTCCGGTAAAGCGACGGATGCCCCGGCGCGTCGAGCCGCCCGCAGACCTCGATCAGCTTTTTATCCGATAGATTATTGACCGCGTAGGACGAATCCATGCCGCGCACCTGCTCGATGTACGAACGCGTCACGGGCTGGTGATACGCGACGATCGCGAGCGTTTCCATCGAGCTTTTCGAGAGATTTCCGCCGCGTCTGACGCCGAGGACGTCACGGATGAGGTCGATGTACTCCTCTTTCGTGCAGAGCTGGCAGGCGTCGTCGAAGACAAGGAGAGTGATTCCGCGTCCGTTGAATTCATCCTTCATCGAGTCGGCGAGTGACCTCACCTCGTCCTTTCCGAGTCCGAGTGCGGCCGAAAGCTTGTCGAATCTGACCGGATACCCGGCGGCAAAGAGAATCGCCTCGAGCGCGGGCTTCAGCTTTGACGGGTCAAGCGGCGCGCCGGAATTCGGGTTTTCGGGGATTTTGGCGGATTTTTCCGCGTCAAATTCAGTTTCCATCCGGCAGAACCTCCTTTTTGTTCCGATTCAGCGTCACCGCGTAGTCGTGAGGGCCCTCGTCGAACGAGAAATCGCCGACCGGGCGGAGCGTGACGCGGTTTTTCTTGATGAGTTCGAGCACCGCCAGAAAGGTCGCGATGAGTTCGCTTTTCGTCTCGGCGGTGAGCAGAATAGACGTGTAAAGCGTCTCGCCGTGCTTCACGAGATAGCGGATGACGCCGAAGATCTTCCCCGCTACCGGGACGATCGGCGCGCGGAGAATCTTTTCGAACGGCTGTTCGGCGAGCGACTTGTTGATGTTTTCGACCTGCGATTTGTCGAGCGCGCGCATGACTCCGAGCATCGCGCGTCTGAGAGCCTCGGCCGACTGCGGTTCGAGGCGTCCGCCGTCGGGACGGACCTCGTCGGTATCCTTGGCGAGCCGCCCGGAAAAGTCCTCGAACTGTCCGGCGAGGTACTCGGCGGCGGCCTTCATGCGGCCGTATTCGGCGAGGGCGGCGGCGAGCTTCGCGCGCGGATCCTCCTCGTCGGTTTCGGGCTTCGGGAGGAGCATTTTGCTTTTTATCAGCATCAGCTCACTCGCCATGACGATGAATTCGCCCGCGACCTCCATGTCCATCCGCTTCATCTCGTCGATGTATTCCATGTACTGCTCAAAAATGAGCGCGATCGGAATGTCGGTGATCTGAACCTTGTTCTTTTCGATGAGCCGCAGAAGCAGGTCGAGCGGCCCCTCGAAGACCTCTAATTTATAGGAAGGATTTTCCATCAGCGTATGATCCTCGTGATGAGCCATAGCATAACGTCCGAAACCGCGTCGGCGGCGTAGGTGAGCGGCGTGTCGAGGAAGCCGAGGACGAGCAGAAGCATTATCGCGAGCGACAGATAGCGTTCGTACTTCATGACGCCGAAATACGCCTTGTCGGGAAGGATCGCGTAAAGCACGCGCGAGCCGTCGAGCGGCGGAATCGGAATGAAGTTGAAGAGTGCGAGCGTGAGGTTCATGTAGTGGAAATTCCAGACAAACTGCACAAACGCCATTATGAGATTATACTGAAATTCGGTATTTACAGAGATTTTTCCGCCGTTCACGAGTCTCGCGAGTATGACGTAGGGGATCATGATGACGAACGCGAGCAGGAAATTCGCGATCGGTCCGGCAAGTCCGGTGAGAGCCATGTCGCGCTTTGGGTGCTTGAAATTTCTCGTGTCGACCGGAACGGGTCTCGCCCATCCGAAGCCGAAAAAGAGCATACAGATAAAGCCGATCGGGTCGAGATGCGCGAGCGGATTCAGCGAAAGGCGTCCGCTTTCCTTGGCGGTCGTGTCGCCGAGCTTCATCGCCATCCATCCGTGCGCGAACTCGTGGAAGGTCAGCGAGATGAGGACTATGACAAGCGTCGTGAGAACCGTTATCGCACTCTGGCCGAGGTTTGAGAAATCGAGATTCTTCAGCATTTCGAAAGCACCCCGAGGATCTCGGAAACGCAGTCGTCGCGTCCCTCTCCCGAGAGAGCCGAGAACGGGATTATCGGGCATCCCTCGCGCACAAGCGGATTTTCGATGAGCGAATCAAGCGCGGCCGCGCGTTCGGTCTTATTGAGCTTATCGGCCTTCGTCGCGACAATAAGATAGTTTATTTTGTTGTGATTCAGGAATTCGAGCATCATCTCGTCGTCCTTCGTGGGGCCGACCTTGAGGTCGATGAGCTGCGCGACGGCGGTCATCTGCCCCGACGTGAAGTACGAATCGGTGAGCTTTGACCACTTCTCCTTGTCCTCCGGCGCGCGCTTCGCGAAGCCGTAGCCCGGCAGGTCGACAAGATAAAACTTCCTGTCCACAAGGTAAAAGTTGATCGTGATCGTCTTTCCGGGCGAACCCGATACCCTCGCCAGACTCTTCCGCCCGACAAGCTTGTTCAGAAGCGAGCTCTTCCCGACATTCGACCGCCCCGAAAGCGCGATCTGCGGCTTCCCGTCCCGCGGAAACTGCTTCTCCATCCCCGCCGTCATCACAAGCTCACAATTATTAAAGTTCATGCTGGTCCTTTCTTTCTTTCTTGGAGGGGCGGGGTCTCCCGCCCCTCCAAACCTCCCCACCTTCCCACAAACCTTTTTAGACAGGAAATTATTTTTCGTCCTAGGGGTTGTTACGGGAAAGTGGGTTTTTTTTCGTTCTACAGTTTGTACTGATTGAAGGGGGTGTCTTATGCTGCGGATTCGGGCGCGTTTCGTGCCTAAAGCCGCTCACGGAAACCGGGGTTGTACGCGAAAACGCGGTTTTGCTTATCTCACGACCGCGAGCGGATTCGGATTGTTCACCGCCGCGACAAGCTCCGGGATCACTTCCGGCTCCTTCGCGGATTCCTCCGTCTTCTCATCGTTCGCCGGGCGGACGAGCGCGGCGGCGAGAACCTCGTCGGCCGTCTTCATCGGCAGGAATTCGAGCGACTCGCGGACGACCGGATCGATTTCCTCGAGATCGGGCAGATTTTCCTCGGGGATCAGCACCTGTCTGACTCCCGCCGAGTAAGCCGCCATCGTCTTTTCACGCAGTCCGCCGATAGCCAGTACGCGGCCGCGTAGCGTGACCTCTCCGGTCATCGCGATATCGCGGCGGACCGGGAATCCCGAAAGCGCGCTCGCGATCGCGGTCACCATCGTGACTCCGGCCGACGGGCCGTCCTTCGGGATCGCTCCCTCGGGGACGTGGATGTGTATATCGCGATTCTTATAGAAGTCCGGGTCGATTCCGTACTCCTGCGCCCTTGAGCGGACGAACGAGAGCGCGATCTTCGCCGATTCCTTCATCACGTCGCCGAGCTGTCCGGTGAGCTCGAGCTTGCCGGTTCCGGGGAAGGTGAGGACTTCGAGTCTTAACATATCGCCGCCTACCGAAGTGTAGGCGAGTCCGTTGACGACGCCGACCTGATCCTCGTCGAAGATGTGATCCGGGCGGAGCTTTCTCGGACCGAGATAGGATTTGACGTCGGCCGCTGTTATCGTGACCGACTTCATTCCGGGGTTCTCGACGAGCTTTTTCGCGGCCTTGCGGCAGAGCGAAGCGATATTCCGCTCAAGATTTCTGACGCCCGACTCGCGGGTGTAGAAGTCGATGAGCTCGAAAACCGCGTCGTCGGTGAGTCTGAACTGACGCTTTGTGAGTCCGCAGCGTTTCGCCTGCTTTCCGATCATGTGATTCTTCGCGATCGAGAGCTTTTCGTGCCGCGTGTAGGTATTCATCTCGATGATTTCCATGCGGTCGATAAGCGGACGCGGAACCGTTTCGAGACTGTTCGCCGTCGCGATGAACATACATTCCGAGAGGTCGATCGGCATCTCGATGTAATTGTCGCGGAAGGATTTGTTCTGCTCGGGGTCGAGGACTTCGAGCAGTGCCGACGCCGGGTCGCCGTTAATTCCCTGCGAGAGCTTGTCGATCTCGTCGAGGAGGACGACTGGGTTGCGCGTCCCGGCCTGAGTCAGAGCGGCGGTGACACGTCCGGGCATCGCGCCTATGTAGGTCTTGCGGTGGCCGCGGATTTCGGCCTCGTCGCGGACTCCGCCGAGCGAGACACGGACGTATTTGCGTCCGGTGGCTCTGGCGATCGACGCGCCGATTGAGGTCTTGCCGACGCCGGGAGGGCCGACGAGGCAGATTATCTGCGTTCTGAGATTGGGCGTGAGCTGGCGGACGGCGATGAATTCGAGGATGCGCTCCTTGACCTTTTCGAGTCCATCGTGATCCTCGTCGAGGATCTTCTTCGCGCGCTCAATGTCGCAGCGATCCTTCGAGAGCTTCGTCCACGGAAATTCAAGGCAGGTGTCGATCCAGTTTCTCGAAACCGACGACTCGGCCGAGCCGAAGGGATTCTTCATCATCCGGTCGACTTCCTTCAGGAGCTTTTTTTCGACATCCTCAGGGAGCTTCGCGTCGGCGATGCGCTTTCTGTACTCGTCGGCCTCGTTTGACTGATCGTCGCCGAGTTCGGATTTGATTACCTTAAGCTGCTCGCGCAGGACATACTCGCGCTGATTGCGGTTCAGCTTTTCCTGAACCTTCGAGCGGATATCAAGCTCGGTCGAAAGGAGGGCGAGCTCGTCGTACATGATCGCGATGACGGTCTGAATCCGCTTCATCGGGTCGACGGCTTCGAGGACCTTCTGCTTGTCCGCCGGGCGGACGAGGACGTGACAGCCGATGAAGTCGGCAAGAAGTCCGACCTGATCGATCGAGCGGACGGTCGACGAAACCTCGTTCGAGAGCTTCGGCATCAGCTCGACAAGCTTCTCAAAGGCCGCGACAGCCTCGCGCATATAGGCCTCACCGCGAAGTCCGCCGTTGTCGGCGGCGTGAGTCCATCGGATAAGAAGATCGGCGGTGATGAGATCGCCGTTCTTTGACGCGGAGGTGATGGCGGCGCGGTTGATTCCCTCGATGACAATCCGGCGGGTCTTGTCGCTGACGCGGATTGTCTGCTTGATTTTAGCTACGCATCCGGTCGTGAGGAGATTCTCGGCGGTCGGCTTGTCGCCAAAATCCTTCTGCATGACGAAGAAGGCGATTCCGTCGTGCTTTGCGGCCTCGTTAATCGCGGCCATAGCGCAGTTTCCGGTGACCTCAAGGCTTATCGAATTGAGCGGAAAGACGACAATGCCGCGGAGCGGCACGACGGGGAGGTTGGTTTTATCTATTTTTTCTATGTAATCTGGCATATAATTATCTCCGGATAAAGCGGCGGAAAACGCCGCGTGTGATGTCGGAACCGAATTTGCGGCCGCGAAATCAGGCGGCTTTCGATCCCTTCAAAATATTATACCACAAAGTCAGCGTTTTTTCTACAGCTAGGGCTTATTTTTTAAGAATATTTAATACTTTGTATACATTTGCGCACAGCGGCGCGAAAAAGCAGAAAAAAACGGCTGTTGCGCGTTGATATCATATGCTTGATATTCCGCAAAGCCGCTTAATCATAAATTTCAGCCGAAAGACCTTCCGGCCGATCAGCAGAATATATTATACAACAATCCGGGCGATTTGTAAATCGGCAAAACGACGAAATTTCAGATTTTTCGACACGAATTATTGTCTATTTTCAAAGGCCGTGCCGAAAGGATTCGAAAACACGCCGAATTTATTCAGACCGGAAGGCGTTTCATCGTCCTTTTTCACCTGTTCCCCGCGCTTTTCGGGTTCGGGGCGGAATGAAACCGTCGGGAAAAAGGCGACGGGATACCGCGGATAGTTAAGCTTCATAAATTCGCTCCTTTCGTTTGATACCCCATTCTATGCCGGAACCGCGAAGATTATTCGATTAAAGCTTCGCCCGCTTCCAGACGCCAGAGAAGTAGAACATAAGCGAAATCAGCGTTCCGATCGTCCAGCCGACCGGCCACGAACACCAGATTCCGACCGAGCCGAAGAGCTTCGCGAAGAGCATCGAGAGAATCACGCGGAGGAAGAGATCGGCGAAGGTCGAGACCATGAAGTGATTTATCGCGCCCGCGCCGCGAAGGACGCCGTCGGTCATGATCTTCAGCATCACGACGAAATAAAAGGGCGAAACGATCCGCAAAAAGAGCTTTCCGGTCGCGAGCGCGAGTTCGCTTCCGCTCTCCATGAAGAGCGCGACGAAGAATTTTCCGAACCCGAAATAGCAGATAACCAGCGGAAGGCAGGTCGCCGCGCCGAGAAGAAGCGCGGCTCTGTAGCCGCTTTTCACCCGCTCGGGCTTGTCCGCGCCGATGTTCTGCGCGACATAAGTCGAAAGTCCGTTCGCGTCGGCCGTGAGGCAGGACGTCGCGATCGCGTTCAATTTCAGCGCGGCCGTCGAGCCCGCCATCACGCTCTCGCCGAAGCCGTTGATGACTCCCTGCACCGCGATGTTTCCGACCGAGATGAAGGCCTGCTGCAAAACGCTCGGAACCGCGATCCGGATGATCTTCTTAAGCGTCGCCGACGAGAAAATCCCGTCGCTCCCGTCGTCGTTCATCGACCTCAGCCGCCCCGTGAGGGTCACCACGGCCAGAACGCAGCTGATCCCCTGACAGATCACCGTCGCCCACGCCACGCCCGAGACGCCCATTCTGAAGGCCGTGACGAAGAGAATGTCGACGAAAATGTTCGCCGTCGACGACGCCGCGAGGAGTATGAAGGGCGTGCGCGAGTCTCCGAGCGCCGAGAATATCCCGGTCGCTATATTATACGAGGAAGACAAACGGCATTCCGAGCGTGTAGATTAAAATGTAAGTCCGCGAATCGCCGAAGATCTCCGCCGGCGTGTTGATGAGCCTCAGCGCGGCCGGGCTGAAGATAAGCCCCGCGATAGTCAGAACCGCGCAGAGGATCCCGAACGATATGTAGGACGTCGAGACGGCCGTCCGGAGCGCGCGGTGATTCTTCGAGCCGAAAAGCTGCGAGATCACGACCGAACAGCCCATGTTGCAGCCGAACGCGAAGGCCGTGTAGATAAGCGTGATCTCAGAGGCGTTTCCAACCGCCGCGAGCGCGCTCTCGCCGAGAAAATTCCCGGCCACAAGGCTGTCCGCCACGTTGTAAAGCTGCGTGAAGAATACGCTGCCAAGAAGCGGAAGCGTGTATAAAAGCAGTCCCCTCGCCGGATCGCATTTTGTAAGATCCCTGTTCAATTCATAATCACCTTTTTTAATAAAAATTTCACCGCGACAAAAGCAGCGAGACGCAGAGAACCTCCTCCGCTCCGTTTGCCTTCAGAAGCCCGGTCGCGACCCGCATCGACGCCCCGGTAGTCACGATATCGTCGATCAGCAGAACGATTCTCGTCGGACAACTCCCGTTATAATCCTCGTACCTGAGACTCTCGCGGATATTCCTCTCGCGCTCGTCCGCCGTGAGAAGCTTCTGCTCGTCGGAATTCTTCCCGCGGATCAGAAACCGTCCGAATCTTATCCCGCAAAGCTCCGAAAGCCGCCTCGCGCAGAAATCCATGTGATCGTAGCCGAACTCGCACACCGCCTCCGGCCGCCTCGGAACATAGGTTATCATCACGTCCTCCTTCGGCACTCTGCCGTCAAAAAGCTCGGGCAGACCGCGCTTTATAAGCGAAAGATACTCGTCGGTCACAAATTCTACAAGCCGTTTCGTCGCACGTCCCTTAAGCTTGTAAATCATCTCGCCCGCCGCGAGGTCATCGTTCACAGGCTCATAGTTCGCGGCGTAAATTACCTCCATGCTGCTCTTTTGGTCAAACTGATACGCCGGAACATCGCCAAAGCCTCCCTCCGCTCGACGCTTTTCGTCAGCCCATTTCCGGCCGCACTCGTCACAAACCGCGCCGCCATCCTCGTGGTCGAGTCCGATCGGCTTTCCGCAGACCGCGCAGAGTTCGGGCATCAGAAAATCCTTAAGCTTCGCGGAAAGCCGGAATCTACGCTCACTCATGCCGCATCAGCCCCGTGTAGCGCATGACCTGACGGTTGTTGTCGACCATCCGGCAGACGATCGCCGGATCGCCGACCATGATGACCATCCTCTGCGCGCGCGTCACCGCCGTGTAGAGGAGATTCCGCGACAGAAGCTGAGACGGACATGAGCCGTACATCGGGATTATCACAAACGGATATTCGCTTCCCTGACTCTTGTGAACCGTGATCGCGTAGGCGTGTTCAAGCTCTTCAAGCTTCGAAAAATCGTACTTTACCACCCGGTCGTCAAAGCTTATCACCATATGCTCGTCGGGGACGTTGATCGTCTCGATGACGCCGATGTCGCCGTTGAAGACGCCGCCGCCCTCCTTGCCACCCTTTTCCCAGACGAGATCGTAATCATTTTTGATCTGCATCACGCGGTCGCCCTCGCGGTAGACGACGTCGCGGAAGGTCTTCTCCTTCTTCTTCGGCGACGGGGGATTCAGAGCCTCCTTGAGCTGACGGTTAAGTGCCTCGGTTCCGGCCGCCCCGCGCCGCGACGGGGATATCACCTGAATTCCGTCCGAAATGTCGGCTCCGTAGCTCTTAGGAAGCCGGTTCAGGCAGAGATCGGTTATCGTGTCGGCGATCTCGCGGTCGGTTTGGCGCGGGAGGAAGAAGAAATCGCCCGACTTCGAGTTCAGCACCGGATAGATTCCCTCGTTGATCCTGTGCGCGTTCGTGATGATGAGACTCTCCTCGGCCTGACGGAAGATCTCGGTCAGCTTGACCGTGCAGAATTTTTCCGACGCAATGAGATCATTTAAGACATTCCCCGCCCCGACCGACGGAAGCTGATCCGAGTCGCCGATGAGCATCAGTCTCGCGCCCGGCTTGATCGCCTTGAGCAGCGAATTCATTAAATACATATCGATCATCGACGCCTCGTCGACGATTATCACATCCTCGTCGAGCAGATCGTTCTCGTTTTTCTTGAAATTGTCGCGGTTTTCGCCGTCGAATTCCATTTCGAGCAGTCTGTGGATCGTCTTCGCCTCGCACTGCGTCGCCTCGGACATCCGCTTTGCCGCGCGCCCGGTCGGAGCCGCCAGCGCGACGTCGAAATCGAGCGACTCGAAGATTCTTATGACCGCGCGGATTACCGTCGTCTTTCCGGTTCCGGGGCCGCCCGTCAGAATCATTACGCCGCTGTTCAGCGCGAGCGCGATCGCCTTACGTTGGAGCGACGCGTATTTTTTCGACTCCTCAAGCTCGATTTTCTGAATGAACCGCTCTACGTCGCCCATATCGACGGCAGTCGAGAGCCGGTCGAGCAGCAAAAGCTTCGCCGCGATCTCGGATTCGCAGCGATACGCCGGAAAGTCGTAAACCGCGTCGAGTCCGCCGATCTCCTGCCGCACGAGCCGACGCTCGGTGACGAGCTTGTCGGCCGCCTCAGCCGTCTTTTCGGCCGGAACGCCGAGCGTCATGGCAGCCGCCGAAATCAGCTTCTGATACGGCAGAAAGGCGTGTCCGCCGCTTCTCGAATTCTCATTAAGCACATATCTTATCCCGCTCATGATCCGGTATTCCGAGTCGGGCGCGATTCCGAGCGACTGCGCCAGCCTGTCGACGCGCTCAAAGCCGATCCCCTGAAAATCCTCGCAGAGCCTGTAAGGGTTCGAGCCGATCATGTCGATCGACGAGCCGCCCCACTTCTTGTAAACCATCGTCGACATCGCCGACGTCAGAAATTCCTTGCAGTACATCATAAGCGACCGCAGTCCGTGCTGAGCGCGGAAGGATTCGGAGATCTCGCCCGCCTTTTTCGCTGAGATTCCGGGGATCTTCGCCAGCCACTCGGGATGGTTCTCGATCACGTCAAAGGTGTCCTCGCCGTACTGCTCGACCAGCCGCTCGGCCGTCTTCGGGCCGATTCCCTTGACCATGCTGCTCCTCAGATAGCGCAGAATCTCAGCCTCGCCGCTCGGGAGCCGGATCTCAAACCTATGCACGCGGAACTGCCGCCCGTAATTCTTGCTGACGCTCCACTCGCCCTCCAGCGTGACCTTCTCCCCGACCGCGAGGTCAGGGAGGGTCCCGAAGGCCGTCACGATCTCGCCGACGTCCTCACTTTTCTCGTCGCAGGACAAATCGAAGACCGTGTAGCCGTTTTCTTCATTACAATATATTATGTTTTCAACCGTCCCGGCGATCGTCATGACCTTCGACCGACTGTCCATCTTCATCTTCCTCCGCTTCAAGGATCACAAAATCGTGCGCTTTCTGCACGTTATCTTTAATTATATCACATTTCGCGACGATAATCAACCTCCCGCGTGAAATTTTGCCCTCCTTCGCGAGACTTTTTACATATGTGGCAATTTCAGGCAGGTCAGACGTGTCATTATCTATGTAAATTGCCGCATTCACACGCCGTCTTATCCGCCGCGGATAAAGAATCTCCCCGCGGATGAGATACAGAATCTGCCAGAAGCCGTAAACCGCGAGCACCGCCGCGATTATCTCAAGGATCTCACACACAAAAACCACCTCAGAATCATTTTATGCGCCGCCTGAATAACTTGTTTATTACGGGGGAATATTAAAACAAGTCAAAGCGGGTTTTGGGCGGATTGATAAAATTTGATAAAAATCATTTTTTTGAGGAATTTTTTCGCGAAAACCCTTGACAATTTCGGAAAACCGTGATATAATTTATTATATCTGGACTGGTGTCCGGCGAAAGAGGATATCAAGTCACGGATAAACAAATTTTATTATTTTCAAAGGAGGTGCGATATGCCAACCTTTAATCAGCTCGTCAAGAACGGCCGCGAAAAGTCGACCTACAAGTCGAAGGCTCCTGTGCTTCAGCACGGCTTCAACACGCTGACCGACTCCGCAACCGACGCAAGCTCTCCTCAGAAGAGAGGCGTATGCACGAAGGTAACCACGACAACCCCGAAAAAGCCTAACTCGGCACTTCGTAAGATCGCCCGTGTAAGACTGACCAACGGTCTCGAGGCTACCGTCTACATCCCCGGTATCGGCCACAACCTTCAGGAACACTCGGTCGTCCTCATCAGAGGCGGACGTGTACGTGACCTGCCCGGTGTGCGTTACCACATCATCCGCGGCACTCTCGACGCTCAGGGCGTCGCCAACCGCAACCAGAGCCGTTCCAAGTACGGCGCAAAGAGAGCCAAGAAGAAGTAATTCTTCCGGCAAAACGAGTTCCCCGCTCTCTCGGGGAGAATACTGCAAGGTATAGAAAACAGCCGAAAAGCTTACTTTGAAACCGAAATTTGTTTATCCGAATTTCCGGTCGTTTCAATGGACAAGCATTTACGGGAGTCAACTTTCGAGTACCTATGATATCATTTTATATGAAGGAGGGAAGCAACAATGCCGAGAAGAGGTCAAATTTCCAAAAGAGACGTTTTACCGGATCCGTTGTACAATTCTAAGCTCGTAACAAAGCTTATCAACAACATTATGTATGATGGCAAGAAGGGTGTCGCTCAGAAGATCGTCTATGATGCTTTCGCAACCGTAGAGTCCAAGCTGGGACGCAACCCCCTCGAAGCCTTCAACGAAGCTCTTGAGAATGTCATGCCCGTACTTGAGGTCAAGGCGCGCCGCGTAGGCGGTTCGACCTATCAGGTACCCATGGAGGTAAGAGCCGAGAGACGCCAGACCCTTGGTCTGCGCTGGATCACAACCTGTTCGAGAACCCGCGGAGAGAGAACGATGGCAGACAGACTCGCAGCCGAGATCATGGACGCTATCAATTCTGCCGGAGGAGCTTTCAAGAAGAAGGAAGAAACTCACAGAATGGCAGAGGCAAACAAGGCGTTTGCTCACTACAGATACTGATCTGTACCGTCCCCGCTATTTTCTTGAAAAGGAGAAACTAAATGGCAAGAGAATACCCGCTTGAAAGAACCCGTAATATCGGCATCATGGCTCACATCGACGCCGGTAAGACTACGACCACTGAGCGTATTCTGTTCTACACGGGCAAGATTCATAAGATGGGTGACGTTCACGATGGCGCGGCTACCATGGACTGGATGGCGCAGGAGCAGGAGAGAGGCATTACCATCACTTCCGCCGCTACCACCTGTTACTGGGCCGGCTCGGGTCATCAGTATGAGCCCCACCGCATCAATATAATCGACACCCCCGGCCACGTCGACTTCACGGTCGAGGTGCAGCGTTCGCTCCGCGTTCTTGACGGTTCTGTCACCGTCTTCTGCGCTAAGGGCGGCGTCGAGCCTCAGTCCGAGACCGTCTGGCGTCAGGCCGACAAGTATCAGGTCCCCCGCATGGGTTATGTCAACAAGATGGACATAAACGGCGCGAACTTCTACCGCGTCGTCGACATGATGCACGAAAGACTTCACGCAAACGCAGTCCCGATCCAGCTTCCTATCGGAGCTGAAGCCGATTTCCGCGGAATCATCGACCTCATGGAAATGAAGGCCGACGTTTACTACGACGATCTCGGTAAGGATATGCGCGTCGAGGATATCCCCGCCGATATGCTCGAAAAGGCTCAGGATTACCGCGCGAAGATGGTCGAGTCGATCTGCGAGACCGACGAGGAACTCTTCATGCGCTACTGCGACGGCGAGGAGATCACCGTTCCCGAGCTGAAAGCCGCTCTCAGAAAGGCCTGCATCTCGAACGAGATCGTCCCTGTCACCTGCGGCACTTCCTATAAGAACAAGGGCGTCCAGAAGCTGCTCGACGCTATCATCGACTATATGCCCGCTCCGACCGACATTCCGGCTATCCGCGGTATCAACCCCGAGACCGGTGAGGAAGAGGACAGACATTCGTCGGATACCGAGCCCTTCTCCGCTCTCGCGTTCAAGATCATGACCGACCCCTTCGTCGGAAAGCTCTGCTTCTTCCGCGTATATTCGGGATCCGTCTCGATCGGAACCAACGTTTACAACTCCTCCAAGGATAAGAAGGAGAGATTCGGACGTATTCTTCAGATGCACGCGAACGACCGTAAGGATCTTGAGGTCTGCTACGCCGGCGATATCGCCGCTGTCGTTTCGACCAAGTACACCACCACCGGTGATACTTTCTGCGACGAAGAGCATCCTGTCATCCTCGAATCCATGGAATTCCCGGAGCCTGTCATCCGTCAGGCAATCGAGCCGAAGACCAAGGCCGGTCAGGAGAAGATGGGTATCGCCCTCGCGAAGCTCGCTGAGGAAGACCCGACCTTCAGAACCTACACCGACGAGGAAACCGGACAGACCATCATCGCCGGAATGGGCGAGCTTCACCTCGAAATCATCATCGACCGACTCCTCCGCGAGTTCAAGGTCGAGGCGAACATCGGTAAGCCGCAGGTCGCTTACAAGGAGACCATCCGCAAGAAGGTCGACCACGAGTGCAAGTACAAGAAGCAGTCGGGTGGTTCAGGTCAGTACGCTCACGTAAAGATCATCCTCGAACCCAACGAACCCGGCAAGGGCTACGAGTTCATCAACGCCGTCACCGGAGGTTCGGTCCCGAAGGAATTCATCGAGCCTGTCAATCAGGGTATCCAGAGCGCGATGCAGAACGGCGTTCTCGCCGGCTACAACGTCGTCGACGTCAAGGCAACTCTTTACGACGGTTCGTATCACGAAGTCGACTCCTCCGAAATGGCATTCAAGATCGCCGGCTCCATGGCTTTCAAGGAAGCTATGAAAAAGGCAGACCCGGTTCTCACTGAGCCGATCATGAAGGTCACGACCATCACCCCGAACGACTACCTCGGCGATATCATCGGCGACTTCAACTCCCGCCGTGGCGCGATCCAGTCGATGAACGACAACGGCAAGGGCGTCACCGAGATCATCGCGGAAGTTCCGCTCTCCGAAATGTTCGGCTACGCGACCGATATGCGTTCGAAGTCTCAGGGACGCGCTCAGTACACGATGGAGCCTCTCTGCTTCAAGCAGGTTCCGAAGTCGATTCAGGACGAGATCATCGCGGCTCGCGGCAAGGCGAACGCGTAAATCACGGGCCGCAAGCGCGGGGTTTTACCCCGCGCCCCGGCAAATTTCCCGGTTATAAACCGTTTTGCGCGGTTTTGACACAAATAAAAAAATCTTTATCAATTCTTAAGGAGGATTGAACAATGGCAAAGGCTAAATTCGAAAGAACGAAACCCCACGTTAATATCGGTACCATCGGTCACGTCGACCACGGCAAGACCACCCTTACCGCTGCTATCACCAAGGTTCTCGCTATCCAGAACGGTAAGAACGAGTTCCTCGCTTACGACCAGATCGACAACGCGCCCGAGGAGAAGGCACGTGGTATCACAATCAACACCCGTCACGTTGAGTACGAGACCGCTAAGCGTCACTACGCTCACGTCGACTGCCCCGGCCACGCTGACTATGTCAAGAACATGATCACCGGTGCGGCTCAGATGGACGGTGCTATCCTCGTCGTCGCAGGTACTGACGGCCCGCTTCAGCAGACCCGTGAGCACGTTCTGCTCGCTCGTCAGGTCGGCGTTCCCGCAATCGTTGTCTTCATGAACAAGTGCGACATCGTTGACGATGAAGAGCTCCTCGACCTCGTCGACATGGAGATCCGTGACCTCCTCAACGAGTACAACTTCCCGGGCGATGATACTCCTATCATCCGCGGCTCCGCTCGTGAGGCTCTCCTCTCCACCTCCACCGACATCAACGCTCCCGAGTACGCTTCGATCATCGAGCTCATGAACACTGTCGATGATTACATTCCGACTCCTGAGCGTAACGATAACCTCCCCTTCCTTATGCCTGTCGAGGACGTCTTCTCGATCTCCGGCCGTGGTACTGTCGCTACCGGTCGTGTTGAGCGCGGCGTTATCAAGATGAACGAGGAAGTTGAGATTCTCGGCCTCACCACCGAGCGCAAGAAGACTGTCGTCACCGGTATCGAGATGTTCCACAAGCTCCTCGATATGGCTGAGGCAGGCGATAACATCGGTGCGCTTCTCCGTGGTATCCAGAAGAACGAAGTTGAGCGCGGCCAGGTCCTCTGCAAGCCCGGTTCCGTTCATCCTCACACCAAGTTCACCGCTCAGGTTTACGTCCTTACCGAAAAGGAAGGCGGACGTCAGAAGCCCTTCTTCTCTGGCTACCGTCCTCAGTTCTACTTCAGAACTACCGACGTTACCGGCGTAATCACCCTTCCCGAGGGCGTTGAAATGTGCAAGCCCGGCGATAACGTTGAGATGACCGTTGAGCTCATCACTCCTATCGCAATGGAAAAGGGACTCCGTCTCGCTATCCGTGAGGGCGGCCGTACCGTCGGATCGGGCGTCGTTTCCGAGATCATCGAATAATTTCGATTCTTTCGAAATTCCCTTCCGCGGGCGGTTTTCCGCCCGCGGAAGTTCCGCTCGTTTTTTCGAGCATATTATCTTCGGGGTTTGGTGAAATTCCATACCGGCGGTCAAAGTCCGCGACCCGGGTGATTCCCGGCTGAACAGGTGTGATTCCTGTACCGACGGTAAAGTCCGGATGAGAGAAGATAGCTATTACCACACGAACTTTTGTTCCGCGATATTAGTAAGCCCCGGGTTACTCGGAGCCTTTTTGTGTTTCCGAAAGCCCTATCTTCTCCTGAATTTTATTTATAGGAGAAATACATATGACAAATGCTGGCAAAACCACCACTTCTGCTTCGAAAAGCATCCACTATGTTGTGAAGATCGCCATTCTTGCGGCACTCGCGGCGATCATCATGCTCTTTGAGTTCCCGCTTCCCTTCGCGCCCGGCTTCTATAAGCTCGATCTCTCAGAGGTAGTGATCCTGATGGGCGGCTTTGCGATGGGTCCGCTCGCTTCGATTATCATCGAATTTCTCAAGAATCTGATCAACATCATCCTCAACGGCACAACAACCGCGTTCGTCGGCGAATTCGCGAATTTCATCACCGGATGCGCGCTCGTCGTCCCCGCCTCGATCATTTACAAATACAATAAATCGCTCAAAGGTGCGATAATCTCGCTCGTCACCGGAACTCTCTCGCTCGCGCTGGTCGGAAGCCTCATAAATTACTTCGTGCTTATCCCGGCGTTCTCAAAATTCTATCATATGGATCTCGACAAAATCGTCTCGGCCGGAACCGCGGTCAACCCGCTCGTCACTGACCTGAAAACTCTGATCGTCTTCGCGGTCGCTCCCTTCAACATCGTCAAGGGAATTCTCTGCTCGCTTCTGAATCTGCTGCTCTACAAGCGCGTCTCGAAGCTGCTCCATATATAAATTTTCAGTAAACGTCTTGTAAAATATAATTGAACGCGTTTCGCCGAAAGTAAAATTTCGGAAAAATGCGTTCTTTTTTGCTTGATTTCCGCCGCGAAATGTGATATAATAATTCCAAATCAAAATTCCGGAGAACAAAATGAGTATTCTTACGAAATATATCATCGTCTTTTTCGTCTCGATGGTGCCGCTGATTGAGCTTCGCGGCGCGGTTCCGATCGGAACCGGACTCGGGCTGCCGTGGGACACGACGCTGATCGTCTCGATCATCGGCAACTGCGTACCGATCCCGATAATCCTGATCTTCGTCAAGGCCGTCCTGACCTGGATGCGGAACTGCAAGGTCGGGCTTTTCCGCAAAATCTCGAACTGGCTGCACGAAAAAGCCGAAAAAAACCGCGCGAAAATCGACAAATACGCCGGGTGGGGACTCTTCGTCTTCGTCGCGATCCCCCTCCCCGGCACAGGCGCGTGGACCGGCGCGCTCGTCGCGTCGCTTTTCGATATGCCAAAGGGCAAGGCGATGCTCTCGATCTCGGCCGGAGTCGTCTCGGCCGGGCTGATCATGACCTTCGGCTCGCAGTTCGTCAAATTTATTGTCGGACTTTTCTGAAAATTCACGAAAAAGCCTTGACAAACCCCAAAAAGTGTGATATAATAATACTGTATCAGTAAAAAATATCTTATCAAGAGCGGCGGAGGGACTGGCCCTGTGAAGCCCGGCAACCTGCATTCGTAAGGTGCCAAATCCTGAGAGATGAGAGTATATTTTCTCGCCCTCGGGACACCCGGGGGTTTTTCTTCGCCATAAGAAAGGAATACATATGTCAAAGTACCTCTTCACTTCCGAATCGGTCACCGAAGGCCATCCTGACAAAATCTGCGATCAGGTCTCCGACGCGATTCTCGACGCGCTCCTCGAACAGGATCCGATGTCCCGCGTCGCCTGCGAAACCACCACCACCACCGGAATCGTCAGCGTCATGGGCGAAATCACGACCAAGGCGCAGATCGACGTCCAGAAAATAATCCGCGACACCGTCCGCGAAATCGGATACGACCGCGCGAAGTACGGCTTCGACTGCGACACCTGCGCGATCGTCAACATGATCCACGGCCAGTCGCCCGACATCGCGCTCGGCGTCGACAAGTCGCTTGAGGCAAAAGAGGGCGAAATCACCGACGATTTCGACACCGGAGCCGGAGATCAGGGACTTATGTTCGGTTTCGCCTGCGACGAAACCCCCGAGCTTATGCCGCTTCCGATCTCGCTCGCGCACAAAATGGCTCTCAGACTCACCGAGGTCCGCAAGAACGGAACCCTTCCCTACCTCCGTCCGGACGGTAAGACTCAGGTAACCGTCGAGTACGACACCGACGAAAGCGGCGTCAACCGCCCGAAGCGCATCGACGCGATAGTCGTATCGAGCCAGCACGACGCCGAAACTCCCCTCGAACAGATCAGAGCCGACGTCATCGAAAACGTTATAAAGCCGATCATCCCCGCCGAAATGATCGACAAGGACACCAAGATCTTCGTCAACCCGACAGGACGCTTCGTCGTCGGCGGCCCTCACGGCGACTCGGGACTCACCGGACGCAAAATCATCGTCGACACCTATGGCGGCTACTCGCGCCACGGCGGCGGAGCTTTCTCGGGCAAGGATCCGACGAAGGTTGACCGCTCGGCCTCCTACGCTGCGCGCTACATCGCGAAGAATATCGTCGCAGCAGGTCTCGCTACAAAATGCGAGGTTCAGATCGCCTACGCGATCGGCGTCGCAAAGCCGGTTTCGGTCATGGTCGACACCTTCGGAACCGGAAAGGTTGACGACGACGTCATAGAAAAGAAGGTCTGCGAGCTTGTCGACCTCCGTCCGGCCGCGATTATCGACCGCTTCCAGCTCCGCCGCCCGATCTACAAGAAGCTCGCGGCGTACGGCCACATGGGTCGTGAGGATCTCAAGGCTCCTTGGGAGAATCTTGACATCGTTCCCGAGCTTGCGAAGCTCTTAAAGTAAAAAAAAAATTTCCCGGGGCAATGCCCCGGGAAATTTTTATTTCCGCCGAAATTTTCAGAACGTCAGCTTCTCCCAGTCCTCCGGCGCGTCGCCGAAATCCGGAATGTCCATCGGCATTCCGTCGCGGAGCGCGGACTCGTGCGCCATGATCCCCGGAATCATGTACCGCGCCGAATCCCACGCGTTGTTCGGCGGCAGCTTGCCCGAAATCACCGCGCGGACGAAATCGTCGACAATGAAGGGATGCGAATTGTAATGCACCGTGTCGGGCGTCGCCTGAAGCGCCTCGGGAAGCCGCTTCACGTCGTGAACCGGAGAAAATCCGTAATGACAACGCTCGCTGATCGGATCGGAGTGCGGATCAAATTCCGGCGTTTTTTTGAGGCGCGTCAGGTAATTTGTGTTCACAATATCGCTCACGTCGTCGATCCGCGTCCCCTCGGGGCTCGCGACGCCGCGGATCAGATGATGCCGATCGGCCGTGCATTCGTAGGATCCGGTCGTTCCGTAGAGGCAGGTGATAAACGACGACGGCTTGTGCGCGACGCCGACCCGCCGGAACTCGTTTACGCGCGCGATTCCGCCGCCCGACATTGTGAGAAGCGCGGTCTGATTCGAAAACGGATTGTCCCAGTTATTCTTTCCGACGCCGAAAACGTCGTCGTCGCCGTCGTCGCGGAAGCCGACGCAGGAAACCTTTTTCGCGTACTCGCCGAGAACCGAGACAATCATCGACACCGAATGCGTCGAATAGTACATCGGCGGAATCCCCGCGACGCGCTTCCACGAATCGCCGCCCGACCGCGCGAAGGCCGAGTAGAAGGTCCTCATGTCGTGATAATACTGCGATTCGCCGTAGACGAAGCGTCCGAGCTTCCCCGCCCGGTAAATTTCGCGGCAATAAATCGCGCACGGGAAGTAATAGCAGGTTTCTCCGGTCATATAGGTGAGCCGCGTCGACTTTACGAGGTCGATGATCTTCCCGCATTCCTCGACATCGATCGCCATCGGAACCGCGCTGTAAACGTGTTTTCCGGCCTTAAGCGCGTCGATGACCATCGGCCCGTGGAGCTGACGCTGAGTAAAAAGCGCGATCGAATCGATGTCCTTTCCGTTTTTGAGTACATCTTCGAGAGATGCGAAAGTGCGCGAAATTCCGTGCTTCTTCGCCGCGGCATTGACTCTCTCTGGCACGATATCGGCGATCGAAACCTCAGCGACGTCGGGATGCTTCTTGAAAAGCGGGATGAAAAAGTCCGAAAACTCGCCCATTCCGATTATGCAGACTTTGATTTTGTTCATGTGGAATCTCCTTTTTGATTTTTGGAAATATTATACCACACACCGCGTGAAAATGGAAGTGACAATTCGATTTATTTCTTGTATTTTTTGATTGTCAGTGAGCCTTCGCCGAGATTTCGTCGACCGAAAGCTCCAAAACCGCGACTCTTTCGAGTCCGCGCGGATCATATTCCGGCCGCGCTTCGCCGTAATGCGCCATGATAAGGTCAAGTCCGGCGCGCTTTTCGCCGCCTTCGAGGAATCTGATCCTCCCGCGCCCCATTACACATTCGTAGAAAAACGTGTATTTGCAGGCAACCTCGCCCGCCTGAAGCCGATGCTTCGAATCCATCTCGAACGTAACGCAAGAATTCTTTCGCAGAATGTCGAGCTTCTTTCCCTCGGCCGCGCTGTGAAAATAGAGCTTCAATCCGTCAGAATCCGAAAATCCGAAGTTCATCGGGACAATGTACGCGCCCCTTTCGTCGATCATCCCGAGCCGGCAGACGTCGCACCCGGCGATGATTTCAAGAATCCGCTCGTGATCGGTGATTTCGCGCTCTTTTCTTCTCATTTTTCCTCCATATAAGCATGGCGGGAGGAAAATCCCCCGCCATAATTTTATTCTCCGAAGCCTTCGAACTCGTCGAAGCCGGCCTTCTTGATCCAGCCCATGTACTCGTCGTAGTCGAGGTCGATTATGTTCGTCACATAATGATTCTTGCCCGAAACGACCTTGCCGTCAAGCTCGTACTCCCACTCGATGAAGTAGAAGTGCTTTTCGCCGTCTTCCATCGGCTTGTTGTAAACGAGAAGCGACTCGTTCGCCTTCGCGTAAGCCTCCGACTCGACGATGACTTTCCCCGTCACGAAATCCGTGACCTTGTACTTCACCCTGACGTCGCGCTGGAGATCCGAAACGACGTGGAGCGGAAGCATTCCGTTCTCCGGCTCGTCGAAGATCATGCAGATCTGCTGCTGCGAACGCTTGATGTAGTGGTAAGCGAGCTTCTTCACGCCATAGTAATCGACGACCGCGTCCGAGATCTGAGGCCATCCGTCGATGAGGTTCCACCAGATGATTCCGGTTCTGCGCCACTTCGTCACGCGGAAACGCTCGATGAAGTACTTCTTTGCCTCAGCCTGCGAAATCTGGCTCGCGTAAGCGAACTTGTCGAGTCCGTACTCAACCTCGTGCTCCCTGAACGCCGGGAAGAGAGTCTTTACCTGATCCGACATCAGCTTGATGCGGTAGACGCTGAAATCCTCGCCGTCAAGAGCCGCGCAGGCCGCGTGACAGCACCAGTCGTCCTTCGGAATCCGGTCGCCCTCGATTTCGGGATGCTTTCTCCAGTGCCAGAGCTGCTCGGGGCGGATGTACTTCTTCAGACTGTCAGGCGACGGGCAGCCGTGATATCCGGTCTCCGACGCGAAATGGCAGATCGAGTTCCGGTAGAAATTGCCCTTGAAATAGTCGCGCGGACCCCAAAGATGCTGCTCGGAGATGTTCTCGGAGCCGCCCTTCTTGACATACTGAAAGGCCTCCTCGTCAATGTAGGGCGAACTTGGGAGATACGGACGCGTGAAATCGTGCGCGTTCAGCATATTCGGAATGACCTCGCGGGTCAGGCGGTTCTTATTCGGGTCGCGTCTGACATAGCCGCCAGTCCAACGGTAGCAGGAATCGACCTCGTTGTCGCCCGCCCAGAGGACGATCGACGTGTGGTTTCTGAGTCGTTTTACGATCTTTTCGACTTCGACGCCGAATCTCGCGCAGTATTCGTCAGTCTGCGGGTTGATTCCGCACGCGTGGACGAAGTCCTGCCAGACCATGATTCCGTTGCGGTCGCAGAAATCGTAGAAAATATCGTCCTCGTAGACATTTCCGCCCCAGCATCTGACGCAGTTACAGTTGATGTCGGTCAGCATCGGGAGGATTTCGGGCAGTCTCTTTGCGTCGCGCGAATGGTAAGCGTCGACCGGAACCCAGTTCGTGCCGTGCCAGAAGACCTTTCTGCCGTTGATTCTGAAGCAGAATTCGCCGTTTCCGTCCTTATCTGTCAGACTCGTGCGATCAAGCTCGATCGTGCGGAGACCCGACGAAGTCTTGTACTCGCTGACCGGTTCGCCCTTGTAGAGGAGGGTCGCCGTGATGTCGTAAATGTTCGGCTCGCCGTAATTTCTCGGCCACCAGAACTTCGCGTTGCCGACCCAGATCGTCGCGCGTCCCGCCGTGTGCCAGACGCGATCCTTGGTCCAGCTGAACTTGCTGTCGCCGCAGACGCCCTCGATTTTCAGCGAGTAGTCGCGGATATCGTCCTCGGAGACGGTCATGTTCCAGAAAATTCCGAAGCAGCCCGAATTGTTTCCAACATTCATCTCGTGCGTGTAGACGAAGAGATCGTCGATGCGGTCGGCCGGACGCTGTTCGACATAGCAGGGACGCCAGATTCCGCCCGAAAGCGCGCGCGGCATGATATCCCAGCCGTACATATGCGGAGCTTTTCGTATGTAGAGCGAATCAAATCCGAACGTTTGGTGCGTCGACGAGATCGGAACCTCGTAGCTTCTCGCGGCGATGTGCGACGGCGTGATGTGGACGACAATCTCGTTTTCGCCCTTGCGGAGGCCTTTTCTGCCGAAATCAAAGGGGATGAGCATATTGTCGGCCGAGCCGATGAGCTCGCCGTTGACGTAAATGTCGGCGATCGTGTCGATTCCGTCGAAGTGAAGGAAGGTGTTCTCGTCCGGCTCGAAATCGAGCTCAAACCTTCTCGAGTAGAAGAGATGCAGATTCTCGTACTTCTCGAACTCGATCGTGTTGCAGGCGAAGAAGGGGTCGCCTATGACCCCGGCGCGGTGCAGATCAAGCTCGAAGTTGCCGGGAACCTCGGCCGGAACCTTGTCCCATCCGGCGATCGAAAGAGCCTCGATAGTCGTCGGATTCAGTCCGGATTCCTTGAATTTCTTGTTGGCGATGTAGGTGAGTGACCAGTCGCCGCAGAGCGAAACGCGTTTGTTGTGATTCATTTTTACCTCCAAAGGGTTTTTGTTGTGATTCTATTATAGCGCGTTTTTCCGTTTTTGTCCTACCCTTTTGTCGGATTTTTATCGCTTTTTTTCGGATTTTTCAAAAAGCCTTCTCAAACAGCCACGAAATCGACGCCGAAAGCCAGCCCTCGGCACAGGTTCCGGTCGCGAGTCCGACGCCGTGGCCGACGTTTTCAAAGCCGAAAATCGTCGTCTGAACCCCGGCATTTCTGAGCGCGGAATAGTACGGAACCGCGTTGAACTCAGGCGGAACCGCGCGGTCGGCCGTGCCGTACCAGAGGAAGGTCGGCGGCGTTTTTTCGTTCACGCGCGGCGGGAGCGTGAAGCGGTCGTCGAGGAATTTCCTCGTCTCGTCAGATTCGCGCGCCGAAAAGATCGGCGAGAGCGTCGGAAACGCGCCTTCTTTGAACGTCGTACACGGATATCCCGCGACGACCGCGTCGGGAATCGACGAAAATCCGTCCGGAATCGAGTCGAATTCTGAAATCCCCTGCGAAACGGCGAGCGCGAGATGCCCTCCGGCCGAAAATCCGAACGAAACGACCTTTTTGTCGGAAAGTCCATGCTCCGCCGCGTATTTCCGGACGTATTTCACGCCCTCGGCACCGTCCTGAAGGATCGCTTTATAATTGTAGCTCGACTCAGGCTTCTCGCGGTCGCCCGTCCGGTAGCAGAGGACGAAAGCCGTGATCCCGCGGCGGTTCATTTCCTCGGCGATTCTGACCGCCGCGCCGTTCGAGCAGGCGAAATATCCGCCGCCCGGGTAAATCAGTGCGAGGAATCTCGGATTTTCGACCTCAAACTTCATTATGTACGGCTTTTTATCGATCTGACCGCCCCTGAAATCGGTCGAATAGGTCGTTTTCTGAGCAGAAAACTCAGGATTTTCAAATGGAATCTCCCGCCCGCCGTAGAGCGGCAGAAATTCGTATTTTGCAGATTCAGCTTCTGACATGGCGTACTCCGTTTTTTTGTTTATTATACCACAGAAATCCGGATTTGTCAAGTCAAAAAGTCGCAGATTCCGGCGAAAATCACCAAAGCGAGCTTCATCTGGTACTCCTCGGTCGAAAGCAGGCGGCATTCGTCAGGATTCGACAGAAATCCGCATTCGACCAGCACCGCCGGGACGTTCAGCCGATCAAGGACGAAGATCGCCGACCCGGCTTTCTTGATCTCGCGCGAATTCTGCGGGTCAAGGAAGGTCTTCGCGTAGGTCTGGACGAGCGCGGCGAGCGACTGACTCAATTCGTCATTTTTAGAATACCACACCTGAAGCCCCGAATAACGTTTGTCCGGGAAATTATTCATGTGGACGCTGACGAAAACCGCGTTTTCGGTCGATTCGGCGAGCGCGACGCGGTTCTTCAGGTCGTGCATCTTGCGTTTTTTCTTTATCGAATCGTCGACGAGAAGCCGATCGTCGTCGCGCGTCATCACAAAATCGATCCCTGACGCGTCGCAGAGCGCGGCGAGCTTCTTCGCGACGGCGAGATTGACGTCCTTTTCGAGGATCCCCGACGCCGAAACCGCGCCGCCGTCGATTCCGCCGTGTCCCGCGTCGATCACGACCGTGTAATGCTTTTCACTTGTCGTGGAAACTTCGAGCGGCGTGTCCGACATGAAGCGCGCTAAAAGCACTTCCCCCGCGCAAAGCGCGCATAATACCGTCATTATCGCCAAGAATCCGATGAGCGAGCCTCTTTTTTTCTCCATCATTCAAATCCTCCTTTTGTACCAATGATTATTCGCCGCCGCGAAAAATTATACTCCGCGATGAATGAAAGCCCGTCCGGCTGGAATAAAATGTTATAGAAAAATTTCACGATTACCTATTGCAAAATCCGTCGGATTTTGGTATAATAGAAGAAGATAAAAACAGAAAGGATTCAAGCCATGAGTGAAGCAAACATCAGCGAGCCCCCGGTTCGCCACAAAAAGCACAGAATTCTCCCGCTCGCGATCGCCGCGCTGTCGGGATTCATGCTCGCCGCGGTCCTCGGCGGCCTCGCCTTCTGGCTCGTGTTGAATAAAAATTCCGAAAAACCGACCGGAACGCCGCCCGAGCCGTCCGAATCGGCGTCGGTCGGCGTCGACACGTCGAAGGAGGACGCCGGATCCGAGCCGCACGACTCGATCCGCAACCCCGATTCCGAGGTGCGCGGAGTTTACATCGCGACGGTTACGAACATAAATTATCCTTCCAAGCCGGGACTTTCGGTCGACGAGCAGAAATCCGAGCTCGACGACATCGTAAAAACGACCTTCGAGGCGAATCTCAACGCGATTTATTTTCAGGTCCGCCCGACGTCCGACGCGCTCTACAAGTCTGAAATCTTCCCGTCCAGCTACTTTCTGACCGGGAAACAGGGCGAAAAGCTCGAATTTGACCCGCTCGAATACCTCGTGAAGATCGCGCACGAAAAGGGGATCAAGGTTCACGCATGGGTCAATCCGCTCCGGGTCACGACAGGAACGGCGTCAAAGCCCCAGACCGACCCGAAAGCCCTCGCCGGGTCAAATCCCGCGCGGCTCCACCCCGAGTACACGGTCGCGTACGCCGACGGCCGGCTCTACTACAACCCCGGAATCCCCGAGGTGCGTCAGCTCGTCGCCGACGGAGTGGCCGAAATTGTCAGGAACTACGCGGTTGACGGCGTGATTTTCGACGATTATTTCTATCCGTATCCGACAACCGTCAAGCAAAACGGCAAAACCGTCTCCGCGACCTTCGACGACGCGGCCGAATATGAGAAATCCGGCGGCGGAAAGTCGCTCGACGACTGGCGAAGATCGAACATCAACTCGCTGATCGAGGCCTCGTACGACGCCGTGAAATCGATCCGCTCCGACTGCGAATTCGGCGTCGCGCCCTTCGGAATCTGGCAGAACGACGACGGCAAAAACGGCGGCTCGGCGACATCCGGCTTCGAATCCTACAAATCGATCTACTGCGACCCGGTCGCGTGGGTCGAGGGCGGCTACGTCGACTACCTCGCGCCGCAGATTTACTGGCGATTCTCGACGTCCGCCGCGAAATACGACGTCCTCGTCCGCTGGTGGAACACGCTTCTCGACGGGACGGATGTGGATCTTCTGATCAGCCACGGCGTCTACAACTACGAAACGTGGGATTCGCCGTCCGACGAGCTCCGGAATCAGATCGAGTTCGCCCGCGCGGAGGTGGCGTACAAGGGTTCCCTGCTCTACGGCTACGCCGCGCTGAAAAATAATTCCGAGGGGCTTTTTGACGAGACGAAACAGGTTTTCTCGGAGGAGATAATTTACACGTCGACCGAATCGAATGGCCGCGATCTGATCCTCTCGATCCCCTACGACAACAGCTACATCGACGGCAAAGGCGCGTTCCTCCTCGGCACCTCCGACCCGTCCGAGCCGCTCTACATCGACGGAACCAAGGTCGGACGCACGAAAAGCGGATATTTTTCGCTCTACCTGCCGCTTTCAAAGAGCAAAAACACCTTCACGTTCAGCCACAAAGGCAAAGAAACGGTTTACACGCTTAACCGCGGCACACCGCCGACCTCGACGGTGATAAAATACGCGACGCTCGACAGCTTCAGAATCACCGCCGTCACGCCCTCGACAGGTTGGTTCGGGACGACGAACAAGCTCAGCGTCAGCGTCACCGCGCCGTCAGGAGCGAAAGTGACTGCCGAAATCGGCGGAAAAACCTTCACGCTCAGCCCGACCCTCTACCCACCCGCGCAGTCGACCTACATGAAGGAGGTCTACACCGGCACGGTGACGCTGACAAGCCCCGCGTCGGGCATCGAATCGCTCGGAAAAATCAAATTCAAGGCGACCAAGGGCTCCGAATCGGCGTCGGCCGAGTCGGGCGAGATCCGGATCGGCGCGGCGGGAAGCTCGATTCCCGTCGAGGTCAGAACGGTCGACACCGAGATGAAAATCCAGACGAACAGCTGGTACTACGACGACTATTCGCCGCAGTCGCCCGGCATGACCGACAACGCGGTTTCGCTCTCGAACGGATGGTACAAGCTCCGCTGCGGAGGCTATATCGCCGAAAAAGATCTCGTTGAAACCGGAAAAAGTCAGGTGGGATGGGCATCCGTGACGAACGCGGTCATCGAGACCGACTCCGGCGCGACCTACATAAAATTCGATTCGGACATAAACGTTCCGCTCAACTGCTACGTCGAAAACGGCGAGTTCGTTCTGACGCTCTACAACATGAACACGTCGGCCGCGCCGAAGCTCGAATACCATAAAAATCCGATTTTCGAGTCGCTCAGACAGGAAAAAAGCGCGCGCCCCTACGCCTACAAGTATTTTTTCAAGCTCTACGACATTGAAAATTTCTACGGCTTCGACTATTACTACGAGGACGGGAAAATCGTTGTGAAGCTTAAGAATCCGACGAAGCTCCCCGACTCCGAAACTCCGCTCGAGGGCAAAACGATCGTCCTTGACGCCGGACACGGCGGCAAAAATCCCGGCGCGTTAGGTCCGCTCGGCGCGGCTGAGGGCGCGATGAACGAGTCGGATTTCAATCTTGAAATCGTGATGGCGGCTCTTCCGAAGCTCGAAAAGCTCGGCGCGACGGTGATTCTGACCCGCGACCGCGAGACGCCGAACGACGTTCCGGTTCTCGAACGTGTGCAGGAGCTGATCGACGTCTCGCCCGACCTCTGCGTCTCGGTTCACCAGAACTCGATGCCGTACACGACAGATGTAACGAAAGTTCACGGACTCGTCGGGCTTTACTGGTCGGACTCGGGCTATATGCTGACGAGCGTGATGGGCGAAACGATGTCTTCCGCGCTGAACAAAATGAATCGTTCGCCTACAAAACAACGTCTCGCGCTTGTCCGGAACCCGAAATTCCCGTCGACGCTCGTCGAAGTCTGCTTCATCACAAATGTCGAGGAGTACGAAAAAATGATGCAGCCCGACTCGATTGAGAAAATTTCCGACTCGATTGCTACGGGAATCCTCAATTACTATGCTGCGCAGGAAAAATACCTAGACTAACAAAAAAATCCGCACAAATTTGTGCGGATTTTTTTGAAACCGCGGCAGATCGGCGAAAAAAACGTGTCTTATTGGTTGAAGGGACACAGGAGGTGACGCCTTTGGACGACTCGATGATCATTTCGCTCCTCTTTGAGCGCAACGAACGCGGGCTTGCCGAATTCGAAACGAAATACAAAAAGCTCTGCCTGATCGCGGCCGAAAATATCACGCGCGACGCGGGGAGCGCGGAGGAATGCCATTCGGATCTTCTGCTCCGCCTCTGGAACAGTATTCCGCCAGAGCGGCCGGATTCGCTGAAATTCTACGCGCTGAAAATCATCCGCAACCTCGCGCTGAACGTAATCCGGCGCGACAGCGCGAAAAAACGCTCCGCGATTCTTGTCGAACTCGACGACTGCGAGCCGGCCCCGGTCGACGAAAACGAGCTTTCGGGACTGCTCGACCGATTCCTTGAAACGCTCGACCGAACCGACGCGAAAATTTTCCTTCGCCGCTACATTTACTGCGTCTCAGTGAACGAAATCGCGTCGTCGCTCGGGACAAAACCGAACCGGATTTCGAAAAATCTCGCGAAAACGCGCGAAAAGCTCCGGAAATTTCTCGCGGAGGAGGGATACACGTTATGAAAAAGTTAAATAATAGTTCAGAAAAAGTTTTCAGTTCTCTCGGAAACGTCGACGAAAAGTGGTTCGCGCTCGCGTCCGAGGACTTTTCCCCGGCCGAAAAAGCGAAATTCACGGCGAAAGCGAAACGGAAGAACTTCGTGGCGTACGAAATCCAAAAGCTTTTCGGCGTGAAATATCTCTGGATTTTCATGGTAGTCTTCATCCTGATGAATTCCGCGATCGCCTTCTACACCGCCGGAAAAACGCCCGCGGCGGCCGAGCCGTCGGCAATGATCGCCGAATTCTTCGCGGAATACGAGGAAAATCCGGCCGAATTTGACGCGTACTACGCGGAAATTCTGGCCTTCAACGAGGAGCAGAACCGCCTTTTCCAAGACGCGATGGCCGCCGGAAACTACGATTTCACGCCCGAAACCCTGCCGGACGTCTATTCGACCGACGAAAATTTCCACGACCGCGAGCTTTTCGCGAAGCTCTACAACGCGATAACCGCCGCGTCGGAGTACCCCGACGTGATGCAGAGAGTCATCGACCGCGCGTATTCGAATCTTGACGAATTCGCGCAGATGGGCATCGGAAAAGATTCGTTCACCTACAAATATCAGCTCCGCGTGATAAAACTCTACGAAAATCTGCGCGACAACGTACGAATCGACGTCGGCTACAGCCACGGCTGGAGCGAATATTTCGACTATACAATTGTAAATCTCTTCATTTTCTTTCTTATTATGATGACCTCTGGTGTAATTTTCACCGAGGAGAAGCAGACCGGGATTCTGCCGATGCTCCGGACGGCGAAAAACGGACGACTTCGCACCGCCGCCGCGAAAATAATCGCCTCGACGCTTGTCACGGTTTTCGTGACGCTGACCTTCACCGCGACAACCTTCGCGGTCTTCGGACTCCGGCTCGGCTATTCGTCGCCCGAAAACGCACTGCAATCGCTCGAAAAATTTACACTTTCGCCATATATGATAAACATCGGCGAATATTTCGCGCTGACGATCGGAATAAAACTCGTCGCGTTCAGCGTTTTCTCGCTCCTGATACTCGCGCTCTCGACGGTTTTCTACAATTATATAATGATTTACCTCTGCGGACTCGGGCTTTTCGGGCTGAATTTCCTATTCACCTCGATGAGCTTTCTTGACAGCGGAAATCCGCTGAAGAATCTGAATCTCGTCGCGCTTTCGTCGGCGACTCCGGTTTTCGCGCGCTACCGCGCGGTGAATCTCCTCGGAAACGTCGCCGGGTATCTGCCGTTCACACTCGTGACGTCAGCGATTATCTGCGCGGCCGCGGTGATTTTCACGCTGATCCGCTTCGACGGCGGACGCGAATTCCGTCCGGTCATCCTCGACAGTCTGCACATAAGACTGCTCGAAGTGAAAGCGAAAATCTCGAAATTTTTCCGCAATCTCGCTCTCCCGGCGCGCAGACGCCGCTACAGTATGTCGCTCTTCTCCGCTGAAATCTACAAAACGCTGATTTCATCAAGATTTATAATCGTCGTTCTGCTGATTCTCGGGCTTAAATGCGTCTATTCCGTAAAAAATAACTCGCTGAAATCTTCTTATTCCGACTCGGTTTACAAGGAATACATGACGCGGCTTGAGGGCGGGCTGACCGACGAAAAGCGCGAATTTCTGCGAAATGAGCGCGAAATGATCGATTCGACGCTCTCAAAACAGACGCTGATGCAGCAGAAATACGTGAATGACGAGATCACGTTCGACGAATATCGAGCGTATCTCTCGGACTACAATTACGCCTACTCGCGCTCGGATCTCCTGAAGCCGATCGAGCATCACGCCTATTATCTCGAACAGAAATCGGCCGAAACCGGGATAAACGGCTGGTTCTGCTACGACACTGGCTGGAAAAAACTGTATTCCGGCGACGCGGATCTCTTCCTCTACACGTCGATACTGCTGCTTTTAACCGGAACCTTCGCGTCGGAATACCTCGCGCGCTCGTCGTCCGGCGGATTTTCGCAGATTCTCCGCGCGACGAAAAACGGCCGCGACCGCACATTCTTCGCGAAGCTGATCTCGTCGGGGACGATCGCCGTGACGCTCGCTCTGCTTTTCAACGCGGTCGACCTGATCGTGATCTTTTCGGGCTGCGAAATGCCGTCGGCGTCCGCGCCGCTGATCTCGATCGAAATTTTCGGCTCGGTGGCGAGCGAAATCACGATCGGCGGCTATCTGATCGTCTTCCTCGCGCTGCGGATCGCCGCGTCGCTGATTATGGCGATGCTCGTCTGCGCGCTGTCCGAGCTGCTCTGCCGCTACATTCCGATCCTCGGCTCGGTCGCGCTGCTGACGCTCCTGCCAGGACTTTTCGCCTACTTCGGACTCGCGGCGGCCGACAAAGTCAGCTTCCTGAACCTCCTCGCGGGAACGCCGATCTTCATCGAATCGGCGAAATGCTCGCTCTTCGGAAGCGGCTGGTCGATGCTCGCGCTCTGGATCGCGGCAGCCGGATGCGCCGTCTTCGCGATGCTCGTCCCGGCGAAAAAGATGTTCGTTAAATAACCGAAAGGAATAATTTCATGAGAAAATTGATCATCGTGCTCCTCTTCACGCTGACGCTGGTCTCCTGCGGCTCTACAGAGGCAAAAGACCCGTTTTTCGACGATTATTACTTCTTCCTCGGCATCGACCGCGGCGCGCAGACCATCATGAAACTGAACGTCACGACCGGCTCGATAACTCCGCTCTGCGACGATCCTTTGTGCGACCACGACGAGAATTGCAAATTCGCGGGCGTGAACGCAGTCAGTACATTGACCGAGACCGGCAACAAGCTCTATTTCACACGCCGGAACGAGAGCGACACCACGCGCGAGATACTCAGCTACTCCCCCGAGTCGCAGTCGGTCGAGCTGGTCTTCAAGTCCGAGCCGTCTGGAACCGTCAACGGCGAATTTCTCGGCAGATCGAATTTCTCAATCCGCAACGGATACATCTGGAACCGCCACGAGTCGCCCGACGGAACGAAAAAGTTAGAGCGCATCGACCTGAAAACCAAGCAGAGCGTCGAGCTTCCCGAATCGGCAAAAATCCCGATGAGCGGTATGTACGAAGGAAAATTCATCTACCCGATTCTCGACGACGGCGAATATCTGAGTCACGGCTTCGCGCTCGGCGATATCGACGGCAATTTCACGAAAACCTACGCGACCGACAAATATATTCAGGTCGTAGAGTCGGAGCAGATCGAAAACAGAACTATTCTCTTCGCCTGTCCGTATGAGGAAAACGGAAAATACAACTACGAACGCCAGACGCTCTGGGTCTGCGACCTGAAAACCGGAGAGCAGAGGCTCATTCACGACGATTTCGGCGACTTCCATTTCGTTCGCGTCGGAAATTACATCTACTATCTGAACTATGTCGACGACCCGGTCGAGGTCGGATTCGACAGAAATCACAATAAGACAAAGCACAACATGACCGGCGGGAAGATTATGCGGCTTGACATAACAACCGGAGAAGAGACGCTTTTCATGACATTTGACCACATTTTCTCGGAAACTCCGATTCTGAAGCACGGCAAACTGATTTTCGGCTATTGGGACACTGACTATGAAAACTACACGGTCAGAGACGATGGACGCGGAAAGGACTGGTATGATTACGAGGTGACGCGAGGCTGGGTAATAATCGACCCCGAAACCAAGCAGTATCTCGACGTCGTGAATACCGCGGATATTTACAAATGAAACGGCTTATAATCGCAACTATTCTCTTATCGGCACTTCTCGTCTCCTGCGGCGGGAACGCGGTCGACTTCCAGAATTCGGACGGATACTGCCGGATCGGCGGCAGCATATTCGAATCCGACGTCTACGGAAACCGCGTTTTCCGCGTCGAAAACGGCAAGGTCAGCCGCTTCGACGGCTTCTGCCGCGACCCGCTTTGCGACCACGTGAGCGAATTCTGCCTCGACAGCCAGAATTTCTGGGGTATAACACTCGCGACCGACGGAGAATTCCTCTACATCTGCGGAATCAATCCCGATCTTGACGGGCTGAACCGCCAGATTTACCGCATCAGACAGGATTTTTCGAACCTGACGCTCCTCTGCACATACGAAATTTCGGGCGCGACCGAGCCGGCGATACGCGTTTCGAACGGCTATGTCTGGTTCATGCAGGGATTCTACAACGAGGATAAAACAAGCGGCACCGACCAGCTTGCAAGACTCATGCGAATCCCGGCTGACGGCGGAAAACCCGAGGTTTTCCGCGATAATCTCGACATCGGCACAAAATTTTACGTCGGAAACGGAAATATTCACCTCATATCCGATGGGCTTGACATAATCGACATAAAGTCAGAATCGGTCACAACCGACGCCGCGAGAGATCTTCCCGGCTCACCCGACACACTGAGCTTTCTTGGCGGAGAGATTTTCCTCGAAACAATCGAACCCGAGACGCTGACGTCGGGCGGCAAAGAGGTGAAAACCTCGAAAAAGCGGCTCTACAAACTGAACGGCGCGTACGAATTTGTCGCGGAATACCGCGAAGACGCGGTTTTCGGGAGCGGCGAAATCTGGTTCTGCGACTACGGATTCAGCTATCTCGGCACGAAGGAGATGCCGACCGGACGTCCCGGCGAGGTCGCGGAATCCGACTTCTTCGACCGCGAGAATTTCCGCGTGATGAAATACGACACCGAGTCGGGAAAAATCACCGAAATGAAGCTCTATGGCTTCGAAAGCAGTGATGTTATACAGCTTCGTGCCTTCGCGAACGGCTGTCTCGTCGCGTATGTGATGAACCCGACCGCAAGCTACGAAAACGGCGACAGCGAGCTTCGCACCTGCGTACTCGAACCGCGCGGCGATTCACTCGCGATCGTCAGTGAATACGAGGGGATAGAATGAAAAAAATACTTTTCGCGGTGCTGACACTTACGTGCGCACTGACAATCTCCTGCGGCGATGAGCCGCCGGAACGCCTTCAAAACGAATTTCCCTACACCGGGTCGGATGATCTGCCACTGAATTTCGGCTCGTCGCAGGTTTATGATCTGAAATTCAGCGATGGTTATATTTATAAAGTTTATGAAGGGATGCTGTATCGTCTGAATCCCCGAACCGGAAACGTGACCGAGGTCTGCGGCGATCCGCTCTGCAATCACTCTACCCCGGACTGCCCGCTTTATAGTCTCAGCAGCATCTACCACTTCACGGAATCCGGCGAGATATGTTATTATACAGAAAATGTAAAAATGACAACCGACGCCGGCGGCAATCCGAGTCTTGAATCCACGCGTCAGTTTGTCAGATATGACGCTGAAAACCATAAAAAAATTATCATCGATGACTTTGCCGATAAGTCAGCCTCTTTCGGACCGGAAATCTACTCCGGGAAATGGCGAATCTACGTCGGTCAGGAATACGACGCGGAAAACGATAAGCTCATCTTCGGCCTGCGCCGCGCTGATCTCGACAGCGGTAAAAACGCGTTCTGGGGCGGCGAAAAGCTCGCGGACGGCACTTACAAACCGCTTGACAATGTCGATCCGCTCTTCGCGCTCGATGGAAGATTCTGGTTCAACGACGGGAAATTCATTTTCTCACTCGACGAAAACGGCAAAGACCGGATAAATCATCTTGAACCCAACCTTCCTATCGCCGCAAGCCGGATTCAGACCGACGGCGAATGGCTTTATCACCTCTCGCCCGACCGGAATTCGATACTTCGGGCGCGTATATCAGACGGGACAACCGAAACTGTTGTCGGCGAAGAAGACTATTCCGGGTTTCCATTTATTCTTACGCAAAACTATATTTATTATCAGTCCGGAAGCGATATCACGGTCGGAAAAGCCGAAATTCCGGGCTACGCGGCAGACGAAATCGTTCTGAATGGTGAAAAAATCCTCCGCTGCCGCCACGACGGCTCGGAGAAAGAGCTTGTCTGCGTCTTCGAAGGCACGCTCCGCCCGACTCAGTGGATTGTGGTCGGAAATTACCTCTACTGCTCGTTCACACGCTGGGACGACGCGGACGGCGACGGAGTCTTCCACCGCGAGGATATGTATTTCTCGGACGACATCGGCTGCGAGCTGCTGCGCGTCGATCTCTCGACCGGCGAAAAACTTGAACTGACGATAGTCAAACAGGAGGCAAAATGAAACTGATCCTCGACAAAGTAACAAAATCCTACGGCGCGAACCTCGCGCTGAACAGCTTTTCGGCGAAGCTCGAACCCGGAATCCACGCGCTTCTCGGACCGAACGGATCTGGAAAATCGACCCTTATGAACATCATAACCGACAATCTCAAGGCCGATTCCGGCGATATTTTCTTCGAAAATGACAAAGGCGAGCGTGAAAACGTCCTCGAAATGGGCGTGAATTTCCGCGAAAAGCTCGGATTCATGCCGCAGTACCCCGGACTCTACCCGAATTTCACGGTCGAACGCTTTATGTGGTACATGGCCGCGCTCAAGGGCGTCCCGAAGGAGAAGGCGAAGTCCGACATCCCCGAAATCCTCGCCGCCGTCGAGCTTGACGACGTCCCGCGGCGCAAAATCGGCGCGCTTTCGGGCGGAATGAAGCAGCGTCTGACCCTCGCGCAGGCGGTTCTCGGCGACCCGTCGATCCTTATCTTAGACGAACCGACGGCCGGACTCGACCCGAAACAGCGGATCGCCGTGCGGAATTTCATCTCTAAGATCGCGTTCGACAAGATCGTAATCATCGCTACGCACGTAGTATCCGACATCGAGTTCGTCGCGCGCGATATAATCATGCTGAAAAAGGGCGAGATCATCGACGACGCGCCGGTTCACGAGCTGACGAAAAAGATCGCCGGCAAGGTCTGGAATCTCCCCTGCCCCGAGTCGGAGATTCCGGAAAATCAGGAAAAATTCCGCGTCATCAGCATCTCGCGCGACGACGAGACGGGCGAGGCGATCCTCCGCGTCCTGTCGGAATCAAGGCCGTCCGACCGCGCGAGGCCGATCGCGCCGACGCTGGAGGATTATTATCTCTATATTTTCGGGGAATAGCAAAAAGGCTTCGCGTGAGCGAAGCCTTTCTCGCCTGCGAAAGCCTTTTATTGTTCAGTTACCAGCATTCTTATAGCCGTCCACTGTTTCGTCAATGCTAGCCTGAAGTCCCGCTCTTATAGACTCAATCTTTGAAGCTATGTCGTGATCATTTTTTATAACCATCTGGCAAAATATACCATCTCGCAGGTATGAACACCACGTCAGATCTCCATGATCGCAAACACGGTTTGCAAAGATAATATCGAGCATTTCTGATGATTCTTCATCACGCGTCAGCTTGTAATTAAGCATGACATCGTAATATGCCGGGATTGTGGTGCTCCTCGACTCTGAGCAAAGTGCTTCCAGCACCGCTCCGGTCATATCCGGATCTTTCACGTTGATCGGTATCATTCCCATAACAAGTCCCGCGACACGTGACCAGTACTTTTCCTGAGTTTCCTCATATTTTGGAAATGGAATAATCCCGAAATCGACTTCCTTGACGCGCATATCTTCAAGCGTAAACAGCCGTTGGAATCCAAAAAGCCCCTGCCCATCCTCGAATTTCGGAGACTCCGCCGCGCCTGCTCCGTTCGGCTTATCACTTGGAAACCAAACGTCATCGCTCCATATCATATCAAGCAGCTTGTCAAACGCGTTAATAAAGCGCTCATCTTTGTCCGCGGAAAGATAAGGAATATCATCCTTGTCCTTGGATATCGCGAGTTCACCCGCTCCCATCCAGAATGACGACGGTATTTCCTTCGGAATCGATAAATATCCATATCTGTCTGATTTGTCCATTTTTGAGTCACCATTCAGATCGCTTACAGCGGCTTTCGCCTGATCACAGAACGTGTCAAACGTCCATTTTCCGTCCTTCACCAATTTGTAGACATCATCAAGACCAAGGCTGTCATGAAGCGCCTTGTTAAAAATCATGATACCGGTTCCGTCGTGTGACGAGAGTGAGTAATCGCCGACCGCCATAAAGTTGCGGTTCGCAATTGATAGCGAAGAATTCAAGCTATCGCACCAGTATTCTTTCGTCAGATCGACATATTTCAGGTCTCGGAAATCATACAAAAGTCCCTGGATTGCCATCGAATTCACATTGTTCGCGAAATCCATGACGAGATCATAGCTGTCGTCGCCTGAAAGAACCCGGTTTTGCATATCGCGCAGGTTGTCGGTCGGAGCATAGCCGCAAAGCGAGACCTTGATCTTAATATCGAGACGTTCCTCAACGTTGCGATTTCTGACATAGATCGCATCATTGATCGTATCGGCGTTCTGCGCTTCAGTATCGATTACCGACCGCGCGAAACTCAATGTCGCCTGATCAAAGGTAAGAACGTTGAATTCTTTCCCCTCATATTTCAGGCTCGGGAGCTCATCGGTGTATTTTGAGGTGCTCTCAGGAACATGACTTACTGAGTCATCGTTCGCATTGTCCCCGGTATTTTGCGTAGTGCCAACCGAATCTCCACATGACGTAAGAATCGCCGAAAAAAGAATCAGAGCCAGAATTCTACTCTTTTTCATAGTAGACCACCTTTCATTTTGTTGTAATACAGAAATGTGAACCCCTGTCGACAGCGTTCATGTTCAGGTTGTGTCCTGAATGTAAAATTATTATACCATATTGACAAAGAAAATAAAAGGTAGTATACTATTGAAAAACAGAACTATTCTCTGATCGGAAGCTAAAATGAATTTTTCAAGACATTCTGTCGTATACTTCAAAGCTGAACACATTTCCCAGAAAAATGGCGCAATCGATATCTATAGATACCTGCCGCGCCCATATGCCTCCCTCGCAGTAATGATATATGGCGGATGGGACTTTCGCGAATACCACCGCGGCGAACCTGACTCAACCGGACACGCCGGAGTTGGCGACCTGCTTTTCGTCCCGATGGGCTCGACATATGACGGAGTGTGGGAGTGCGGCGACGGCAGGGTACACATCATCTCCCTCCACTTCGAGCTCGACGAGATCGGCATCTTCGGTTCGCAGCGCTCGGGAGTGCAGGCTATCCGCGGAGAGGATTTCGCTGCCGCGCTTGGCAATCCGGAATCCGACTATACGAAAGAATTCCTGCGGATAGCCGAGATTTGTGACTCATCGAAGGATAATCCGACTGCCCGTGAGTGCTTTGAACTCATGTGGCACTTCTACCGATTGCTAGAGGCGGCAATTCCCTGCCTCACCCGCCGGGACGAGACCGAGCGCGACACAGTACTCGACCCCGCGCTGAAGTACCTGAAGCAGAATTTCACCTCACCCTGCCCGGTTCCGGAGCTTGCCAGACTCTGCAATCTCTCCGACTCGCATTTTTTCGTCCGCTTCAAGCGCGCGACCGGCGTGACACCCGTCGAATACAAAAACCGTCTGATGATCTCAAACGCCGAGCGTCTGCTGCTCGACGAGCCTGAAATGCCGATCGAAGAGGTCGCCGAGCGGATGGGATTCTCGTCGAGTACCTATTTCCGCCGGATTTTCAAGCGAATGTCGTCGAAAAGCCCGCGCGAATTCCGCAAGGACGAGCGGAATATTCTCTGATCCTAACAAAAACGTCCCGCATACGCGGGGCATTTTTGTTATTTTCTACGATATATGAAGATTGCCGAGCTTCGCTTTTCCTCAAGCCGGACTCTGAAATCCGCGAGTTCGCCGCCGCTCAGAACGCGGACGTCTTCGGGATGATCGAGGTCGGTCACCTCATATTCCGCGCCGGGATCGATTCCGCGGAGTCTGAATACGCACTCGACATATGGCGAATCCTCGCGCCGGAAGGCCTGAACAATTCCGTCGCCGACCGCCGGACGGTCGAACTGCGCCGTCGACCAGACGTCGGATTTGTCCGAAACGACCGTCAGCGGGTAAAAATCCTCCGAAAAATACGGCCGGAGTCTCAGATATTCCTCGCCGCGCGCCTTCAGCCAAGCGAGCTTCGATTCATCTGGCAGATCATTTCGCTGCGAATAGAAATAATTCGTCGTCATCGACGTGTCGTACGCGCTGCGGATTCGATAAGTGTCATATTCTCGCCCCGAACCCGTGCCGGAAAACGGCATCCACGAGTTGAACCCGAGGTGATGCGCCTGCGCGCCCGAAACCGGGAAATTCGCGGGGCATTCGTAGTCACTGCGCCAGAGCGGCATACTCCGCCGGAGCGTCTCGATGTCGATTCTCCGCCCGCCCGACGCGCAGTTGTCGATCAGAAGGCGCGGGAATTTTTCCAGCAGCGAATCCCAGAGGCGGTACATTCCGTTGATGTGCTTGATTTCGGAAATTCCGCGGCGATCGTCGGCGTCGTTGTGCCGCCAGTACGAAAGCGGCTCGAAGTTGAAATCCTGCCTGTAGCAATCGACGCCGATTGTTTCGATGAGCTTCGAAAGAGTTCCGAAAATGTAACTCCACGCATCGTCGTCGCCGAGATTCAGAAGCAGATTTTTCGTGTTCGGATCGCCGTTTTTCAGAAAATATTCGGGATGCTCGACCGTGATTGGTGTTCCGAAAATCACACGTTCAGGCTCGAACCAGAGGACGAGCTTCATCCCCGCCTCATGCACCTCGCGCGAAAACACGACCAGCCCGTCGGGATGAATCAGCGGCGAAACCACCCAATCTCCGGTATGCTGCGCCCAGTCGCCCTCAAATTCGTCGGGCGTCGCCTTGACGTTTTCTCCGTACCATCCGGCGTCCATCCAGATGTATTCATACGGAACGCCGGATTTTTTGATCGTGCGGACGCGTTCAAGCGCGGCTTCGGTAGTCATTCCGCCCCAGATGCTCGCGCAGAATGGACCGTGCTCCTCGCGGCCGGGTTTGCCGATCAGCGAGAAATGCTTCTTCACGAGCCGACGCCATTTGTTCTGAGAATCAATCATGTCGCCGTCATATTCCATCACGACGGCCGACGATGTACGGAATTTTTCGCCCGGAAGAATGCGGAAATTAGTGTCCTCAAGCTTCGACCGCATCCGGACGTCGTCCGCGCCACGCGTTATGTAGAAATTCCATTGTCCGGTCCAGCCGATAGCGTAGATGTAGCCGTGTCCGTTTTTGTGAACATTGACGAACGGTGCCCAGCCGTCGGACGATCTTCCGCCGCGATTTGCCAGTTTTTTCGTCTCTCCGGGGTGAATGTGCGCCGGGAAGCCGTTACCCGAGTACTTGTCGGGATCCGACGAGAACTCATAAGCGTCCCAGACCGAGCCGAGCGGATTCGAAATTTTCGTCGCGCTTTCGATGTCGGGAATGTATGCGCCGTATTTCCGCGGCTCCTCGTGTTCAAGCGGAAGCGTAACGTCGCAGTCGAAGAGCTCGGAAATGATTCCCGACGGTGAATCCGACATGTTTTCGAAGAAATTGACGGTCTCGAACGCGTCAAATTCCGGAATTTCGCGGACAATATTCGTGATCACGAGTCCGTCGAGGAGATAAATCGTCGTCACACGCCCGTTTTCGCGAATCACGCGCGTGCTTTCCGGCTCGAACGGTTTGCCGTCATAAAGAAAATTCAAAGACTTTTCAGGGATCTTCATGCTGATCTTCCTTCGTTTTTTGTAAATTATACCATAAAATCCGTGAAAAGTCAATAGATTTTCATAAAAAAAAGCGGCATGATCTTTCGATCATGCCGCGATGTTTCGCTCAGAATTACTTGAGTTCGACAGTTGCGCCAGCCTCGGTGAGCTTGGTCTTGATAGCCTCAGCGTCTTCCTTGGATGCGCCTTCCTTGATGGTCTTGGGTGCGCCCTCAACGAGATCCTTAGCGTCCTTAAGGCCGAGTCCGGTGAGTTCACGGACAACCTTGATGACAGCGAGCTTGTTTGCGCCAGCACCGGTGAGAACGACGTCAAATTCGGTCTTCTCCTCAGCGGCTGCCGCTGCGGGAGCTGCTGCGCCTGCGACTGCGACGGGAGCGGCGGAAACGCCGAATTCCTCTTCGAGTGCCTTTACGAGATCTGCGAGTTCGAGAATGGTAAGAGCCTTGATTTCTTCAAGGATCTGAGTGGTCTTTTCGTTAGCCATTTTGAATAACCTCCTGAATTATAGATAAATTTTGTAGGCGATTACGCCTCTGCGGGAACCTCTGCTCCGCCGTTTTCCTTGTCGATCTTTGCCTGAAGTACATAGCAGAGACCATAAAGAGACTTCTGAAGAGAACCGAGCATCTTTCCGACGAGCATGGGCTTCGGCGGGATAGCAGCGAGTTCCTCAACACCCTTCTTATCAAGAACCTCTCCGTCAACGAAGCCGGCCTTGAGTTCGAAGCTTTCGATCTTGTCCGCGTATTCCTTAAGGATCTTAGCGGGAGCGACCGGATCCTCGGTGCTGACTGCGATAGCGGTCATACCTTCGAGAACCTTCTTGAGATCGCCGTAACCAGCGGCCTCGCAAGCTCTGCCGGTCATGGTGTTCTTAACGACCGCGTATTCTACGCCTGCCTTACGAAGAGCGGCGCGGAGAGCGGTGTCGTCAGCAACGGTGATGCCCTCGTACTTAACGATAACACCCGACTGAGCGGCCTTGATCTTATCGGTAAGCTCGGCGACAGCCTGCTGCTTCTGAGTTAAAATCTTCTCACTTGGCATTGTTTTCACCTCCGGAAAATAAAAATCCTTCTGTCCTGTCCGAAGACTGGAAGAAGAATCACAAATGAGCATATGCGCCGCGCCGAAAAAGCGCGAAACGGTTATTTTCACTGAAGATTCATCCTCGGCAGGGGAAACATTACCCGGGCGGAAACCGCCTTAACCTGTGGTCTTAGGACTCAACATATGATATTATACCACAGGATTCCGGATTTGTCAAGGGGTTTTCGAAATAAAATTCGATTTTTTTCAGAAGTTTTTTCTGAATTCATACGGTGTCATCCCGACCTCGCGCCGAAAGGTGCTGGAAAAATGCGAATCGGACGAAAATCCGAGCAGATTTCCGATCTCGCCCGACGTCTTTCCGGTCGTGAGAAGCAGATGCTTCGCAATCGTGATCTTCTTGTCCATCATGTAGCGGAAGGGCGTTTTCCCGACCGATTTCTTGAAAAGCCGCTCAAAATACACGCCGTTCAGATGTAACATCGCCGAAAACTCGGCCAGCGTGTAAATCCGCCCCGGCGACGCGTCGATCATCTCCATCGCCCGCGCTACCTCTGGCGGGAGCTTTCGCGAAACCGACGCCCCGACAGGTTCCTTCCTTAATAAAGCGATCACCTCGAAAAGCTTCGCGAAGATCATAAAATCGCCGCGTTCGGGCGAAAGCGCAACTCCGTGCGGCTGGGGATCCTCGCCCGCCGCCTTTATAAGCTCCGAAAAAATCCTCTCCATTTCGGAAAGCGCGGACAATTTCATCGCGACCGGGAACGTGTCAAGCTCGCGGCAGATTCCGCAGTCGATCGGCGCGACATGGATGTAGGCGCATCTGTAGGGCACGCCGCACCATCGCGTCATCCCCGGCTTCGAGACTACGAAAAGCCCCGGCGCGATTTTATGATCCGCGCCGTCGATATGAAGCACGCCGCCCGCTTCGAGCGTGAACTCCAGCTCGTAGAAGGCGGTCACGCGCCGATCGGTTTCGCCGCGCTGACGGTAGAGCGACGAGTCATAGATCCCGACGCCGATCACCGCCGGGAGTATGCAGCTGTTTTCCATAAAAGTATAGATCCTGACATTATAAGTTTCGATTTCGTATTGAATCGTCCGGAAAAGTGTGGTATACTGTATATGACATTATAGCACATCCGCGAAGAAAAGTCAATATTTCAAAAGGAGAAAATCCATGCAAAAATACGAAATCAAGGATCACGTCCCGAGTTTCCTCCCGGACGGCAAGAAATGGAAGCTCGTCTGGAGCGACGAATTCGACGGAACCGAGCTTGACCGCTCGAAATGGGACTACCGCCTAAACATGATGGGCAACCGCCACAAAACGTGGAGCGACGAGGGCGTGACGCTCGACGGCAACTCGAACGCCGTCTTCACCGTCTTCGAAAAGGACGGCGAAATCTGCTCCTCCCAGCTTCAGACCGGATACAATTTCATGGACAATCCGTCCCCGAAGGACGAAAAGCGCGCGACCTTCGACTCGGGTCTCTGCTGGACGATCGGAAAGCTAAAAGACAGCCTGTACACGAAGAAATTCGGCTATTTCGAGTGCCGCTGCAAGCTCCAGAAAAAGCCGGGCTGGTGGTCGGCGTTCTGGATCCAGTCTCCGGTCATCGGCTCTACCCTCCACCCCGAGACGTCAGGCGTCGAGATCGACGTCATGGAGTCCTTTAAGCCGGGCGAGGTGATAAATCACTGCCTGCATTTCGCGGGCTACGGCGAGGACCGCGTTTCAAACGCGTACGGCGAGGGCGCGAAGGGACTCGACCTTGACGAATACCACACCTTCGCGGTCGACTGGGACGAGACGGGGTACACATTCTACATCGACGGAAAAGAGGACGGCCGCGCCGAGAGATACGTCTCGGAGGTTCCGGAATTCATCCTGATCACGACCGAGGTGAACGGCTACCGTTCGGCGGCGCACAAACCGACCGAGGAAGCGAAAAAGGCGGTCGGAGACAAATTCATCGTCGATTATGTCAGAGTCTTCGAAGGAACCAAGGAGTAAAAAATGATCATCAACGACGCGTTTGAGTGCGGAAACATCCGTGTCATCTCGCGGACCGACGAAAAAATCGTCATCGATCAGGACTGCCACAACGGCGACCCGGCGTATTTCTACTGGGCGTTCAAGGTCATCCGCGAGGCTTCCGACCGTCCCGGGAGAGTCAGATTCGAGTTCCCCGGAACCGCGCTGAAAATGGGAGACTTCGGAGCCGCGAAAAGCTTTGACCTTGTGAACTGGGAGTGGACGGGAACGACCGAAAACAACGGATTTTCCTATGATTTTAGTTCATCCGACCGCGAGCTTTACTTCGCGTTCTGCTTTGTCTACACGCCGACAAGACTTAAAAATTTCCTCGCGGAGAGCGGAATAACGCCAAAAGTTTTCACGAAGAGCCGCAAGGGGCGCGACGTTCCCTGCTTCACGCTCGGAGACGGCGAGAAGCTCGTCGTCTTCACATCGCGCCACCACGCCTGCGAGTCGACCGGAACCTTCGTGATGGAAGGAATCGCGAAGGCCTGCCTGAAAAATCCGCTTCCGGGATACAGATTTCTCTTCGTCCCCTTCGTCGACCTTGACGGCGTGATCGACGGCGACGCGGGCAAGAACCGACTTCCCTTCGACCACAACCGCGACTACCGCGACGAGGCCGCGATTTTTCCCGAAACGGCGAAGTTAAAGGAGATCGCGAAAAGCCGTCCGACCGCGGCCTTCGACCTCCACGCGCCGTGGATCAAGGGACGCGAACACGACACGGTCTACTTTCTGCGCGGCCCCGAGAACAAATACATGGCCGGGATCAGCGAGAGATTAAAGACGCTGACGGCGGCCGATCCCGACTGCTTCACCTACACGGGCGAGTGGGATTTTCCCTACGGCGTCGAGTGGAACGAGTCGGACAAACCGAACATGATGAATTACTTTCTCAGATATTCGCCGATCGACTTCGCCTTCACGGTCGAGATGAGCTATTTCGGCACGCCGGAGAATCGTTTCACGGCCGAAAGAGTCGTGAGATTCGGCGAGAGGTTCTACGAGGCGGTTTGCGGGGTGCTTGAGGGGAAGTGATTCGCGGGCTCAAAAAATCTCACATCAAAATGTAAAAGCGCGACCGACGTGCCAAAAAGTCAGGAGGAACCCATGAAAAAAAAGTTATGTTTACTGCTAGCGATGCTCCTTGTCCTTTCTCCCGCGGTCTCCTGCGGCGAAGAAAATATTCCGGAAGAAACTACGCCTGAGGTCACCGGGACGACCTCGGACGAACCACACGCTTACACACTTTTCGAAGGCCTTCCGGAGAAAGATTTCGGCGGAACGGAATTCCGGATTCTTGTCCGCGAACACCTTGTGAACGATTTTCTCCCCGAGACTCAGACCGGAGACGTCCTGACCGACGCGCTCTACAAGCGCAAGGAAGCGGTCGAGGAGCGTTTCAAGGTTAAAATTGTCTACACGCCGATCGGCGGACGCTGGGGAAACCGGAGCGAATTCACGACAACCGTCCGCTCGTCGGTCATGAGCGGCAGCGGCGACTTCGATCTCATCGAGGCAAACTCCGCTTATGTCGGTGATCTTTTCGGCGAGAACATCTTCGAAAATCTCCACGAGATCAAGAATCTCCGGCTCGAAAAAAGCTGGTGGTCAGAGCTGATCGTAGACAGTCTGACCGTGAACGGAAAGCTCTTCGCAATAACCGGCGACATCTCGATGACCCTTTTCGACTACCTCCACGTGATTTTCTTCAATAAAGACCTGATGGATCAGTACGGGATGGAGTATCCGTACGAAATGGTCCGGAACGGCACGTGGACGATCGATAAACTGCTCGGGATGATAAAGGACAAGGGAACAAACCTTGACGGCGAGGAACCTGATAGAAAATATGGAATGACGGTCTGGGACACGCTTTCAATGGATAATCTTCTTACCGCGTTCGGCGTCCCGCGCACAAAGACCGACAAAAGCGGAAAAATCGAGTTCGACATCGTGAACGAAAAGTCGGTCGCGGTGTGGGAGATCGCAAACTCAATCTGGCGCGATAATCCCGACGTAAACCGCACGGGCGGCGACAATTACACCGGCGCGCTGAAAAAATTCTATGACGGACAGTCGATCTTTCATCTGACATGGCTTACCGACGCGAAATCGCTCCGCGATAAGACACTCGACTACGGAATTCTTCCGTATCCGAAATATGATGAGTCTCAGGAAAATTATTTCACTGGCGCGCGTGACGGACACTCGATGTTCTGCATCCCGATCGACGCGCAGGACAAGGATTTTTCGGGACTCATAACCGAGGCAATCTGTGAGGCAGGCGCGCTGTACGTCCGCCCGGCATATATTGAAAAGACTCTGAACAGCAAGCTTGCGCGCGACGACGACTCGGTCGAAATGCTCGGAATAATCCGCGACACCGCGACAATGGAATTTGCGCTCGAATACGCGATTCAGAATGATTACGGCGGCATGGCGATGCGTCAGAGCGTCCTTCACGGTACGCCGATAACGACATGGTGGGCGCAGAATAAATCGGCCTGTGAAGCGTCTTTCGAGGAGTTCATGAAAGCTTACGAAAACTGACACCGGAAAATCGCGGGATCAGAAACATGCGCCACGCCATTCGCTCGTCAAGACGGTGAAGCGCGTCAATCTCCGGCCGCCGATGAAAAATCAGCGGATTCCCCGCCCGATCGCTCCGGCGCAGGGAATCCGTCGATAAAACTTACTCCAGAATCACCGCGCCGCCGACGTCGGTCAGCTCGCCGTCAAGCTCGATGATCTCGTACCCGCGCGCCGCGCAGAAATCCTTCACCTCACGCGAAAAATTCCCTGGCAGAGAGCCGAAAAACACGGCTCTCCGCCTTTTTTCGTCGACAAACGACGCGCCGCCGATGAAGCCGTATTCGCATTCTTCGAGCTTTATCCCGCCCACCGGGATGACAAGCAGCTCAACCGAGCCGACGCACGCCGCGCGGATCGCCTTCGAAAGTCCCCTGTCGGCCGTGATCACGGCGTTCCCGAGCCGCGCCGCCGCGCATTTCGCGTAGCCCTGCTTTACGTTCACAAGGTCGAACCCGGCGTCGCGCGCGAGAGTCTTCACGTCCTCAGAAAGGCTCGCGAGCCGCCCGAAAAGCTTATTTCCGACCGAAAGCGCGTTCAGGCACACATCCCCCGGATATCCGCCGCGCGGAGCCTCAGACGCGATTCTGAGCCGTCCGGAAAGGATTCTTACCGCTCTTTCCGGCAGATTTTCCGCCGCCCCGCGCGGCAGAAGGAAGCGGCCGCTGACCTCGCAGATCAGTGTGTCGGCGTGATCCGCGACGATCTCATTAAGCCCGGAAAGCCCTTCAAGCGGAACCGGGTCGTATCCGGCCGCGCGAAGGCTGTCCGCGAACCGGTCGTATCCTCTTCTTCCTATAATAACCATTTTTCCTAAAACAAAACCGATGTACGGACGTACATCGGTCTGTTTGTTTTCTGATCGCTCAGACGGCTCTGGTGACTTTACCGGAGCGCAGGCAGCGGGAGCATACGTTGACGGTCTTGGGAGTACCGTTGACGATAGCCTTTACCTTTCTGATGTTGGGCTTCCAGGTTCTGTTGGTCTTACGGTTCGAGTGAGAAACAGCGAGACCGAACTGAACGGACTTTCCACAAATACTGCACTTTGCCATGATTTTTTACCTCCTGAGTCGCGCGTTCGGTTGCCCTAATGGCGCGCAACATAGTTATTTCACGATTAACAGAACTATTATACCACACATTCGCGATAATTGCAATAGGTTTCGCAAAAAAAGTTGAAAATATTTTTTTAACTTTTTCAGACCTCGGTATATTCACCGGGTTTCAGCAGCTTAAGCGGCGCGGAGAATTTCTTCGCGGAGTAAATGATCCACTCGTCCGGGCATCCGTTCGCCTCGTAAAGATCGTGATGCCCCGGGATGAAGACCTTCGCCCCGCAGCTCGACGCGAGAATCGCCGCCTCGTTCGAGTCGAGATTTCCGATTATGTTCCGCGCCGTCCGGAAATAGTCGCGGCCGTTCACAGGCAGGAACATCACGTCCGGCTTCGCTTCGACAAGCGTCTCCAGAAGCCCGTCGTACATCGACATATCGCCGCCGAAGAAGAATTTCTTCCCCTCGGACTCTATCATATAGGAAAGCTCGTTGTAATCGCCGTCCATCGTGTGAAGCTCGGTGTGGGCGCAGGGGATCGGCGTGATCGTGACCCCGGCGAGTCGGAACGGCTCGCCCCAAGTCGCCGGAGCCGGCGCGCGCATCGGCGTCGGGTTTCCGTTTATCGAGCGGATGATTCCGGCACTCGGCGCGGGAACAAGCGTGAAGGAACGTCTTCTGAGTCTGTAGAAGGGTTCGAGCGACTTTTTGTCAAGGTGGTCGCCATGCGGATGCGAGATAACGATGACGTCGGGCAAAAGCTCGCAGAGTGTCGTCGGCGCGGGATATTTGCGGACGCTCTCCATCGGCTTGTCGACCGAATCCGAGAGGTACGGATCGGTCACAATCGTGAGTCCGTCAGTCTCGATCGCGCAGCACATCTGACCAAGATAAGTGATTTTCATTTGTTTGTCCTTTCTATAATTCCGGTACTTTCCGGAGCATCATATTTTCGCAGAACATTTCGTCGAACCGCTCGTCTGCCGCGAGCTCGCGGCAGACCGCGTTCTTCGGCTCAGACGCTCCTTTAAGGATCAGCTCCGCCCCGCGCAAAGCGGCGTTTCCGATCACATCGACCTCGCCGCATTCCGGCAGAAGTCCGAGACGGACGCAGGCGGGGATGTCAAGTCCGCGGCCGAAATTTCCCGCCACAAGGAGCTTTTTCGGCTTTTCGCCGTCGGTTATGATTCCGATTCCGGTCGCGATCGCGCTCTTGGCGAGCTGAAACGCCCGCACGTCGCGCGGCTCGAGAAAAATTCCATCCGCGAACTCGAACGGCTTTTCAAGATACCCGCTCTCATCGATTATTCCGGCCGAAACCAGCGCGTCGACCGCCGAAATAAGCCCACTTCCGCAGATTCCGACCGCTTTTTTGCCGCCGATCGTGTGCGCGATAACGCGGTTTCCGTCAAAATTCACCCGGTCGATCGCGCCTTCGCACGCCCGCGTACCGCAAGAAATATCCGCTCCCTCAAGCGCGGGGCCAGCCGCCGTCGACGCGCAGATCAGCTTCCCGCCCCGCGAAAATACGAGCTCGCCGTTCGTCCCGAGGTCGACTAAAAGCGTTCCGTCGTCCGATTCGCTCCCGCGAAGCCCCGCCGCCAGCATCGCCGCCGTCGTGTCCGCGCCGATGAACGCCGAAACGCAGCGCGGAAGATACACCCGCCCGCGCAGCCCGACCGACCCGCCGTCAATCCAGAACCCGAACAGCGTCGAAGGCGTGAATGGGTCACAAATCATCCCCGATACGTCGCTTCCGGTCAGAAAATGCAGCATCGCCGTGTTCCCGCAGACCACCGCGCGATCGTATAAAAAGCCCTCGGTAAGCTGCGAAACAGCAGAGCGAAGCTCCGAAATCAGCTCGTCCATATGTTCCTCCGCCCCAAGACGCGAGATCACGTCCGCCCCAAAACGCCGCTGCGGATTAAGCGCGGATCGGTCACAAATCTTCCCGTCTTCGAAATACCTGACCTCGATCGTTGTCGTTCCAATGTCAACCGCCAGTCCGGACAGGCTCGAATCGGTCACATTTCGTTTTTTCTGATTTTCGCAAATGTTCTGATCGGTCACATTTTGCGTTAGTTTAAGTTTTCGATCAGTCACATCAAGAAGCCTGAATTTTCCGACAACCTCAGCCTGACAAGCAAGCCGCCAGCCGTCGTCAAGAAGTCCGCCGAGGATCCGCTTTTCGACCGCGTTCGGTCCGGAAAGCTCACCGCTCACCCTGACCCGGCATTTTCCGCACTTTCCCGCTCCGCCGCAGGGTTCGTCGGATTTTATGATCTCCGCGAGCTTCATTTTGTCGGAATGTCGGCGAAATAGTAATACCCCTCGCCGCGAACCGCGTGAATCAGCTTCAGACCGAATTTGTCGTCAAGCTTCGTCCGCAAAAAACGCACGTAAACGTCAACGACATTCGTATCGCGTGCGTTTTCGTCGTGCCAGAGCGATTTCAGAAGCTCCGAACGGCTGACCGTGATTCCGGGACGTTTGTAGAGATATTGAAAAAGATCGTACTCGCGCTTTGTCAGCTGTGAACACTTGTCGCCCATAACCACCGACATATCGTCCGGGAAAATCATCACGCCGTTTTCATCCTCGTCGGAATTTTCCTCGTCCTGCCTGACTTTTTCGAGAAATCCACGCAGCTCCTCAAGCGCGAACGGGCGGTCGAGAATCAGCACGTTCACCGCCTCGGAAAGCTGTCCCGCCAGAATTCCGCAGTCAACAAGCACCGCCGCGCGCAGGAGCCGGATGTTCTTTGGAAGCTCGGTCTGCCCCTCAGCCACGAGCAGTCGGAAATCATTCTCGCTGTCGCTTCCGCGCGGAAATCCCGCCCGGTCAAGTTCGAGCGAAAGCATACGGCCGTAGATATGATCGTTCGCGATCACCTTGTATTTCACTTTTCATACTTCCTTTCGTTTTATATTTCAGTGTCGGATCAGTCACAAGACAGATTGTCGTCTATTTACAAAAATTTGCGTCAGTGCATGATCAGTCACATTTTAAGATTACTAAAGTTAAATCAGTCACGTTCAAAATTTTGCGAGTATCAAATCGGTCACAAACAATATGAGCGGAATCGCCGCCGGGGCGAGGAGCGATGACATTCCGACCGCGTGCGCCGCGAGCTTCGGCTTGATATCGTAGATCTCGGCGAACATCGCCGTGTTCGCCGCCGTCGGAAGCGCAGTCATTATCGCCGAAAGAATCACGAATTCATCGGATAATCCGACAATTTTCGCCGCGACTGCGATAGTAAGCGGCAGGACGATCAGCTTCAGGAAGCAGAAGAGATAGACCTTCCCCGAGCCGAAAATCTTCTTTACCGGTATCGCCGCGAGGAGCGATCCGATCACAAAAGTCGAAAGCGGCGTGCAGATCGCGCCGATATACGACGCCCCGGTCAGAAGAAACGCCGGGAGCTTTAGCTGCCACACATAGAGCGCGAGTCCGATCAGACAGGGCGTCGTGCCGTAATTTATGATCATTTTCAGCGGACTCATCTTGATCTCATGCCGCACGCGGCCGAGAACGAGCATTCCGTAAGACCACATGAAGAGGTTGAAAGAGATCACATAAAACGAGCCGTAGAAAAGTCCCTTTGCGCCGAACGCCGCTTCGAGAATCGGAAATCCGATGAAGGCGCAGTTGGCGAAAATCAGCGAAAATTCAAGTATTCTTGACTCCTCAGCGTCGCGCCAGAGCTTCGCCGCGAAGTGCGAAACGACCGCCAGAAGCGTATGTACGCAAAGGCCTAAAAAGGTCACAAACAGTCCGGTCTTCAGAAGCTCGGGCGAGTACTCGTTCTTTAAGAGCGCGCCGATCAGCATGAAGGGCTGCCCGACGACAATTACAAGTGTCGAAAGATTCTTCGAGATCTTGTCGTCAATGATATTCAGCTTTCTGATTCCGTATCCGACGACCACCATGAAGAGGAGCGTCAGTACCGAATCAGTCACAATTTTTATGTCAACGCCCATCGTCAGTCCTTTGAAAGCGCGTCAAGTTTTGCCTTTATCGCCTTCATGTCGACGAGCATATCCTCCTTTTTGTGCGGGTCGCGGAGGAGCGCGGAGGGGTGATAGACGGCGCACATTTCAAATCCGCCGCGCTCAAACCACACGCCGTGTTCCTTCGTGATCTTGAAATCGGGCTTTATCAGCCGCATCGCCGAGATCCGCCCGAGGCAGACGATGAACTTCGGCTTCACAAGCTTCACCTGCTCGCGAAGAAATCCTATGCACGCGTCCTCCTCCTCGGGCTTCGGATCGCGGTTTTTCGGCGGGCGGCATTTGAGAATGTTCGCTATGTAAACATCCTCGCGCTTTATGTCGACCGCCTCAAGATAGCGGTCGAAAAGCTTTCCGGCCGCGCCGACAAAGGGAATTCCCGAAAGATCCTCCTTTTCGCCGGGAGCCTCGCCGACAAACATCAGATCCGCGTTCCGGTTTCCGGTTCCGAAGACCGATTTTGTCCGCGTGGCTCCGAGCGGGCAGGCATTGCAGGCCGCGCAGGCCGATTCAAGTTCTTCAAAGGTCATATTTTTTCACTCCTGTAATTTTCTGGAAAACGCGGAGAATTCTCCGCTCCTTATATTATACCATACTTCCGAGAATTTTAACAGCCCTTTTTTCACAAATTTCAAAACAATGCTCTTTTATATAATAAATCGCGCCGGAAGGCTTGATTTTCTGTCCATATTCGCCGATAATCGCGTCGATTCTGAGTCCGTTTTCGAGAAATTCGCGGCAGGTCAGCGACTCCGAGAGAACAAGATAATAATTCTGCCCGTCCTCGTCCGAAAACGCCGAGGATTCCGACTCCTCCGAATCGAATCCGCCGAGCCTTTTACAGCAGCAAAGCAGATCCGAAAGCGAGTCGAACGCGCCGATGTGCGTCACCGAAAATTTCTCACGGGCGTTCGCGGACGGCGGCCTTTCGCCAAGACGGGTTATGTAGATCTCGGCTCCGCCGTCCTTTGACGGGTAGAGCTGGATGAAAAGCCGGTCGTTTCCGGGGTCGAACCCGAGCTTCCCGGCGTCGGCGAGCAAGGCTTTGAAGGACTGGCGCGACTCGGGATCGCATTCTCCGTCGACCGCCGACGTGAGGTCATAGTGTTCGACATCGTCGCGGGTCAGCATCAGTTTGAGTTTGCCGGGGCTTATCAGTATGTGTTCCATGCGGGTGTTCCTTTCAGACTATTCTCTATAATATTATAAGCGAAAACGCCCGAAAATGAAACACAAAGTTTTTGTAAAAAGAGAATGAAACTGGCAGAACACCAGTAAGAATTCCAACATTCTCGAAAAGCACCTGAAAAAGGCGGTCCGAAACCGCCTTTTTTTCACTTATCCGATCACCTTCGTCAGGAAATACCCGATCGCGACTCCGATTATCAGCGTCATGACGATGTGCGGAATGTCCTCCTTCGTCACCGCGAGCTTCGGCTTTATATCGGCGACCTTCCGCTCGATGTTCTCGTAGGCGACGGTCAGATTCTCCTTGGCCTCGGCGAGGTTTTCGCGGGTTTTCTCGGCGAGATTCTCGCGCGCCTCGCGCGACTTCTCGCGCGACTTTTCGAGGCTCTCGTTTATGCTCGCGCGAAGCTCGGAGAGCTTCCTCGAGTTGGTCTTCTTGAGGTTCGGGAAGGCTTCGAGCATACGCTTCGCGCCGCCCTTTTCGGTGATCTGCTCGGACAGAGTGTCGAATTTTTTCTTCAGCTCAAGCGTCTCCCCCGAGAGGAAGCCGCCGACGCTGTTCGAGTTTTCCTTCAGCTTCGCGGCGATCGTGTTCATCACGCGCATCTTCTTCTTGATTCCGGCGATTGTGATTACCGTGAACGCGAGATCCGAAATCATCAGCCCGAGGACGCAGAACAGGAGAATCGCGCCGACCGTGTTCCGCAGCGCGGACGCGATCATGTCGGTGAACGGAAGCACGAGCTTCACGACGAAGACGCAGGCCACGCCCCAGATCAGCGAGAACTTGAGGCAGATGTAGCCGCCGAGATTGAACGGCTCGTCGGTGTAATCCCACCATTTCTGGTGGAAAACCTTTTCAAGCACGAACCCGGTTACGAATTCGATAAACGACGTGACGATGACCGAGCCGATGAAAAGCACGATGAGATTCCCCGAGAGCGGGCGAAGGGTTATCGCGACGATGACCATTCCGAAGCCGTAGATCGGACACCACGGCCCGTTCAGGAATCCGCGGTTGACGAACTTTCCCAAAACGAGCGCGGCGTAGATGACTTCGAGCATATACCCGACTATCGCGTAGAGCAGGAAGTAGACGAGAATGTCCGAGAACGACATTCCCGAAATAATCGGTGTGAACATGAGCTATCCTCCGGATGCCAAAAATTTACAGCAGGATGCCCGGAGACGGTTTCCCGCCTCCGGACTTAAGGTATTACGGATTTGTGAGAAGCTTTCCGAGCTTCGAGTCGGCGTCGAGGATGACGGTTTTGTCGTCGCCGGTGAGCGACGCCTTAAGCGCGTCGAGCGCGCGGAGGAACTCGTAGAATTCCTTCTTCTCGTCGGTGTCGTAGGC
>CAKSVM010000009.1 GCA_934503195.1 uncultured Eubacteriales bacterium
CCCCCCCCCCCCCCCCCCCTCCAATAAATCACTTGAGCTTTATGGCTTCCTTTGCCTTTGCGTAGATGTTTGCCGCGGTGAGGCCGTAGAGTTCCATCAGAGGCGGAACCTTGCCCGAACGGCCGAACTTGTCCTCGACGCCGACACGGATCACCGGAACCGGCTTCGTCGAAGCCACGCACTCGCAGACCGCCGATCCGAGTCCGCCGATGATATTGTGCTCCTCGGCGGTGACAATCGCGCCGGTTTCGGCCGAGCACTTCGCGATAAGCTCCGAGTCGAGCGGCTTTATCGTGTGGATGTTCACGACACGCGCGAAGATTCCCTCGGCCGCGAGAAGCTCGCGCGCCGCCAGAGCCTCGCCGACCATCAGTCCGGTCGCCACGATCGTGACGTCCTCGCCCTCGGCGAGCACGATTCCCTTTCCGATCTCAAACGTGTACGAATCCTTGTCGTTGATCACCGGAACCGCGTAGCGTCCGAAGCGCATATAGCAGGGTCCCTCGTACTTAATCGCCGCCTCGACCATCGCGCGCGCCTCAACCGCGTCGGCCGGCTGCATGACAACCATGCCCGGAATCGATCTCATCGTCGCGAAATCCTCGAGACACTGATGCGTCGCGCCGTCCTCGCCGACCGAGATTCCCGCGTGCGTCGCGCCGATCTTCACGTTCAGATGCGGATACCCGATCGCGTTTCTCACCTGCTCGAAAGCGCGTCCCGCCGCGAACATCGCGAACGACGAAGCGAACGGAATCAGTCCCGAAGCCGCCATTCCGGCCGCCACGACCATCATGTTCCCCTCCGCGATTCCACAGTCGAAGAATTTCTCCGGGAACTTCTTCTTGAACATCCCGGTCTTCGTCGCCGCCGCCAGATCCGCGTCGAGAACGACTAACTTCTCATACTTGTCGCCGAACTCGGCGAGCGCCGCGCCATAGGCTTCACGTGTTGCTATCTTGTCTGCCATTTTAAGAACCCTTCCTTTCACTGAAGCCCGGCGATCGCCTTGTCAAGCTCGGCTATCGCGACGTCGTAGAGATCCTTCTTCGGTGCCGCGCCGTGCCAGTTCACTTCGTTCTCCATGTACGAAACGCCCTTGCCCTTGACGCTCTTCGCGATGATCGCGGTCGGCTTGCCCTTCGTCGTCTTGGCGATTCCGACAGCCGCCTCGATCGCGTCGAGATCGTGCGCGTCGATCGAAATCACGTTCCAGCCGAACGCGCGGAACTTCTCGTCAAGCGGCGTCGGATTCATGACCTCGGCCACCGGACCGTCGATCTGAAGCCCGTTCCAGTCGACAAACACCGCCAGATTGTCAAGCTTGTAGTGCGCGGCGAACATCGCCGCCTCCCAGACCTGACCCTCCTCCGACTCGCCGTCGCCGACGATCGACCAGACGCGGTAATCCTTCTTCTGATACTTTCCGGCGAGCGCCATTCCGCAGGCCGCCGAGATTCCGAGTCCGAGCGACCCGGTGCTCATGTCAACGCCCGGAATGTGCTTCATGTCGGGGTGACCCTGAAGAATGCTGTCGACCTGCCGGAGCGTCTCAAGCTCGGAAACCGGGAAGAACCCGCGCAGCGCGAGCGCGGCGTAAAGCCCGGGCGCGGCGTGTCCCTTGGACAGCACAAAACGATCCCGGTCGTCCTTCTTGGGGTCGGCAGGATCGATATTCATTTCTTCAAAATAGAGATAGGCCAGAATCTCTGCGATCGAGAGCGATCCGCCCGGATGTCCGCTGGCCGCGCTGTAAACGGCCGTCACGGCTCCCTTGCGTATCTCGTACGCGGTGCGAAGCAGCTCTTTTTTACGGTTTTCTGTCATAATTCATCCTCCTTGGGGAGATAAACTCGGGCCGGCGCGGAAAAAACGCCGACTTCCACAAACTATATTCAGCATAAATATTATAACTCATCCGAAAAGATTTGTCAAGAGCAATTATATACAAAACCACGGCAAAGTTCCGGCAAAACCTCAGTTTTCCGGAACCCCGCCGTAAATTTTCAGTTTTCAGGCAGAACGACGCAGACCTCGGGACGGTTGAAAATTCTCGGGCAGCGGATCTTCGAAAGCCCGCGCGACACGACGTGAAACCCGCCGCCGACTCTGTAAAGCCCGCCCGCGTGCTTCGGAAAAATCCCCTGATGCGGCGCGTAGACCCCGTTTATAAACGGCGGAAGCCGCCACTGACCGCCGTGCGCGTGCCCCGAAAAGGTCAGGTCAAACCGTTCATAAAACGCGAATTCCTCGGGACGGTGCGACAAAAGCAGAGTGTAAATCCCGCCCGACGGAAGCCCCTCAAGCTCCTTTCGCCAGCGAATAAGCCCCGGCGAATCGCGGTCGGCGTCGTCCGAAAGCCGCTCTGAAAGCGTCATCTTCTGCTTTCCCGCGCCGAAAAATCTCGGATCGTCGATGCCGCAGATCCGGATGTCCCGCCCGTTTATATGGATAATCTCGCTCTTCCCGCCGATGAGTCTGACCCCGAGCGAAGTAAGCTCGCGCGAAAGCCCGTCGATATTCTCAATGTTCGCCTCGTGATTTCCATAGACCATGTAAACCGGCGCGACGCCGCGGATTCCGTCAAGAAACTCCCGCACCGGATGATCCTCTGATAAAATCGGAACCCTCCCGACTCTCTCCGGCGTGTCGTTCACAATGTCCCCCGTGAGGACGATGAGATCGGGCTTCGCGCCGACGACCGCCGAAATCAGCTTCTCCTGCCGCTTTCCGAAAACGCAGTCGTGAAGATCCGAAACCTGAACAATCCGCGCCGGAAGCCCCGAAGGAATCCGGTAAATCCGCACCAAAAGCCTCTCCGAAAACGCGACGAAAAGTGCGGCGCAGGCGACCGCGCCGCACAAAATATACCCGATCAATTATCCGCTCCCGGAACCGGAATCTGAATCCCGCTCTCGTAGACGATGATCAGCGAATCGTAGCCGTCCTCCGGAACGAGAACCTGCGACTCGACTCCCTCGATCCCGGCGAGCTTAACGATCTCGCCGAGCGAATTCTCGGCGTCCTCGTCGACCTCGCGGAAGGCGATGTTTTCAAGCCCTGAGACAGTCACTTCGCTGCCGTAATCCGAGCCGATCGTCGTGTCGACCGGAAGAATCACGACCGCGTTCCGGTTCTCAAGGAACCGCTCGACCACAATTCCGAGCTCGACACGGCTCGCGGCATACTCGTACCCGAACGACGTAGTGTCGGTCGAACTCAGCTTCTTCTGCGCGTCCACGCCGTTCGCGGTGGCTTCAATCTCCCCTTCTGTCATGTTCATCCTGTCGGACGCCGTAACTCCGTCCGCATCGATCCCGACGAAGCCGTCAAGCGTCGTCTCGGCCGTGGTCTTCGGCGACGCGAAGAGCTGCGCCTCGATCGTCTCAGACGACGAAATATTTCCCGCGTCAGAGGAATTCATGAGCTTTTCGGAAGCTCCGGCAAGGTCGGAGGGCTTCAGAAGATACCCGCGCCCGACGATCACGAGCGTGATCACCGCGCAGGCCGCCGCGATCGTTCCGATTCCGGCCGCCGCGCGCCCGGCTCCGCCGAAGAATCGCTTGAACGGCGAAGGCTTTTCCTGCGGGGTCGTGCCGATCAGAGCCATTACGCCCGAATGCAGCCCCTCCGGCGCGTGATATTCGATTTTTTCCAGCGTGTCGAGCATTTTCCGGCAGCTCTCAAGCTCCTCCCGGCACTCCGGACACTCCATGAGATGCGCCGCCAGCCGCGAAGCCTCGTCGCGGCCAAGCTCGCCCTCGATATACCCGAACATGAGCTCGCGCGCCTCGTCGCAGCTCATGCGGATCTTTTTGTTCTTCAAATGATATCCCCCGATCAAATTACATTTATTCTTGTGAGTGATTAGACGCAGAGTTTCCGATTTTGTTCCCGGTTTTCGCGAAAAAAATCAAATTTTTTTTGAAATTATTTTCTGACCGCCAGATCAGACTCCAGAAGAGCCTTCAGCCGCATTCTCGCGCGGTTGATCCTCGACTTCACCGTGCCGATCCCCAGCGAAAGCATCTCGGAGATCTCGTCGTAGGAAAACCCCTCGATGTCGCGGAGCATTATCACCTGCCGCTGATCGTCGGGGAGGCTCGCGATCGCGCGTCTGACCGCGGCGGTCGTCTCGTTCTGCTCGGCCTGCCGCTCGGGCGAGGCGGTTATCGACTCGTCGGCGACCTCAAACGGCCGGTCGTCCTCGTCGTCAGGCGACATCGAAACCGTCTCGACTTCGGGCGATCTTCTGAGGAAATCAAGACTCGTGTTGACGCAGACCTTGTAAATCCAGGTCGAGAGCTTGCAGTCGCCGCGCCAGTTCGGGAGAGCGCGCCAGATCTTGATGAAAACCTCCTGCGAGAGATCCATCGCGTCCTCGATCGACATGACCTTCGATTTCAGCGTGCTGAAAACCAGCCGCTCATAGGTCGTGACGATCTCGCCAAAAGCCGCCTCGTCGCCGCGCGCCGCCGCTTTTATAAGCGCGGACTCATCTTTGGTTTTCACGATACCGTCACCCCCTTGTGCCGATTTTCCCGGAATTTCAGTTATTGCCTTCAATCGCGCCGAGCATCGCCGCCTCGACCTCTTCGTATGTGAGAGCCGAATTGAGCGCGCCGCGCGCCGACGCCGCCCCGCGGATACCCTTTAAGTACCACGCGAGGAGCTTTCTCGACTCGCAGATCCCGACCCGCTCGCCCTTCTCCGAAATCCTGAGCTTAAGCTCCGAAAGTGCCGATAAAACGCGGTTTTTTTCGTCCGGGAGAACGAATTTCTTCCCTTCGAGCGCGGCTTTAATCTCGGAAAAAATCCACGGGTTCCCGAGCGCGCCGCGTCCGATCATCACCGCGTCGCATCCGGTGCGCTCGAACATACGCAAAGCGTCGGCCGCCGAAAAGATCTCGCCGTTCCCGATGACCGGGACATCGACGGCTTCCTTTATTTTCCTTATCTCCTCAAAATTTATCGGAGCCGAAAATCTCCCCTCGCGCGTCCGGCCGTGAACCGTGATCGAGGCCGCCCCGGCGTCGGCCATTCTTTTGGCAAACTCAACGCCGCAAATCGAATTTTCGTCCCAGCCGATCCGCATCTTGACCGTGACCGGAAGCTTTGTCGCGCGAACGCAGGCGCGGACGATTTTTTCGGCCAGCTCCGGATTTTTGAGGAGCGCGGAGCCGTCGCCGTTGTTCGAAACCTTCGGCGCGGGGCAGCCCATGTTGATGTCGATCGCCGCCGGACGATTCGTGTTCTTACAATATTTATATGTCCCGTCGGAAATTTTCGCCGCGCACTCAGCCATGACCTCGGGGTCGCTGCCGAAAATCTGCGCCGCGATCGGCGATTCGCCATCGAAAATCTCGCCTAAAACCGCGGTTTTCCTGTCCTCAAAATGCACCGCCTTGGCCGAGAGCATTTCGGTATAAGTGAGCTCCGCGCCAAGAGCCTTGCAGGTCGCGCGGAACGCGTGATCGGTCACGCCCGCCATCGGGGCGAGCGCGGTCTTGTAAGTCAGTTTTTCCATATGTTAAATTTTATACCAACAATATTAACTCAGTATGAACGGTTCTTTGTCCGTATGTAAGATTTCAGCGCATAAATCGAAAAATCTGCGCATAAAGTGGATCCGGAGGGATTCTAATGATAATTTACACAGTAAACCGCGGCGACACGATAAACTCGATCGCCGCGAAATTCGGCGTCCCGGCCGAGCGGATCATCCTTGATAACGAAATCACGCCCGAAACGCTCAGTCCGGGTCAGTCGCTCGTCATCGCCTACCACTCGAAAATCCACACCGTCGCGCCGGGCGACACGATAAGCCAGATCGCGAAAACCTACGGCGTCAGCAGGAACACGATATACCGCAACAATCCGATTCTCGGCGGGAAGGACGAGATTTTTCCCGGCCAGACGCTGATCATCGCCTTTTCGGACACAAAGCGCGGAACCCTCGCCACGACAGGATACGTATATACCTTCGTCGACGAGCCGACGCTCCGCAAGACGCTCCCCTACCTCACGAACCTCGCGATTTTCAGCTACGGCGTCCGCGAGGACGGTACGCTGATCGTCCCCGACGACGAAAATTTAATTTTAATCGCGAAGGAATACGGCACGCGCCCGATGATGGTGCTGACGAGTCTGGGCGACGACGGAAGCTTCTCGACCGCCCGCGTCAGCGCGATTCTGCGAAGCCGCGAGAGCTTCGAAAACGTGATTTCGAACATTGTAGAAATAATGAACGCCAAGGGTTACGCGGGGATAAACCTCGATTTTGAGTACATTCCGGCGGCCGACCGCGACGCGTACGTCGATTTCACGTCGTCGCTCAGAGCCGCGCTCGCGCCGTACGGGAAGTTCGTCGACGTCTCGCTCGCGCCGAAGACCTCAGACTCACAGCCGGGGCTGCTTTACGAGGGCATGGACTACAAGAGCCTCGGAAACGCGGCCGACAGCGTTTTTCTGATGACCTACGAGTGGGGATACACATACTCCGAGCCGCGCGCCGTAGCACCGATTCCGGCCGTCAGACAGGTCGTCGATTACGCGCTGACCGCGATTCCGCGCGAAAAAATCTACATGGGGATGCCGAATTACGGCTACGACTGGACGCTCCCGTGGGTCGAAGGCACGCCCGCGCGGTCGGTTTCGAACGTCGAAGCCCTCGGGCTCGCGAATAATTCGGGTGCCAAAATAAACTTCGACGAGACGGCGCAGACGCCGTGGTTCAACTACTTCGACGAGGTCGGAAAACAGCACGAGGTCTGGTTTGAGGACGCGCGGTCGGTCGACGCAAAGCTCGCGCTCGCAGCCGGAAAAGGCCTTCTCGGCGTCGGAATCTGGAACGTCACGCGGTGGTTCCCCGCCCTCTGGCTCGTCCTGAACATCCTCTACACGATCGAACACGACTGAATACTATGTATATTTATGCAGTTTCTCAGCTGCGCGGGATCGGGAAGATCTGCGACCATCCGGTGTCGTCTCCAGCGTAAACCTCGGCGCGGACAAAGGTCGCGTGCGCGTCAATCGGGAATCTCGCGGTCGTCACCGACTCACCCGACAGAATATCGCTTTCGACCGTCCGATAGCTTTCCCACGGGCGATTCGTGAAGATCGTCACGCACCCGACTTCGTCCTCCGGAAGGCATTCGACGACGAAATCATAGCCGTTCGTCGTCTTTTCGAGCCGGCACGAGAAGCGCGGCCCCTGCGTCGCGTAGAACTCGCCGTCGCGCATCGCCTTTATGAGATTTTCGCAGCAGAGTGTATTTTTATGCAGATTTACGTATATGAACGACCGCGTCTGCTCGCCGATCCAGAAATGCGTGTCGTCCGTGGCGCAGAGCTTCGGATAGCGTCCGCGCAGCGCGAGCTGGTCAATTACGACGCCCGAATACGGCCGGCAGTTGCGCGGTCTGGCCGAAACCGAGTTGTAGATCTCGGTCATTGTATAATTATTCAGTGACGCCATCATTTCCCAAGTGTTCATCGACCACGCCGGATGAGCGAAAATCGAAACCCCGCCGCGTCTGTTGATCTCGTCGATCGTCTCCTGCGGCGTCGAATCGCGCGTGATGACCTCCATCGGATCGGTTTCCATTCCCGCGCCGACGATGTGAAAAACTCCGTTCAGCGTGTCTTCGCCGCCGAAATTATACTCAGTTCCGGACAAAACGCACAAACCAGATGGGTCATTTTCGTCGTTTTTACCAAATTTCCAGTGATCAGTGATCGCGAGGAAATCATATCCGGCCGCCTTGTACGCCGCCTTTGTCTCCTCCGGCGTCTTTCGCCCGTCAGAAACCGTCGTGTGCGTGTGAAGATTTCCGCGATACCAATGATCGCCGTTCTTGTCGATATACATAAATCCGCCTCTTTCCATCGGCGCGTTTTCAGGGTCGTATTCCATCATATTTATACATTTCGATGAAATTTTATTCGTAATGTCAGCCCGCCGACATCTAATATTATACACCCGCGCGGCGATTTTGTCAATGGAAAAAGCAACGATAAACGTCAGCCAATCCGCCCGCGAATGGACGAAATGACGGTTTCGAGCACTTTTACGCGCGCGAAACGTTTGCTGTTCGCCTCTACAACCGTCCAAGGCGCGCACGAAGTGTTGGTCAGCGCGAGCATCTGGTCAACGGCGATGTGATATTTCAGGCGTTTTTCGCGGTTCCTCCAGTCCTCGTCGGTGATTTTCCACTGCTTTTCGGGGTTGTTCATTCGTTCATTGAACCGTCTAAGCTGCTCGTCGTCGTCGATGTGGAGCCAGAATTTGACGATTATCGCACCGGAATCGGATAATGTCCGTTCAAATTTGTTCATTTCGTCAAACGCGCGCGTCCATTCGGAGAATTTCGCGAAGCCTTCGAGCCGTTCGACCATCACGCGCCCATACCAGCTTCTGTCAAATATTCCAATATGCCCCGTTTTCGGAAGCGCAGTCCAGAATCGTCGGAGATACTGATACGACAGCTCAGTCGGCGTCGGCGCGGCGATCGGCACGACCTCGTAGCCTCGCGGATCAAGTCCGGAGGTCAGCCGCTTGATCGCGCCGCCCTTCCCGGCCGCGTCCCAGCCCTCGAAGACTATTATCAGCGGAATTTTCTTCATGTAGAGCTCATTGTGAAGCTCAAAAAGCTGCTTCTGAAGCGACTTGATTTGCTTTTTGTAAAGCTCCTCTGGCAGGTCGAGCGAGAGATCGTACTCGTCAAGCGGCTTGATTTTGAGCGGTTTTATCGACGGATCGGTGCGGATTTCGGTCGGAATCGGGTTGAAATGCGATTTTTCGGCAAGCTCCTCGTCGATGCAAAAGTCGGTTTTGTCCATATCGGCCGTCCGAGATGACTTCGCCGAAATCGCGCGTTCGAGCGAGTCGAGAACGATCCGGCAGACCGCCTCTGCCGTAATTTTCTTGTCATGCGCGTCAAGGACATACCACGGCGCGAAGTCGGAATCGGTGCGCTCGACCATCTCAGAGAAGGTTTCGTAGTACTCATCGTACTTTTTGTGACGCTTGTGATCGTCCTGATTGACCCGCCATTTTGTCGCGTCGGACGATTCGAGAAGCTCGAATCTGCGCTCCTGTTCCTTCTTCGATATATGAAGGAAGATCTTGATTATATTGCATCCATCGTCGGTCAGCTGCTTTTCGAATTCATAGATGTCGCGGAAATGCCTGTCGATGATTTTCGATTTTATCCGATCCTCAACGCGCGAAATCGACACTTCGCGATACCAGCTCCGGTCGAATATTGACATTTTTCCGTTCGACGGAAGCTTGTCCCAGAAGCGTTTGAGCATCGGATAGCGAAGTTCCTCGCCGATCGCCGCGCCGATCGACCAGACCTTGAATCCGCGCGGGTCAAGCTCCGAGATCAGCTTCTCGATCATGTACCCCTTTCCCGACGCGCCCCAGCCCTCGAAGAGGACGACAGTCGGAATTTTCAGTTCCCGCGCCTTTCTTACGGTCGCCGCGAGCTTTTCGCGCAGAGCTTTTCCTGAGATTTCCGAACCCGCGAGTACCGAGATCGGATCGAGCATTTTTTCATTCAGCATAAGATTTTTTTCCTTTCAAAAAATATTTTTGCGGTCGACATATTGTGACATTGTTTTCATAAGCAATGGTGTAAAATATAAACAGCGAAAGCAAATCAAACCATTCTAAGGAGTGATTATTATTTTAGGAAATGAGCAGATCTGTACTGGTTCCGTGAATTGCAGCCTGAATAATGGATGTCTAGAAGCTGCAATTTCGGGAGAGATCGATCATCACAACGCGCGTTCGATACGCGCCAAAATTGACGAAAAGCTCTATCTTTATCGTCCGAAGCTGGTGCGTCTCGACGTGTCGGACGTGTCGTTCATGGACTCGTCGGGACTTGGACTGATTCTCGGTCGATTCACACTCGCGCGCGAACTCGGCGGCGAGCTACGGGTCGTGAATCCGAGCGAAGGAGTCAGCAGGATACTTGACCTCGCGGGAACCTCAAGACTTCTAACAATCGAAAGGAGCAAGAAATAATGTCGGTTTTGTCCATATTGAACGAAGTAAAGTGCAGCTTCTCGGCGATCTCGGAAAACGAATCGTTCGCTCGCGGAATCGCCGTGAATTTCATCGCGCAATGCTCGCCGACGGTCACTCAGCTGGCCGACGTCAAGTGCGCGGTTTCCGAGGCAGTGACAAATTGCATCGTCCACGCCTACCCTTTGGGCAAATTCACTAATCCGCGCATTGAAATGATTCTTCGTCATTTTGACAATAATTCGGTAACAATCGCGATCAAGGATCGGGGAATCGGAATTGCCGACATCAAAGCCGCGCGTGAGCCGCTTTTCACAACCGACACGACCGGGGAACGGAGTGGAATGGGCTTCGCGATCATGGAAAGCCTCATGGACGGAGTCGGCGTCCGGTCGCGCGTCGGCCGCGGAACGGTCGTCACATTGAAGATAAAACTCGGAGCAAAAAATTGCTGATTTTTACATATTTTTATGCGGAGGTGTAAATGTGCAAATCAGTGATTATACCCGGAATTCCGAACTTCTCGAACGCGCCGCGAACGGTGACGAATGTGCAAAATCCGAACTTGTAATGGCAAATATGGGACTTGTACGAAGCATCGCCAGCCGATTTCGCGATCGGATCGACGGCAGCGGTGACACGCACGGCTGTGACTTCGAAGATCTGATTCAGATAGGCACAATCGGCATGATCAAGGCCATCCGGAGCTTTGATCCGAAGTTCGGAACGGCGTTTTCAACCTACGCCGTTCCGTTGATCATCGGCGAAATCCGGCGGTTCCTGCGTGACGACGGACTTATCAAAATCAGCAGAACAACCAAAAAGCAGAACGCGCAGATTCTCAGTGAGCGCGAGAGCTTTATCAAGGAAAACGGCCGCGAGCCGACAATTGACGAACTTGTAAAAAAATGCAATATTCCACGCGAGGATTTGCTCTTTGCGCTCAGCTCGTGCAACCCATGTCACTCGCTGAGCGACGCCGTTGGAGACGACGGGGCCGAGCTTGAGGACGTCATTCCGTCGGCCGACAACGAAATCGAAAATCTGACCGACCGGCTGGCGTTGAAGGAGGCAATCGGAAGCCTCCCGCCGCAGCAGCGCGAAATAATCGTGCTGAGATATTTCCGCGACCTTTCGCAGCAGCAGACCGCCGACATTCTCGGGCTTTCGCAAGTGAAAATTTCACGCGAGGAGAAAAAGATTTTTGAGTATTTGAGAGAAGTTCTCTGACAATACTATAAGATTCTAGTATATTTTGTACATTTCCAGCTGAGAATCCACTATACTTTCCTCGTCTTCAGGCTTCAATCGGCGATATTTTCCGTCATTTTGCATAATGGATGCGTTCTTGTTGTCGGCGAGCATCAATCTGGTCATTTTGTATATCGTCTCTGAGGCGTCAGGATCGGCGACCGGAGTCAGAACCTCGACCCGCTTCTCGGTATTCCGAGTCATCATATCCGCCGATCCGATATAGGTTCGACGGATATGTGCATTTTTGCTAAAAATGTATATTCGCGAATGCTCCAGGTAGCGTCCGACAATGCTTATGACCCGAACATTCTCGGTTATCCCCGCGACGCCCGGCCTCAGGCAGCAAATTCCGCGTACAATCAGATCAATTTTCACACCGCGTTTTGACGCTTCGATTAGCGCACTAATCACATCTTGGTCGGTAAGGCTGTTCATTTTCATGAAAATATAGCCGTTTTCGCCTCGATAGCTCTCGCGTTTTACTTCTTCAATTATTCGATTTTTAAGGCAAAGCGGCGCGACCAGCAGAGTTTTGTACCCAGCCAAAGCAATTCCGGCTTCAATATTATTGAAAAGAGCCGCCGCGTCACTGCAAATTTCAGATTTGCTCGTCAATATGCCGAGATCTGTGTAAAGATTCGACGTTGTTTCATTGTAATTTCCGGTCGCGATATGTGCAAATTGACTATCACTATATTGCTCTATCAGCGTGACTTTAGCGTGAACCTTGTACGGCGGGAGCCCGTAAATCACCTTGCATCCGGCGTTTTCAAGGACATCTGACCAGCGGATATTCGACTCTTCGTCGAACCGCGCGAGGAGTTCGATCACCGCCGTCACTGCAATTCCCTTCACCGCGGCCGCGCAAAGAAGCGCAGCTATTTCAGATTTTGAGCCTAATCGATAAAGTGTGATTTTGATAGATTTTGTCAAATCACTCGCAATCGCCTCGCGTAAAAAGTCGAGATATACATCAACCGAATGATATGGATAACTTATCAAAATGTCCTTTTTCCGCAGTTTTTCAAGAATTCCGCTCGAATCATAACCACACTTCAGCAAGTCTCTATATGTCATGCCGACATATTTTGACGCGCAGTCATGCCGCAGATCCTTTTTCCAATCAGCAGATAGTGAAACTTGTTTCATAAATATCTGATAGCTCTTAAGTCCGAATTGACGGCGCAAATATTCATCCGCGACCTTATCTATCTGATTTCCATTTGAATAAACATCGAGGCAAACCGCGGAAAGTTTGTCTCTTTTTTTCATGAGATCCTTAATTTCATCCCGATATTTCTTGCCTTTTGAACTTTGCGAAGGGATTTTCTCAATGTCAGCATTCCTGATCACACGAAACAGCATCGCACTGTAAGGCTTCCGAACATTAACCGTCATAGGCAGGTATCGCATGAGCAGGCTTTCGATCAGCAGAATTTTTGTCGTCTCACCGTCGATGATTCTGAAGTAATTCGGAACTTGCTTCGATATGATTATCACATATCCGATGAAACCATCCGAATTGTCCGAATTTTGAATCCTAGTCGACCTGATAATCGCGCCAAGACCTTTGTTTTCTATAAAAGGCATCGGCTGATTTTTGTGAATATAGTGCGCGAATATGTGAGGAATAACATTCCGCTTAAAAAACTCCCTCGCTTGATTTCGTTCAGCCTTGTTCAGATCGCGCCATTCGCAGACCATAATCTTGCGCTCTCTCAGCTCATCAAAAATCCGTTTGTCAGCCTTTTCCTGCTTTTTCAGCTGCGCACGATAGTTGTTGCAGAGCTTTTTCACAAAAAGTCGATCTTGACACGATATTGCTCTATTGAGTGCTTCACCAACCCTGACCTCGAAGAATTCATCAGAATTGCTTGTGAATATTGCACTAAAATTCAGCCGTTCGAGGATCGGATTGTCATCCAGCTCGGCCTGCTGTAGCACCCTTTCATTGAATTTTTGCCAAGATAAATCGCGATCGACAAACACGCATTTATCTTGTTCGTTTTTACATTTATTGTTCAATTTATCACCCCGTTTGAGAAATTCCGTGCAAATTTCATAAAACGCGTCGAGAAAAATACCTGCCAGTAATTGACATCCACACCTATTTGTGTTATAATTCTTATGTGAAAATGTACAGGTAAACTCCGTCCTTGATGCCAAAGCCGGAGTGAAACATATGGGGGATATTGCATATTTATGCAGAATAATGCCGATTATCAGCAAACATTTGAGAATTACCGCTGGAAACTCTTTGAGATAATGGCAATTGAGGCCGAACTCGCGGCGATTCGTCGTCAAATTGACGAAGGCATCGCTTCCCGCGATCAATACGATCCGCAGTGGGAAAACGAGCTTGCAGCCGAACTCGAGACCGCAAAGGCGCAGGTCAAGCTCGTTGAAGATTTGATCGCCAGTATACCCGATTCGCCGAAAATGATGCCGTGCAAATTGTTTCTGCGCCTGCACTATCTGGCCGGGTACAATATGACTGATACCGCCGTGATGATGAACGTCAGTTTGTCAACTTTACGCAGAATCAAGGAGCGGTCAATCGAGTTTTTGTCGAGTTAAATGAAAAATCAGGTGTTACGATCAACCGTTTTCATCTTTTTCAGGTTTCCGATTTTCTTCGAGCGTTGTTCGAGTTCGCCAAACACATCATCAAGCTCCAGCCCGCGTTCATTCATCATGACAAGCAAATGATACAGCAAATCGCAAACTTCCAGCTTCAGTTCATTATTGTTGCCATTTTTCGCGGCAATAATCGTCTCCGCGGTTTCCTCGCCGACTTTTTTCAGAATCTTGTCGATCCCCTGCGAAAAAAGATAGCAGGTGTACGACCCCTCCTCGGGATTTTGTTTTCTATCCGAAATAACCGTGTAAAGTTCTCTCAGCACGTTATCGTTCATATTATTATCTCCTGTTTTTGAAATTATTTTTTATTGTGTTCATAGAGCTTACGAAAGAAGCACGACCGATTTCCAGTATGACAAGCTGCCCCAGTCTGATCGACTTTTACGAGAAGCGTGTCTTCGTCGCAGTCGTAAAAAATCTCGTCAACACGCTGAATATGCCCAGAATGCGCACCTTTGTTCCAAAGTTCCTGCCGCGAGCGGCTCCAAAACCATGTTAGTCCATTCTCAAGAGTAAGCCGCAAAGAATCTTCGTTCATATACGCAAGCATCAGCACCTCGCCGTTATCTTTGTCCTGAACTATCGCGGGGATCAGCGGCGATTTTTTGAAAAATATTTTCAGATCGATATTCGAGTCCATTTTGTCACCTCATTCGTCATTTTGACGATATTTTCGTTATAATTCACAATCTGACCGGCACACCGTTTTCCTTCAGGTATTCCTTTACCTGCCGAACTGTAAGCTCACGGAAATGGAACAAACTTGCCGCCAGAGCCGCGTCACATCCAGTCTTGTTAAAAACGTCTAAAAAATGTTGCAAATTTCCGCCACCGCCAGACGCTATGACCGGAATTTTGACTGTTTCAGTAACTTTTCGTGTCAATTCTATGTCGAATCCATTCTTGGTTCCGTCACAATCCATCGACGTCAACAGAATCTCGCCCGCGCCAAGCCGTTCGCCCTCACGCGCCCATTCGATCGCGTCGATCCCCATGTCCTTGCGTCCGCCGTTAATATAGACAGAAAATGTTCCGTCCGTCCGCTTTTTTGCATCAATTGCTAAAACAACGCATTGATTTCCGAACTTATCCGCAGCATCAGCGATTATTTTTTTGTTCAGCACTGCCGCCGAATTCACAGCAACCTTGTCGGCTCCGGCGAGAAGAATTTCGCGGAAGTCATCGACGGTCCTGATTCCGCCGCCGACCGTCAAAGGCATGAAAACCTTTTTCGCTGTCTTTTCAACTACATCTGTAATTGTTTTCCGTCGGTCGCTCGACGCCGTTATGTCAAGAAAAACAAGCTCGTCCGCGCCCTGTTTATTGTAAAATTCGGCACTCTCAACCGGGTCGCCCGCGTCGCGCAAACCTGTAAAATTTACGCCTTTCACGACCCGCCCGTCCTTGACATCGAGGCAAGGTATTATTCGTTTTGAAAGCATTTCGCGTTTCCTTTCAAGTGGACTTTTTTCCGATTTCGATTGCTTCGCTCAGCGACAAATTGCCGCTGTATATTGATTTTCCGCATATTGCTCCGTAGAGATTCATCTCGGTGAGCTTGCGGATGTGATCCGCGTTTTTGATTCCGCCGCTCGCGATCACGTTCACGTCGACCTCACTTAAAAGTTTTTCAAGCTGTGCGAAATTAGGCCCGCTCAAAGTCCCGTCTTTGGATATATCGGTGAATATTATATAGTCGACGCCGCTGTTTTTCATGTCTTTTGCCATATCTATATAGTAAACGTCCGACTCAAGAACCCATCCATCGGTCCTGACCATGCCGTTCATCGCGTCGATTCCGACCGCGATGTGACCATTATATTTGTCCGAAACGCGCTTCACGAACTCTTTGTCGTTCAACGCCGCAGAGCCGATTATCACCCTTTCGACGCCTTTTTCCATGTAAAAATCAACTGTCTCCTGCGTCCTGATTCCACCGCCGACTTCGATCGGAATGTGGACTTTTTTCAGAATGTCGATTATGATATCTCGATTCATGCTTCGCCCATAGCGCGCGCCGTCGAGATCGACGATATGGATAAATTCCGCCCCTGCCAGTTCAAAATCCAGCGCAGTTTCTACCGGGTCAAAAGCCACTTTTTCGGCACTGTCAAACTCGCCACGGACGAGCCGCACGCACTTGCCGCCGAGCAAATCAATCGCGGGAAGAATCAGCATCACAAATCTCCTTGAAATTTTTAAGTATTTTCAGCCCAGTATCGGAACTCTTTTCCGGATGGAACTGACAGCCATAAACGCTTCCACATTCAACAACAGCGGCGATTTCTCCGCCGTGATCGGTAACAGCAATCAGATTTTCGTCATTTTGTACAACAGCTTTGTAGGAATGCACAAAATAGACCTGATCGCCATTTTTCAGTCCTTGTGTAAACTTTGATTCACGTTTGAATGTCAATTCATTCCATCCGATATGCGGCACTTTTACATTTTTATGTTCTATTTTCACAACTTTGCCGCTTATAAGCCCCAGCCCGCGGCACTCGCGGAATTCAAAGCTGACATCGAACAGGAGCTGCATTCCCAAGCAGATGCCCATTATCGGGCGATTTTCTGCCGCATTTAAGACATAATCAGCCAATCCGGTTGCATTCAGGCAGTTCATCGCATCCGGAAACGCGCCGACGCCGGGCAAAATCAGCCCGGAAGCATGGTCAAGCGTCCTCGGATCGGCCGAAACAAAAGCATCGCAGTCGACAAATTCGAGCGCGTTTTTCACACTATGAAGGTTTCCCATGCCGTAATCGATAATTCCGATTCTCGTTTTCATGTTAATATTCACAATACTCCTTTCGCGGAGAGAGTTTCGCCGTCGAGCGGCTCGATCGCTTGCTTAAAAGAATGAGCAACTGCTTTGAAAATCGCTTCAATCGCGTGATGATCATTTTGTGCATATAAAACCTCAATATGCAGCGTCGAATTCATATTGAATGCGACAGCCCGGAAAAACTCCGGCACCATCTGAGTGTCAAAATCGCCAACCATCGGAGCCTTTGCCGCATAGTTACACACGAGGTATGGGCGTCCTGAAATATCAATTACAGAGCGAGCAAGTGCCTCATCCATTGGTATATATGATGCACCATATCGCGTTACCGGCTTATTTTTTTGTACGATTTCACCAAGACATTTTCCAAGGCAAATTCCGACATCTTCAATCGTATGATGGCAATCGACGTTGAGATCTCCGGACATTTCGAGCTTCAAAGAGAAGCCCGCGTGGATGGCAAAGGAGTTGAGCATATGATCAAAAAATCCAACTCCGCTCGTTCCATCAAGTCCTTTTTTCGCGAATTCCGAAAAATTTATTGCCATTTTTATTTGAGTTTCGAGCGTGTTCCGCTCAATTTCCGCATACTCAGAACGCAGTTTCATATTTATTTTTCCAATTCTTTGAGAATATTCACAAATTCAGATGTTACAATTTCATTTTCATCTGGCGTACCGCAACTTATTCTGATCTGGCCGCTCTTCGCGAAGCACCTGATCGCTATGCCGGATTTTTTCATATTTTCGGTCACTTTGACCGCGGTTGCGGGGGAATCAAGCGCGATCAAAACAAAATTCGCGTGTGTAGGATAGACACTTTTGATGAATTTTGATTGAATATTTGCGAAGTATTTGTATATTCTTTGAGTCTCTGATGAAATTAGTTTCGCCTGTTCCGCGATTTCTCCGCGATTTTCGACCGCGATTCGCGCGATTTCCTGCGTAACCGAGTTGACATTGTAGGGACTTTTGAATTTTCTTATCGCGCCGATAAGGTCCTTATTCGAGGCGGCGATTCCGAGTCGGATCGCGGCCATGCCATACGCTTTTGACAAAGTTTTCAAAGCTATCAAATTCTCGAATTCGCCTGCCTTGGCAAAAATGGAAGATTTGAATTCGCAAAATTCATTATACGCCTCGTCGATCACAACAAGCGCGTTGGTATTCCTGACAAATCTTTCGATTTCCTCGGCAGATTTGCAAAGACCTGTGGGGTTGCAAGGGTTAGAAAGAATTAAGATTTTCGACTTTTTCTTTTTCGAATAATCCGACAGCTCATCCAAATCAATATCCATCGAATCATCCTTGACATAGCGTTCGACGGTCGCACCGCCAAGCGAGCTGTAAAATTCGTACATCGAAAAGTCGGGAACCGCAACCGTCACAACGTCGCCGGGATCGGTCAGACCAGTGCAAATCAGGCTGATCAGCTCGTCCGATCCGTTGCCGACAACGAGATTTTCCGCCGGAATTTCATATGATTTTGAAATCGCTTCAATCAGTTTTGTAGCAAAAGGATCAGGATATCGATTGAAATCAATCCGCCGCACTGCCTCCGTAATCCTTTCGAGCATTTTTTCGGACGGTGCAAACGGACACTCATTTGCGTCGACTCTGATGCGATATTCGTCAGTATTTGGCAAATATTCGTCGAGTTTCGCTATTTTTCTTGGTATATATTTTCCACTGTTTGTACTCATTGCCATCAATTTTCTCTTTTCATTCTCTGAATAATTGAGTTCGCATGAGCGTCAAGGCCTTCAGCACGCGCGAATCCAATCACCTTTTCGCCGATCGCACGCAGATTTTCCGCGTTATAATATAGGTAGCTTGATTTTTTGATAAAACTGTCGACGCCGAGCGCGGATGAAAATCTGGCCGTTCCGTTCGTCGGAAGCACATGATTCGGCCCCGCGAAATAATCTCCGAGCGGCTCCGGCGCGTTGTCTCCGAGGAAAATCGAGCCGGCGTTCTTGACAAGAGTCAGCAGCTCGAACGGATTTTCAGCTGAAAGTTCAAGATGTTCGGGCGCGATCGCGTTAGAAATTTCGACGGCCTTGTTTAGATTTTCGACCAATATTATCGAACCGTATTTTTTCAGCGACTTGTCAATTATTTCGTTTCTAGGAAGTGTCCGCTTCTGCGCTTCAATTTCTACAAGCACGGAATTTGCAATCTTTTCCGACGTCGTTATCAGAATCGCGGCCGCCATCGGATCGTGTTCGGCCTGACTCATCAGGTCAGCCGCCACATAAGCCGGATTTGCCCTGTCGTCAGCTATTACCAAAACCTCGCTCGGACCAGCAATCATATCAATATCTACAGTTCCAAACACCAGTTTTTTGGCCATTGCAACGAATATATTTCCGGGACCAACTATCTTATCCACTCGCTCGATAGTCTCAGTTCCGTACGCAAGTGCCGCGACCGCCTGCGCGCCGCCGACCGAAACTATTTCCGTAACTCCGGCTTTTTTTGCCGCGTAAACTACCGCCGGGTTGATTCCATCGGACTTCGGCGGAGTCACGATCGTGATTTTTTTGACCCCAGCAACCTTCGCGGGAATCGCGTTCATCAGAACCGACGACGGGTAAGCGGCCGTTCCGCCCGGAACGTAGAGACCAACTTTTTCAATTGGTCTGACTAACTGCCCCATGATTTTTCCGTTTTCGTTAGTCATCCACGAGTTTTGAAGCTGTTTTTTGTGGAATTTGTATATATTCTCAGCCGCTTCGTCAATTATTTCCTTCAGATCATCAGGAACCTTGGCGATAAGTCTTTCCTGCTCCTCTTCTGTTACAAAAAGCGAACCAAGCTCGACTTTGTCGAACTTTTTCGTATATTCGCGCAGCGCGGCGTCGCCATTTTTGCGGACATCCGCGATCACCGTCGAAACTGTCTGCATGATTTCTGGAGAAATATTTTCTGCGCGCTCCGACAATATTTTCAGAAGTGAATCGATTTCCGACTGCTTATAAATTCTCATAATTATTCACCTTTATTCATCGTTCTTATCGATATGTTTATAAATTCGCTCAACAAATTCGTCAATCTCGGCCTTTTTCAGCTTGATTGAAGCCGTATTTACGATCAGCCGCGTTGAAATGTAAGCTACATCTTCGTAGACTTCCAACCCATTTTCTTTAAGCGTCGTCCCGGTTTCAACTATGTCGACTATCGCATCCGACAATTTCAGAATTGGCGCAAGCTCAACCGAGCCTTCGATTTTGACAATTTCAACATCAAGTCCTTTTTGCTTGAAGAATTCTTTGGTAACATTGGGGTATTTCGACGCTATAACAATGTGTCTGTAACCGTCGTAAAGATTCTTCCCCTTCAGTCCGGCAAGGGCAAACTTGCATTTTCCGAAATTCAGGTCAAGAATCTCATGAAACCAGCGGCCATGTTCCATTATGGTGTCTTCGCCGACAATTCCAACATCGCAAACGCCATGTTCTATATATGTAATAACATCTGCGGCTTTTGCCAGAACCACCTCAATGTCGGCGTTTCTGATCTTCAAGACAAGCTTTCGGCCTTTTTCGAGAAGTTCGGTACAATCGTAACCCGCTTTTTGCAAGAGTTCGATAGACTTACTTTCAATCCTGCCTTTTGTTAAAGCAATCCGGATCATCTTTTCACCTCCATCTCAGAGTTTATAATTTCGACCTTTTTGATATTCATGTTTTTTGCATAATTATATGTTTCTTCAACCGAATCGAAGACCGAAAGCTCGCAAATCAGCCCCTGCTCATTATACCTTTTCTTGAGGCTGGCAGCATTTTCAAATGAGTTTTCGTCATAATGCACAATCACATCGGTCGGCCGCGGATCAAGCATCATACCACTCTTCATCAAAGCGTCGGCCGCGGCGCAGAGATTTATCGCAAATCCAGTCGCCGGAACGTCGTAGCCAAAGGTCGAAAGCAGCTTGTCATATCGGCCGCCCTTCAAAACCGGCTCCCCTGCCTGATCGATGTATCCGCGGAAAAGAACTCCGGTATAGTAATCAAATTTAGGCACAATGTCCAAATCCAGCATTATATATTCGCCATAACCGGCATCCACGAAAATTTTGTACAACTTTTCAACATATTTCAGCGCATTTTCAGCTTCCGGAATACCAGCCGCGACCTCGTGCGCCTTGTCGAAAATCTCCTCCCCGCCAAACAGCTGCGGCAATTTTCTGATGCGATCGTCAAAATCACCAGAATTTCCCGACTGAAATTTGACAAAACGGTTCGCCTCGACAAATTTCCGAAGCTCCGCGTCCTTTTCATCGCTCAATCCGTACGAATCAATTATTGAATTGAAGAATTCGGCGTGTCCGATTTCGAGTTTGTACTTCAGCCCAAGCGATTTCAGCGACTCAAGTGCCGTCATTATGCACAAAAGATCGCCTTTCAGTCCCGGAGCACCGATAAGCTCGATTCCGCTCTGGAAAATCTGGTTCCGCTTTCCGGAATAATCTCCGTTTATCCGATAAATATTCTGATTGTAGAACAGCTTTTGCGGAAGCCCGGCGTTTTGCAGCTTCGTCGCGACAACCCGAGCCATCGGCGTCGTATTGTCAGGTCTGAGTGCCATCAGCCGCCCGGTATTGTCCGTCAATTTGTACATATTTTCTTGTTTTATCGAACTGTTGACCGTCGCAATGAGATCGTAATTCTCAATCGTCGGCGTGTCAACGCGCGAAAATCCAGACTGCTTGTATATTTCGGTAAACTTTTGTTCAAGTTTCTGATACAATTCCGCCTCAGCGAACAGCAAATCGCGTGTCCCCTCGGGAATTGTTATGTCAAGTTTGTTCATTATTTTGCACCGCTTTCATTTGGTGAGATTGCACTATTCAGAACTATGATTTTTATGACCATTTCACAGTTTCCTTTAGTATGGTAATATGATACCACATTTTAAGCCGTTTGTCAATTGCTAAATTCAATCATATACTTTATCACAATCGAAAGATTTTTGTGCAACTCAGAAGAACGATAATTGGTTCGTTTCCGACATTCCGTCAAGCGCGCCCGCGCCGCGAAGAATCTCGATGACCGCCTTAGAAAGTCCGGCCTTCATCGACAGATCCTCGATCGAAAGGAAGGTTTCGCTGTTGCGGATCGCGACAATTTTCTCGGCCGCCTTGTCGCCAAGCCCGCCGAGCGCGCTGAACGGCATCCTGATTTTTCCATTTTCCGGCTTAAAAGCGAACGCTTCCGACTTGAAAAGGTCGACCGGAAGGAATTTGTAACCGCGCGCGAGCATTTCGCGCACCAAAAAGAAGGTGTCGGCTGACTCTTTTTCCTTCTGCGTGGCCTCGGTTCCCTTTTTACGGACCTCGTCGATCAGCTCGTTGATGCCCGGAATGCCGCGCTGCGCGACCTCAGCGTCGAATCCGCCCGGCGCGACCGTCAAAAACGCTGCATAAAATTCCAACGGATAGTATATTTTATACCAACCTAATCGAATCGCCGACATGACATACGCCGCCGCGTGCGCCTTCGGGAACATATATTTGATCTTTTTGCACGACGCGATGTACCAATCCGGTACTCCATGCTCAATCATCGTCGCCTCATACTCGGGTTTCAGCCCACGGCCCTTTCGTACATCTTCCATAATTTTAAATGCTATTGCGTTCTCTAAATGGTACTGTTGAATAAGGACTAGCATAATGCCGTCACGTGTTCCGATAACCTGAGATATGTCGCAAATTCCCTGTTTTATCAGATCCTGCGCGTTGCCGAGCCACACGTCGGTGCCATGCGTAAGCCCCGATATCTGTAGAAGATCGGCGAAATTCTTCGGCTTAGCGTCGACAAGCACGCTCTGAATGAATCGCGTTCCCATCTCAGGAAGGCCGAGCGTTCCGAGCGGGCAGCCGATGTCATCCGGCGTAACGCCGAGTGGTTTGGGCGATTCGAACAATTCATACACAGCTTTGTCGTTCATTTTGACATCCATGACAGAAGTATTGGTGTATTTTTCCAGCCACTTATACTTCGTCGGCATATCGTGTCCAAGCTCGTCGAGTTTCAGAATCGTGTCGTGCAGATATGTGAACGCGAAGTGGGTCGTGACAATGTTCGAACCGGGGTCGTCGGCGGGATGCTGTACAGGTGTAAAATCGTAAACCTCGTACTCGCGCGGGACAACGATTATGCCGCCTGGATGCTGTCCGGTCGTCCGCTTGATGCCGACGCAGGTATTTACGAGCCGATCGATCTCGGCTTTGTTTAACTTTTTTTTACGATCTTCCAGATATTTTATGACGTAACCGTACGCAGTCTTCGCGGCGAGCGTTCCGAGCGTTCCGGCACGGAAGACGTTTTCGGAGCCAAACAATTGTTCTGTATATTTATGCACTTTTCCCTGAACTTCGCCCGAGAAATTGAGGTCAATATCCGGCGATTTGTCTCCATAAAATCCCAGAAATGTTTCAAACGGGATATCGTGACCGTCGCCGAGCAGCTTCGCGCCGCATTTCGGACAGATTTTGTCGGGCAAATCGAATCCCGAACCGACCGATCCGTCTGTGATAAACTCAGAATATTTACATTTTGGACAATAATAGTGCGGCGGAAGCGGGTTGACCTCCGAAATTCCCGACATTGACGCGACAAATGACGAGCCAACCGACCCGCGCGAGCCAACCAGATACCCCTGCTCCTCGCTGTACTGCACAAGTTTTTGCGCGATCATGTACAGCACCGCGAATCCGTGCTTGATGATCGAAGTCAGCTCCTTGTCAAGCCGCGTCGAAACTATTTCCGGCAGTGGATCGCCGTAAAGCTCCTTCGCGCGCGTCCAGCAACGACGCTGAAGCTCCTCTTCGGAGCCTTCGAGGTTCGGCGTGTAGGTCCCTTTGGGAATTGGCCTGACATTTTCAATCATGTCGGCGATTAAATTGGTGTTTTTGACGACAACTTCGTACGCCGCCTCTTCGCCAAGATATTCAAACTCGGCCAGCATCTCCTCGGTCGTGCGCAGATAAAGGTGAACTTTTCGATCCGCGTCGGCGAATTTTTGCCCCGCGAGCAGAATCTGCCGCGTGATTTCGTCGTCATCGTTCAGAAAATGCGCGTCGCAAGTCGCCACAACCGGCTTCCCGAGCTTCTTTCCGAGCTGATAAATCTTTCGATTTATCTCCATAAGTTCTTCTTTGCTGCCAACAATTTCCTTATCAAGCATGAATTGGTTGTTCGAAAGCGGCTGAATCTCAAGATAATCGTAAAAATCCGCGATTTCCTCGATTTCATTCTGTGTTTTGTTCGTCAGAATCGCCTGATAAAGCTCGCCCGCCTCGCACGCAGATCCGATAATTAAACCTTCGCGATGCTCCTCGATCAAAGTTTTGGGTGTTCTCGGCACGCGATGATAGTAATTCAAGTAGCTCTCCGAAATGATTTTGTAAAGATTTTTCATTCCAACGAGATTTTTAACCAGAATGATCTGATGATAGGATTTCAGCTTCAGCGGATCAGAACGCTCGGCCATCAGCTGCTGCATCTCGGCAAGCGTCCCGGCTCCCTCGCCTTTAATCTTGTCGAACAGGCATTTCAGAATTAGTGCGAGCATTTCGGCGTCATCGCAGGCGCGGTGATGATTGAAGTCACCAAGTCCAAAATACTCGGCGAGTGTGTCCAATTTATGACGTTTTAAGTCAGGATTTGCGTACCGCGACAACGCGACCGTATCGAGGTAAGGGTTCTCAAACTCAATCCCGTTGTCTTGTGCAACTTTACGAATAAATGATGTATCAAATGAAGCGTTGTGCGCGACCAAAATCCGATCCCCGGCGAATTTCAGGAACTCGCGAACCGCGTCCGCGTTCTCGGGTGCGTCAGCGACCATCTCATCGGTTATTCCGGTAAGCTCGGTTATATTCTGCGGAATGTGAACTTTCGGATCTGTAAAGGTGTTAAATCTATCGATAATTTCACCATTTTTGAAAATTACAGCACCGATTTCTGTGATTTTACAACTTTGCGGCGACAATCCGGTGGTTTCTATGTCGAAAACGCAGTACTCGGCATCGAAATCGGTCTGCAAATAATGCTCAAGATCACTACCAAAAAGAACTCGCGTCGTGTCATCGACAAAGTAATTTTCGATTCCGTAGATGACTTTCATGCCGAGCTTTTCGGCCGCTTCCATAGCGAGCGGGAAGGCCTGAACGTTGCCATGATCGGTGATCGCGACGGCCTTATGTCCCCAATCATGTGCAATTTGCACAAGATCCTTCGGCGGAATTATCGCGTCCATCGACGACATCTGCGTGTGGCAGTGTAGTTCAACACGCTTTTCTTTCGCGTTATCCATCCGATATTTTTGTGCAATTTTCATTATTCCGTTAGGAACAAGAACTGCCTCTTGGTCGAACGAATCGATCTTTGAATAGCCAAAGATTGCTATCGTCATACCGTCCTTGATATTTGTCAGATACGGTTCTAATTCTTCTTTTGGCTGTGCTAATTTTATGTATATTGACGAATCTTTGTCGGTTATCGCGAAAGTAAGGATCAGCTTGTCCCCTCTGCGAGTCTCTTTTGTTTCGAAACCGAATGTTTCACCGAGAACGACTATATTTTTCTTTGGCCCGTTGATTTCGCGAATCGGCAGCGGATCGACGATCTCAAACGGGTTTCCGATCAGCGGTTCGGGCGTTGAAATATCGAAATACTTGCCGCCAATATGAAAAATACTTTCATTTTTCTCATAATTCAGCTGTTCCTGCGACAAAGTGGAAATGTGAGTGAAATCGCGATATTTGTCCTCCTCAGCCGGCTGTTCGGCAGTTTCGTTTTTATGGTGTTGCGCCGCGTCGATCTGATTCTGCTGCGTCCGCGCGATCTTTTCGAGCTGCGCTAGCTGCGTCGTCAGCGGATTGTCGGTCACGTAGCCCTTCTCTTCCGACAGCGTCACCTCAAATCGAAGCCCGAATTCACTGAAAATAATGTTTGAAATTATTTCATTTGTCTTCGCACAATACAGCAATTCGACGCCGCCGTTTGTGAATGATACCTGAATATTCAGTTTATTATCATCAATTTCATAGTCATATTCGTTGAAAAATCCACGTGACACCGCGCCAACCCGGTTAAGCTCCTTCATGATTTCGGGAATATATCGCGGGTCGAACAATTCCTTCGTATATTTCGGCATAATTCGCACCAAACGCAAATCGTATGCCTCGCGAATTTTCTCTTCAATTGTGTAAAGACTGTCCTTCGGAACTAGTTTCGGAAAGCTCACGTACGTCTCGACGATTCGACGTTCGCGGTCAACCTTCGAGGTAACGTGCGTCGCGGTGTCAAGAATGGCCCGAGCGTTTTCAGATTGTGTATATTTGGCGAATATTTTGTCAAATTTATTCAATTCATTCTCCGTATATTCATGTATATTAATTTTTTACATCCGGTTAATCTCATCGCTAAGGTAATCAAGCGCGTTCGCTTCGGGAATTTTCGCGATAATCTCGCCTTTTTTGAAGACAAGAGCCACGCCATTTCCACCGGTGATTCCAATGTCAGCCTCGCGCGCCTCGCCCGGACCGTTGACCACGCACCCCATCAGCGCGACTTTGATTTTCCGGCTCGGATGCAGATCCTTCAGATATTCCTTCTCAAATCGGTTGACAAGCCCGATCAGATCTATCTTTGTGCGCCCGCAGGTCGGGCACGAAACGATCGTTACGAGGTTTTTTTCATCCATATTAAGAGCGGCAAGCAGCGCACGCCCCTCGACGACTTCAAGAACCGGATCCGCCGTAAGCGAAACGCGAATCGTGTCGCCGATACCGTCGGCCAGAAGCGAACCAATGCCGATTGCTGACTTCAGCGTTCCCATATGCGGCGATCCAGCCTCCGTGACGCCGATATGCAACGGATATACAGTCGTTTTGTACAGTATTCGGTTTGCCTCAATCATCGTTTTCACGTCCGATGATTTGATGGATATCACAATTTCGTCATAGTTAAGATCCTCAAGTATCCGCACATGGCCAAGCGCGCTTTCCGCAAGAGCCGCTGCGGTCGGCGCGCCGTATTTAGCGAGAATTTCCTTTTCAAGTGAGCCGCTGTTCACGCCGATTCGTATCGGAATCTTCCGCTCGCGGCAGGCGGCCACGACCTCGGCAACACGCGTTTTTGAACCGATATTTCCAGGATTTATGCGGATTTTGTCGACTCCGGCCTCGCAACAGGCGATTGCAATACGATAGTCAAAATGTACGTCGGCGACGATCGGGATCGAAATATCGCTCTGCTTCAAAGTACGGATTGTCGCGGACGCTTCAATATCTGGAACCGCCAAACGTACGATATCGCATCCAGCTTCTTCCATTTTTTTGATCTGCGCATAGCATACCGAACAATCGTGCGTGTCAGTATTTGTCATAGACTGCACTGCGATCGGCGCGCCGTTTCCTATCGTAACTGTGCCGATTTGTACACTTTTACGTTCTGTTTTTTGCATATTTATACCTTCGTATAATGTATATACATGAATATTCATGCAAATAGTTTTATGATATCATTAAGCGAAACCACAACCATCAGGAGCATCAGGAGCAAAATTCCCGCGAAGTGAATGTACCCTTCAAACTCTGGTTTGATCGGTTTGTGTCGAATTAGTTCCACAATCTGGAACAGAAGTCGGCCGCCGTCGAGCGCGGGGAGCGGTAAAAGGTTGAAAATCCCAAGATTTATCGTGATAACAACCACCAAATAAAGGAAATCAACCGCACTTGTCGACGCCGCTTCGCTTACGGCAGTGGTTACGCCGATCGGCCCGGACATCTGATCGATGCCGTAACGCCCAGTCACGAGGTCGAGCAGCGACTGCCAGATCATTTTAACTGTTGAAATCGAACGAAAAAATGATTGTTTTAACACACTTCCGAGATTTTTCTCAACGGCGAGGACAACGAAATCGGTCATTCCGAATTCCACGCCCTCCGAAACGATCGTCGGAAACTTTACATTTTTCAGAACGAGCGTCTCGCCGTCACGTTTGACCTTGAGTTCAAGAGGCTTTGTGCCGTTTCGCATGATTTCATAAGCCAGTTCCGACGCAATGTTAACCTTTGTTCCATCAACTTCAACAATTTCGTCACCGATTCTCAGTCCTGATTGTTCACTCAGCGCGTTTTCTTCGGTGAATCGAAGCACGGTCGTGCCGCCGATCGCGGGCGACATCGTCACTACAACCGTCATAAGTATGAATCCGAGCAGCAGGTTCATGCACGCGCCGGCCGCGGTAATTACCATTCTCTGCCAGACCGGCTTGTTGTTGAGCGCGTTTTCGTCGTCGCTCGCCTCGTCCTCGCCGACCATCGCGACGAATCCACCTATCGGAAACAAGCGCAGCGAGTAAACAATTCCGCTTTTTTGGGACATTTTAGACAAAATCTTCGGTCCCATCCCGATCGCGAACTCGCGGATCGAGACGTTAAAGCTTCGTGCTGTGAGAAAATGCCCGAGTTCGTGTATCAATATTAACAGAGAGAGTGTTAATATTGTCAGCAATATATACCAAATGTTTATAACAATCGCCACCTTTTCACATTTAGTGTAAGCTCTTGCAAATCGCGGCCGCCTCTTGCATTGCCTGATTCGAAGCTTCAAGAATGTCCAATAATGCAGGATTATGTATATTTATACATTTTTCAAGTGCCTTTTCCACGACTCGCGGAATGTCGTTGAAGCCTATAAATCCGTCAAGATACTGAGAAACCGCCACCTCATCAGCCGAATTCAGCGCGGCAGTCAGCGTCCCGCCCTGCTTTACGCAGTCAATCGCGAGTCTGAGAAGTGGAAAAGTCTCGGTATCCGGCCTGAAAAATGTCAATTTTCCAAGTTCTGTCAGGTCAAGGCGTTCCATCAGACCCGGGACGCGCTTCGGGTAAGTCATTGCGTACTGCGCGCAAAGCCGCATATCCGGCCGACTTAGCTGCGCGATTATCGCGTTATCATTATATTCGACCATCGAATGAATTATGCTCTCGCGATGAACCACAACCTGAATATTTTCAGGTCTTATGTCAAAAAGATGCACGGCTTCGATCACTTCGAAGCCTTTATTCATCAATATTGACGAATCAACCGTGATTTTCGGCCCCATTTTCCAAGTCGGATGCGCCAGAGCCTGCGCCGGGGTGATATTTTCTAACTCATTTTTCGTCTTCCCGAAGAACGGGCCGCCCGACGCGGTGAGCAAAATCGACTTCACCGCCCCGCGATCCTGGCCTTCAAGGCATTGAAAAATCGCCGAATGTTCGCTGTCAACCGGGATTATTTTCGCGTTTTTCTCCTTTGCGAGCTTCATGACAAGCTCTCCAGCCATCACAATCGACTCTTTGTTAGCAAGAGCAAGCGTTTTCCCGGCGTTCAGCGCGGCGATCGTCGGCTCAAGTCCGGCACTCTGGCCGATCGAATTGAAAATTATGTCAGCGTTTTCCAGCGAAGCGGCTTCGAGTAGCGCGTCTTTGCCCGAAAAAACCTTCGTTTTCGTGTCAGCGAGCTTGATTTTCAGCTCTTCTGCCGAATTTCTGTCGCTCATCACGCAGAATTCCGGCTTCAGAAGCCGCGCCTGCGCTTCCATCGTCGAAACGCTACGTGATCCCGCGAGTGCGAGAACCTCCGCGCCAAGATCGGCCGCGACCTCGACAGTTTGCTTTCCGACCGAGCCGGTCGAGCCGAGTATAACAATTTTTTTATCTATCTTGTTTTGCATATTTATTCATTAAATGTATATCAGCTGAAGAGCGCGAAGATTTCGGGGTACGCGCAGATCATCAGGAGGAACGGCGCGATCGCGATGATGCTGTCAAATCTGTCCATGACGCCGCCATGTCCCGGGAAAAGTTTTCCGTAATCTTTTATGCCGTAGTGACGCTTGATCAGCGACGCGATCAGGTCTCCGAACTGCGATATTACTGAAATTATTAGTCCAGCAATCAGCATTTCTATCACATTTGCTGAAGACGTCGTGATTTTTCCCGCCGCGAGACCGAACAGAACGAACGAAATCGCGCAGAAAACACTTCCGCCGACCGCACCTTCGATCGTCTTTTTCGGGCTGACATCAGGGATCAGCTTGTGCTTTCCGAGCGCGCGGCCGACAAAGTACGCCGCGCCATCAGTGACCCACGCGCCGATGAAGACGAGCAGGATCAGCAGATTTCCGTGCGGGAGGTCGCGCAAAAGTACGATGCTCGTGAATCCGACCGTGATGTAGAGCGTCGTCAGAAATACCAGCGACGCGTCGAGAACGCAGAGTTTCCCCTTCGAAACGACCGAATTGCACAGCAGATAATACATATATATAAAGACTATAACGCCGAATATGGCGATTGTATACGAAATTTTGCCGACGCTCAGCGTGATATACCGAGCGGCGAACGGAATCACCGCCGCGACAATCAGCGACGGGATCAAAAGTCCGAGCCGATCGCGAAGACCGACGCAGCCGAGCATTTCCCACACGCCGAGCGCGGAAAAGAGCGCGAGCGCGATCGGAAGCACGATCGTATCCGAAAAAAGCAGAACAGGAATCAGAACCGCGAAACCGAACGCCGCGGTGATCAATCGTTGTTTCATATTTTTTCCCATAATCCGGCAGAAATGTGCCGGATTTCCTTCTTCGCGTGAAGATTCAGACGCCGCCGAATCTCCGTTTGCGATTGTAATAATTTTCGACCGCGAGGTCAATGTCATTTTCTGACAGATCCGGCCACAAAACGTCGCAGAAATACAGCTCCGAATAGGTCGACTGCCATGTAAGAAAGTTCGAAAGCCGCATTTCCCCGCCCGTCCGCACGATCAGATCGGGGTCGGACTGGTCTTTTGTATAAATTGACGAAGAAATCAGATCCTCCGTGAATTCAGTGACTCCTTCGGCGACAAGACGGTTGACCGCGTTCACGATCTCTGCCCGTCCGCCGTAATTCGCGGCAATGTTAAGTGAATATTTATTCGCTTTTGACGCTTCTTCAAGCTCGGTCATCGACTTCTGAAGCTGCGGCGAAAACGCCGATTTGTCTCCGAGAAAGCGAATCCGGATGTTGTCCTCAGCCATCTCGGCCATGCCGATTTTGAGGTAAGAATCGAAGATTTTCAGTATCGCGTCGACTTCCCGCTTCGGCCGCTTCCAGTTTTCGGTTGAAAGCGCGTAAACAGTCACAGTTTCTATGCCGCCTTTGAAGCAGTATTCGGCGATATGACGAAAAGTCTTTACGCCGACCGTGTGTCCGTACTCGCGCGGCATCCCGCGTTTTTTCGCCCAGCGGCCGTTTCCGTCCATTATGAAAGCGATATGCTTCAGCGGCCTGATATCTTCCCCAGTGTGATGTACTATCATCTTTATTCCTTTTTACGTATATTTATGCACGCTTCGACTTTTTGTGCATAATGAACATATTGCCGGATTCCCGAAGGAACCCGGCAAAGCTTCTGGGTCAGATTTCCATGAGTTCCTTGGACTTGCGCGCGGTGATCTCGTCGATGCTCTTGACGTACTTGTCGGTGAGATCCTGAATCGACTTGTCCGAAGCCTTGAGCTCGTCTTCGGTCATTTCGCTGTCCTTCTTCATCTTCTTCGAAGCGTCGTTGGCCTCGCGGCGGATGTTGCGGATCGCGACCTTCGCCTCGTCGCCCATCTTCGAAACCTGCTTCGTAAGCTCCTTGCGGCGCTCCTCAGTCAGCTGCGGGAAGGTCATTCTGATGACTTTTCCGTCGTTCTGGGGCGTGATGCCGAGGTTCGACGCGAGAATCGCCTTCTCCATGTTCTTGAGAGTCGACGCGTCGTAGGGCGAAATGACGAGCGTGCGCGCGTCGGAAACCTTGATCGTCGCCATGTCGGTGATCTTCGTCGGCGAGCCGTAATAATCGACCATCACCTTTTCGAGAAGACCGGGATTAGCGCGGCCGGCGCGGATATCAGCGAGGGCCGCCTCGTAGGACGCGATGGTTTTTTTCATTTTGTTCTCGTATTCTTTGCAATCCAGTTTCATATTATTTGCTCCTTTGTAATATAAAATTTACGAATCCTTGACGATCGTACCGTCGACTTCGCCGACAATCGCCTTGTAAATGTTCTCCGGCTCCTTGAGCTCGAAGACGAAGGTCTTTATGTGGTTCTCGTTTCCGAAGGAAGCTGCGGTCGAATCCATCGCCTTGAGATCCTTCGCGAGGATTTCCTTGTAGGAAATTTCGTCATAACGCACAGCCTGCGGATCCTTCTTCGGGTCGGCGTTGTACACACCGTCTATATTCTTGCCCATCAGGATGACATCCGCGCCGATTTCAGCCGCGCGTACAGCCGCCGCCGTGTCGGTCGAGATGAACGGAATTCCGAGTCCGCCGCCGAGAATGACGACTCTGCCCTTTTCGAGGTGCGAAACCGCGCGGTTGCGTATGTAAGGCTCGGCGTACTGCTTCATCTCAACGGCCGTCATGACGCGTGTGTCAAGCCCGTTCTGCTCGAAGAAATCCTGCAATGCGAGGGCGTTTATCGTCGTCGCGAGCATTCCCATGTGGTCCGCGCGGGTGCGGTCCATGTTGGTTCCCTGACGTCCGCGCCAGATATTTCCGCCGCCGACGATGATGCAGACCTGAGTTCCGATCTCAACGCAGCGTTTCATGACCTTTGCGATGCGGTCGAGCATCTGATAGTCAAGGATCTGATGACTTCCGTCGGCCGGAGCGAGAGCCTCGCCCGACAGCTTGAGAAGAACGCGCTTGTACTTCGGTTTAATTTCGCTCATAAATTCCCTCCATGTACGATTGTACAAAATTTCGCGGATAACTCCCTGTATAAATATTGTAACTCAAAAACGCCGGTTTGTAAAGCATTTTCGGTAAATTTTTACGCAGCTTTCCAAACTTTTTTCATAGCGTTCATAATTTCCGTGAGTTTGCAGAAAAATCCTGTCATAAATTCACAGTTTATCTATGAAATTATGACAGGATCGGGTATTCGATTTAGTTGCCGGCAGTCAGCTTAGCGACTTCCTCAGCGAGGTTGTCCTCGCGCTTCTGGAGGCCTTCGCCCTTCTCGAAACGAACGAAGCTGTCGATCGCGATCTTACCGCCGAGGGTCTTTGCGACCGAGTCGATATACTTCTGAACGGTCAGCGAATCGTCCTTGACGTAAGCCTGCTCCGCGAGGCAGTTGTTCTCGTAGAACTTGCTGAGTCTGCCCTGAACCATCTTCTCGATGATCTGAGCGGGCTTGTTCTTGTTCTTTTCGTCGTTGGCGATCTGGGTCATGAGGACTTCCTTCTCCTCATCGAGAGCCGACTGGGCAACGTCAGCCTTATTCGCGTAGGTCGCGTTCATAGCCGCGCACTGGAGAGCGACGTTGTGAGCGCACTCAACGAACTCAGCGTTGTCAGCGGCGATGCCGTCGAGGTTGAACTTGACGATGACGCCGATGCTTCCGCCGCCGTGGACGTAGTTCGAAACCGCGCCGTCAACGATGACGAAACGACGGATGTTGAGCTTTTCGCCAATGATGAAGGTCTGCTCCTTGACCGCCTCGTCGACGGTCTGGTCAGAGCCCTCGAGCTTGCAGGCGTTGAGAGCGTCAACGTCAGCCGGCTTGTTTGCGAGGATGGTGTCGAGGAGCTTGTCGACGAACGCCTTGAACTTCTCGTTCTTAGCGACGAAGTCAGACTCGGAGTTGACCTCGATCATAGCGGCGCAGCCGGCGCCTTCCTTGATCGCGACAACGCCTTCAGCGGCGATTCTGTCAGCCTTCTTGGCGGCGACCTGAAGTCCTCTCTCACGGAGAACCTTGATAGCCTCATCAAGATTGCCCTCTGCCTCAACGAGTGCCTTCTTGCAATCCATCATGCCGCAGCCGGTCTTTGCGCGAAGAGCCGCGACGTCTTTTGCGGTGATATTTGCCATTTTATTTTTCTCCTTCTCGAATTTTCGGGAAACGTTTACGCGTTCTCAGACTCGTCAGCGTCAGCCTCTTCGGACTCAGCCGCGGCCGAACCCTGCTCGCCCTGCTTGCCCTCGATGATCGCGTCGGCGATGACGGAGGAGATGAGCTTGATGGCGCGGATAGCGTCGTCGTTGCCGGGGATGATGTAGTCAGCGTCGTCAGGATCGCAGTTGGTGTCGACGATGGCGATTACCGGAATGCCGAGCTTCTTCGCCTCGAGAACGGCGATGTGCTCCTTGCGCGGGTCAACGATGAATACGGCGTCAGGGAGTCTCTCCATGGTCTTGATACCGCCGTAGTTGCGCTCAAGGTCGTTCATTTCCTTGATGAGCGAAGCGACTTCCTTCTTGGGAAGGAGATCGAAGGTGCCCTCTTCCTGCATCTTTTCGAGAGCGAGGAGACGATTGATCGACTTCTTGATGGTCTTGAAGTTGGTGAGCATACCGCCCGGCCATCTCTCGTTGACGTAGTACATACCCGAACGCTCAGCCTCTTCCTTGATGGCGTCGGCCGCCTGCTTCTTGGTGCCGATGAAGAGAACGCTGCCCTTTTCAGCCGCGAGATCGCGGACGAACATATAGGCCTCGTCGAACTTCTTCACGGTCTTCTGAAGGTCGATGATGTAGATTCCGTTTCTTTCGGTGAAGATGTACTCAGCCATTTTGGGGTTCCATCTTCTGGTGTGGTGTCCGAAGTGAACACCTGCTTCGAGAAGCTGCTTGATTGTGATTACAGACATGATAGTCCTCCTGTGTTTTCCACCACGCGGAGCCTGCGTTTTAGCGGGCTTTGCCCGACAGGGACGCGAATGCGCGTGTGTGATATAGCGGCTGTATTTTTTGTACCGGCAACGCCGCTTTTGCCAGCCCTTCTATTTTACCACAAATCTCCGTGGATTGCAATAGGATTCACACTTTTTTTACATTTCCGGCGGGATTTTTTCGGAAGAATTCGCGCGGGGAGACACCGATGGCCTTCCGGAATTCGGTCGAGAAGTACGAATAGTCGCCGAAGCCGACCTTTCCGGCGATTTCGGAGATCGTAAGTCCTGAGTCGACATACGCGAGCGACGCGTTTATTCTGAAATCGCGCAGATAATTTGAGAAATTCCTTCCGAAATTCTTCTGGAAGAGATGACAGAAATGCGTCAGCTCGTAGCCCATCGCGGAGGCGACGTCGCGGCTGGTCAGTTCCGACGCGAAATCGTTCTCGATCCGCTCCGAGCAGACGCGGATGAATTCGAGATCGCGGCTGATCTTCCGCTGATTTCCGGATTTCAGTCTTATAAGAACGCCGAGGAGCGAATATGCCGCGCGGATTTTTTCGAGCTGCCCGTTGACATCGCAGTTGAAATCCGGCGGGATGACGCTTATCATTTCTCTCAATGTCCCGAGAATTTCCCGCGACTCCGGCTCATGTGCCCCGATGACGACGCGGCAGTCGGAAACGCAGTCGCAGAACGCGCGGATCTCGTCGCCAAGCCCGCTTTTGCCGCCCGGGATGAAGGCGCGCGCGTCGATCTTGCCGCAGTAATATTTCGTCGTCTCGTTGTCAATCCGGCAAAAGCCCTCGTGTTCGGCGTAGGGCAGGATCACCGCGCAGTCGCCGGGCGAGAGAAAATAAGTCGCGCCGTCGACGACGAGTTCGAGGTCGCCCTCGGTCAGCGCGAGGAATTCGACATCCTGATGAAAATGCGGGACGACGCATTTGAATTTCCGAAGCCCGGTTATCGTTTCCGGCGGCCGCTTTCTGACATATTCCTCGTCAAGCTCATGAAGCATCGCCGAACATCTGATACCGTCCGCGTATTTCTGCAACCCTTCTTCGTAGCGCACAAAATCACCTCACTACAGAAATTATACCATATTTCAGCGCGTCTGTCAATAGCCGCCCGATACAACCGGGCAAAACTTTTCGCCAATCAGGTTCTATACCCTCCGGCCGGGAATTTGGTATAATAAACAAGAAAAAAAACTTTTTCGAAAGGAATGCTCTCAATGAAACAAAAGTTATCACTCATCCTCGCGCTCCTTATCCTCGCGTCTGCGGTGTCCTGCGGCGAAACGTCTGAGAACCCGCCTGAAACCTCGTCCGGCGGCGAAACCACGACCGCGACCGAAGCCGAGACCGAACCCGAATACACCTTCGCCAATGTCAATCTCGGCGGCGCGAAGCTCCCGATCCTGAACTCGTCAACCAACTGGGGCTTCTACACGACGCTCGACCTCGACGAGGCGACCGGAGAGAGCCTTGACGACGCGGTTTACGAGCGGAACTCAAAGCTCGAAGAGAAATTCAACTTCGAGTTCGAGATCATCGAGGACGACATCACGAAAACGATCGACAAGATGAAAACCGCGGTCCGCTCGGGCGACGACGTCTACAAGGCCGGATTCCTGCGCGGTGAGTACCTCTCGCCGCTCATTTCGGAGGGAATGTTCATCGACCTCAATTCGCTCGCGAACCTCGATCTCGATCAGAAGTGGTGGGATCAGAGCATCCGCACCGGAGCGTCGATCGGCGACGACGCCGCGCTCTACATAGCCGGAACCGACCTCTCGCTGATGGGCTTTGGCGGAACGATCGGAACTTTCTTCAATAAAAATATGCTCGAGGATCTCGGCGGAAAGTCGCCCTACAAACTTGTCCGCGACGGAATGTGGACGCTCGACCGCCTCGCCGAATACGCCAAGCTCGGCACGGATCTGAACGGCGACGAATCGTTCGCGTTCTCAAAGGACGGGAAGTCGAAATACGGACTCGTCACGTGGTACTCAGGCGTTACGGCGATGGTTCTCGGCTCGGGCGAGGAATATCTGAAGCGCGGCAAGGACAATATGCCCTATCTTTCGGTTGAGAACGACCGTTTCTACTCGGTCTGCCAGAAAGTCGCGTCGCTGACGGCGACCGAGGGCGAGTTCGGCGACTTCAACGACCGCACAATCGGAAAACATTACGAAATGGTCTTCGCGGCCGATCGCGCGCTCCTCTGCATCGCCGAGCTGAAGGCCTCGAACAACTTCCGCGAGATGAATGACAATTTCGGAATCCTCCCGATCCCGAAGTACGAGGAGTCACAGGAGAATTACGTCTGCCTCCGCTCCCCGGCGACGATCTACTTCTGTATGCCGGTGACGAACCAGACGCCCGAGGAGACGGCGGCGGTTCTCGACGCGGCGACCTATCTCTCCTACCGCGACGTTCTGCCGATCTACTACAACGTCACGGTCGCGCAGAAGGGGCTCCGCGACGACGAGTCGATTGAAATGCTTGAGATCATCCAGAGCAGCCGCTACTTCGACGCCGGACGAATCTACGGCTGGACGACAAATCTCTACGACCAGATCGAGCAGCATCTGCGCGTCGGCGACGGAAATCTCGCGTCGGTCGTCGCGTCCTACAAGGATCAGGTGAAGGAAAACATCTCAAGATCGTGGGAAACGCTTTCGGGAAAATAAAAAGACAGAAAGAACGCACAGAAAAGCCTGTGCGCTCTTTCTATTTCCCCCGCCTAGGCGGCCGTCCCGGCTCGCAGGGACACATGACCTCCGCCCGCCGCGCCAGAATCACATCCTCGCCGATCCGCTCGATGTCGCACCACAGAATCCGCATCGGCTCGTTCTTCCCGAAGTCGAAGAGCCGCGTGCAGCCCGGCACGATCAGCGAAATCACCCGCCCGCAGTCGAGATCCAGCTCGACGTCCGAAACGTAGCCGAGCCGCGCGCCGTCGCAGACGTTTATCACTTCCTTGTTCTTAAGCTCGCAGACGCTGCAAATTCTCACGCCGCCACCTCCTGTCCGTAAAAATATACGCGCGGAATTTGTGCATTATGCTGATTTTTTAAGCCGCTTAATGGATTGTTTACAGAATCACCATATGCAGTTCTAAGTAGTGATGTAAAATCAGATCGGATAATGTTATTTTCAGGAGGAAAATTATGTTAAACTGGAAACTCGGCCACTCCGGCTCGGTTGATTCCGAGCCGTCGGAATTCATTGAGATAAAGCACGATCCCGAATGCCCCGACACGCCCGGCGAGGCTCAGCTTCTGCTCTACAGAGCCGGAAAGCTTCCCGACTACAATTTCGGCGCGAACGTCCTTGAATACCGCTGGTGCGAGGACGTTTACTGGCACTACGTCACGACCTTCGACGTCGCGATAAAGCCCGGAACCGAGCCCTTCGTTAAATTCGACTGCCTTGATTACGGTTATACGATAAAAGTCGAAGGCAGAATTCTGGCCGAGGGCGAGGGGATGTTCACGCCCGTCCGCGTCCCGCTCGCGGAGTTCGCCGGGCAGAAAGTGACGCTCGACTGCGTCATCCACCCCGTCCCGAAGGTAAAAGGCGTCCCCGCGACCCGCGACGAGGCGCGCGAGTCGGCAAAGCCGCCCGTCTCCTACGGCTGGGACTGGCACCCCAGACTCGTCACGGCCGGAATTTCGGGCGACGTAAATCTCGTTTACCTCCCGGTAAATCGTATTGACAATTTTGAGGTCACCTACGAGCTGAGCGAGGATCTGAAATCCGCCGACGTGAAGCTCATGACAAGGGTCGCCGGAAACGCGCACACGCTCGTCGCGTCGATCGTCGACGCGGGCGGAAATACTGTTATCGCACGCTCTATGCGGGTCATTCCGGGCGACAACGAGCTCCACATCACGCTTAAGGACCCGATCCTCTGGTGGTGCGCGCGTCAGGGCGATCAGTATCTCTACACGATACGAGCCGAGCTTTTCGACACGCACGGCGAGCCGATCTCCGAATGTTTGAAAATGACAGGTTTCCGCCGCGTAAAGCTCGTCATGAACAAGGACGGCTGGGAGAAGGGCTTCCCGAAATCCCAGGGCGACAACCCCTTCACGCTCGAACTCAACGGACGGAAAATCTTCTGCAAGGGCTCGAATTTCGTCAGCGCGGACATCTTCTACTCCAAGGTCACGCCCGAAACCTACCGCAAGCTGATCACCCTCGCTCTTGACGCGAACATGAATATTTTCCGCATGTGGGGCGGTTCTCCTGTGCAAAAGAACGAATTTTTCGAGTTCTGCGACCGCCTCGGCATGATGGTATGGCAGGAATTCCCCCTCGCCTGCAACAATTACCCCGACAAGGACGCCTATCTTAACGTCCTCGAAAAGGAAGCCACGTCGATTGTGAAACGTCTCCGCGAGCATCCGTCGGTCGTCCTCTGGTGCGGCGGAAACGAGCTTTTCAACAGCTGGTCGGGCATGACGAATCAGTCGCTCGCGCTCAGGATTCTCGACCGCGTGACGCTTGGTTTGGACAGATGGACGCCCTTCATTATGACCTCCCCGGTCTGGGGAGTCGCGCACGGACCATATGTCAATATCGTCGACGACAACACCGGCGAGGAGGCGATCACCCTCATGACAAGGTCGGATCACACGGCCTACACCGAGTTCGGCTGCCCCGGCCCCGCGCCGCTTGATTACATAAAAAAGTATATTTCGGACGAGGATCTCGGAACATTCTTCGGCCTCCAGCCCGCCGACCCGACCGGAAAAACTCACGGCGGCGTAGCGAATCTCGACGAGAAATTAAAGAATCCGTGGTTTCTCCACCACGCGATAAAGGCGCACTATCCCTTTGACACCTGGTTCAGGGTAAATGAAATTTACCGTTACTTCGGCAAGACCGACTCGCTTGAGGACTGCTGCGAATTCGGTCAGATCATTCAGGGCGCGTGCTACAAGGTCATGTTCGAACAGGCGCGGATCAAGTGGCCGCGCACCTCGATGGCGATCAACTGGGACTTCAACGAGCCGTGGCCCTGCTACGCCGGAAATTCGCTGATCGCTTACCCCGACGTCGTAAAGCCCGCGTACTTCGACGTCATGTCCGCGCTGCGTGACTGCAAGCTCGCGCTCGCGCTCGATCACCTCAGATTCAGACCCGGCGAGGAGGCCGAAATCGGAATCTACGTCTTAAACGACCTCCCCGAGCCGCTAAATGGCTACAATTATAATATAACCCTCATCTGCGACGACGACGATGAGACCACAACCGAACTCATGACCGGATCCTTCGGCGAGGTTCCCGGCTGCTCCTCGACAAAAGTCGGCGTTCTGAAGCTCAAGGTTCCCGAAAACGTCACGAAGACCTTCCGCCTCTCGATCCTCTGCGCCGAAATCGATTTCTCCGAAACCTATACCCTCTTCCGAAAGGACGAAAAATAATGCGCCTTCTCATCATCCGCCACGGCGACCCCGATTACAGCATCGATTCGCTGACCGAAAAGGGCTGGCGCGAGGCGAATCTCCTCGCGCCCAGACTCGAAAAAGAGGAGATCGACGAATTCTACGCCTCCCCGCTCGGCCGCGCGCAGGCTACCGCCAAGCCGACCCTCGATCTCATCGAAAAGAATACCGGAACCCGCCCCGGGCTCACGATCCTCGAATTCCTGCGCGAATTCCCCGCCTCGGTCGACCTTGACCAGACAAAATACGGCGCGCCCGAAGGAACCCCGAATATGCGCTGCCCGTGGAATATCCCGGTCGGATTCTTCGCGGCTCAGCCCGAATTCTTCGGCCAGAACTGGAGGGATCACCCGATGTACACCGATCCCGATTGTAAGGTCGTCGAAGTGTATGACCGCGTGAAAAAAGGCTTCGACGACTTCATGGGCGCGCACGGCTTCGTCCGCCGCCACGAAAACGGCTTCCCCAGCCGGATTTATGACGCCGCGGATCCGACAGTCGGCAAAAAACCCGACGGCCGCCATAAAACAATCGCCTTCTTCTGCCACCTCGGCCTTGGAAACGCCCTGATTTCGGCGATCACCGGAATCCCGCTGCCGCTCGTCTGGAAGACTTTCTTCCTCCCGACCTCCTCGGTCACGACGCTTGTCACCGAACCCGAACCGTGGGCGGAAAATCAGCCAATCTTCCGCATCGTAGGCCTCGGCGACGTCTCGCACCTCTACGCCGGCGGCGAGCCGACCTCGTCGAGCGGGCTTAAGTGTAATATTAAATAATGAAGAAAAAAGTCCGGCATTCCGGAAACCGGAACGCCGGACGCCGAGTTGCAAGCAACTCGGCGGAATGCTTTCAACGGAAGATCCGCATCAGCAAAAATTAAAAATGACCGCAAAAATAATCCCGCGCCCGCACTTCCACCGACCGGGAGGTCGAGTTGCTCGCAACTCGTCGGATCGCAGGCGACGGAGGAGCCGTGTCCGCGGGGTAAAAAGAAAAACATCGCACAGTCAAACTGCGCGATGTCCGAGTGCAGGGTCGCACCCTGCCCTGCTGGTGCCGGCGGCGGGGGTCGAACCCGCATGATATCGCTACCAACGGATTTTGAGTCCGTCGCGTCTGCCGATTCCGCCACGCCGGCATATAAGTATGGGAATTGCGGCTTTCGCGGCAATTCCCAATGCTGGAGCTGCTAATCAGAGTCGAACTGATGACCTCATCCTTACCAAGGATGCGCTCTACCAACTGAGCCATAGCAGCATTTCTGACTTTTTTCTCAACGAATAATATTATACCACATTCTCTCCCGTTTGTCAAGGGGTTTTTCAAATTTTTCCTCAGATTTTTTTCACCCGCCCTCATATACCCATCCTGTATACCCGTTATGCGAATTTTATATCCCGTAAAGGCCATATTTGTATAATTATCATTGACTTTTGCTCTTGACTAATCCGTCAGAATGTGTTATAATATTAACATAGTCAAAAATCAAACGCAATCCACCAAAAAAATACATTATTCAAGAAAAGGAAGATCGCTATGAACAAAGTTACGATAATAGGAACCGGCAGCGTCGGTTCGACCATCGCCTACACCCTCACCGTCACCGGACTCGTCTCCGAAATCGTCATGATCGACGTCAATAACGAAAAGGCTCTCGGCGAAGCCCTCGATATCCGCCAGGGAACTCCCTTCTGCGGACCCTGCTCGATCTACGCCGGCTCCTACCGCGACGCCGAAGGCTCCAATATCGTCATCATCACCTCCGGAATCGCGCGCCGCCCCGGCCAGTCCAGACTCGACCTCGCGCAGACCAACGTAAATATCATCAAGAGCATCATTCCCCAGATCACCAAGTACGCGCCGAACGCGAAGTACATAATCGTCTCCAACCCCGTCGATATCCTCACCTACGTCTTCTGCAAGCAGTCCGGACTCCCCGAATCCAATATCATCGGCTCGGGAACTATCCTCGACACCGCCCGCCTCAGATCGCGCCTCTCCGAATACTACAAGATCAACCAGCAGAACGTCCACGCTTACGTCATGGGCGAGCACGGCGACTCGTCGTTCATCCCGTGGTCGGTCGCAAATATCTCCAACGTCCCGCTCTCTGAGTGCGACAAGCTCCTCGACACCAAGAACATCTACCCCGATCTCGACTACGCCGAAATCGAAAACTACGTCCGTAAGTCGGGCGCGCGCGTCATCGAGCGCAAGGGCGCGACCTTCTACGCCGTCTCGATCTCGGTATGTCATATCATAAAGTCCCTCCTCTCGGGCATCGACACCACCATGACCGTCTCCACCATGATGCACGGCGAGTACGGAATTGACGACGTCTGCCTCAGCGTTCTCAATATCGTCGGCTCTGAGGGCGCGCACGGTAAGATCTTAGTCCCGCTCACCGACAGCGAGATCGAACAGCTCCATCACAGCGCGGACTGCCTCAAGAATACCATAAAGTCAATCGAGCTTTAATTATACAATAAGGAAGAAAAGATTATGGAATACCGCATCGAACACGATTCTATGGGCGAAATGAAGGTCCCCGCCGACCGCCTCTGGGCCGCTCAGACCGAACGCTCGCACGAAAACTTCGAGATCGGCGTCGGCATCGAAACCATGCCCGCCGAGATCATTCACGCCTTCGGCATCCTCAAAAAGGCCGCCGCTATGGCTAACCACGAGCTCAAGCCCGAAAAGATGACCGACGAAAAGCTCGCCGCTATCTCGGCCGCCTGCGATGAGGTCATCGCAGGAAAGCTCTCGGATCACTTCCCGCTCGTCGTCTGGCAGACCGGCTCGGGCACGCAGTCGAACATGAACGCCAACGAGGTCATCCGCAACCGCGCGAATCAGATCGCCGGCAAGGAGCTCACTCACCCCAACGACGATATTAACATGAGCCAGTCCTCCAACGACACCTTCCCGACCGCTATGCACATCTCCGCGGTCATCGCGATCGAGGATAAGCTCATCCCCGCGATCGAAAACCTCATCGCGACCTTCAGACGCCTTGAGGCCGAGAACGACGACGTCGTCAAGTCGGGACGCACCCACCTTCAGGACGCCACCCCGATCAAGTTCAGCCAGGAGATCTCAGGCTGGAGAACCTCCCTCGAGCGCGATGTCGAGCTTCTGAAGCTCGCCGTCGGTCCGCTCTGCGAGCTCGCTCTCGGCGGAACCGCCGTCGGAACCGGACTCAACGCTCCCAAGGGCTTCGACACTCTCGTCGCCGCCAAGATCGCCGAGCTCACCGGAAAGCCATTCGTCACCGCGCCGAACAAGTTCCACGCGCTCACCTCGAAGGACGAGATCGTCTTCGCTCACGGCGCGATCAAGGCGACCGCCGCCGACATGATGAAGATCGCCAACGACGTCAGATGGCTCGCGTCCGGTCCGCGTCTCGGACTCGGCGAGATCCACATCCCCGAAAACGAGCCCGGCTCGTCGATCATGCCCGGCAAGGTCAACCCGACTCAGTGCGAGGCCGTCACGATGGTCGCCGTTCAGGTAATCGGAAACGACGTCGCAGTCGGAATGGCGGCTTCTCAGGGCAACTTCGAGCTCAACGTCTTCATGCCGGTCACGGCTTACAATTTCCTCCAGTCGGCAAGACTCCTCGCCGAGGCGATCGTCTCGTTCAACAAGAACTGCGCCGTCGGAATCACCGCAAACCGTCAGAAGATGCACGACAACCTCCACAATTCGCTGATGCTCGTCACTGCGCTCAACCCATACATCGGCTACGAGAACGCCGCCAAGACCGCCAAGAAGGCTTACAAGGAAGGCATCTCGCTGAAGGAAGCCTGCGTCGCGCTCGGATTCCTCACCGCCGAGAGATTTGACGAGGTCTTCCATCCCGAACAGATGGTCTGATAAAAACTAAATATCCGAAACCGCCGGGATCATTTGGCCCCGGCGGTTCAGAAAGGAAAGCCATGAATTACACATATTTTCCCGGCTGCACGCTGAGAACCAAGGCGAAGGATCTTGATAAATACGCGAGAAAATCCGCCGAGGCTCTCGGATTCACGCTGACCGAGCCGGAAAACTGGCAGTGCTGCGGCGGAGTCTTCCAGACCGCGAAAGACGAGATCGCCTCAAAGCTCCCGTCGGTGCGCGCGCTCATCGCCGCCCGCGACAAGGGCGAAAAGCTCGTGACCGTCTGCTCGGCCTGCTACAACGTCATAAAGCAGACCAATAACCAGATAAGAACCGACGCCGATTTCACCCTCCGCGTCAACAACTACCTCTCGCAGGACAAGACCCCGACCGAATATCACGGCGAGACCGAGGTGCTTCACTTTTTAGAGGTTCTGCGCGACGAGATCGGCTTTGACGAGCTTAAGAAAAAGGTCACGAATCCCCTCAAAGGCAAGAAGATCGCCGCGTACTACGGATGTCTTCTGCTCCGTCCCGGAAACGTGATTTCGCTCGACGATCCCGAAAATCCGAAGATCCTTGAGGATTTCATCCGCGCGATCGGCGCGGAGCCGGTCGTCTGGTCGATGCGCAACGAGTGCTGCGGCGGTTATATCGCCCTTGAGGACAAGGACGCCGCGAAGAAGCGTTCGAACGCCGTCTCGGACAACGCCGCCGTGAACGGAGCCGATGTCATCGTCACCGCCTGCCCGCTCTGCCGCTACAACCTTATAAAGAACGAGAGCAAAGTCCCGGTCGTCTACTTCACCGAGCTTTTGGCAGAGGCTCTCGGAGTCAAGGAGGAAGCATGAACAGCGAACTCAAAAAAGAACAGCTCCTTCGCATGAGCGGCGTAAATCCGCTAAAATGTATGCGCTGCGGCAAATGCTCCGCGACCTGCCCGAACTACGACGAGATGGAATATCATCCGCATCAGTTCGTCTACATGGTCGAAAAGGGCGAGATCGACAAGCTGCTCGCCTCGAAATCAATCTACAAATGTCTGACCTGCTTCGCCTGCGTCGAACGCTGCCCGCGCGGAGTCGAGCCGGCAAAGCTCATCGATTCCCTTCGCACGCTCGCCGTCCGCGAAAAGGGAAAGAATCATCTGACGCCCGACAATATCCCGGATCTCATCGACGACGAGATGCCTCAGCAGGCGATCATGGCCGCGATGCGGAAATATTCAAAGTAAGGAGGAGCCGCAATGCAGAGAATTGGTGTTTTCGTGTGCCACTGCGGCACGAATATAGCCGGAACGATCGACGTAAAGGCGGTCGCCGCGGCTCTTTCACATGAACCCGGCGTGGTTTTCTCCACGGATTATCAGTATATGTGCTCTCAGGCCGGACAGAACCTCATAAAGGACGCGATAAAGGAGCATCAGCTCACCGGAGTCGTCGTCTGCTCCTGCTCGCCCAGAATGCACGAGGCGACCTTCAGAAAGACCGTCGCCGCCGCCGGACTCAACTCGTATATGCTCGAGGTCGCGAACATCCGCGAGCAGTGCTCGTGGGTACACAAGGACTCGCTCATCGGAACCCCGAAGGCGATAATCCTCGGCAAGGCCGCCGTCGCGAAGGTCAACCTCAACGCGCCGCTCACGCCCGGTGAGTCGCCCGTTACCAAGCGCGCGCTCGTCATCGGCGGAGGAATCGCCGGAATCCAGACCGCGCTCGACATCGCCGACGCCGGATTCCCGGTCGATATCGTCGAAAAGAAGCCGACAATCGGCGGTAAAATGGCTCAGCTCGACAAGACCTTCCCGACCCTCGACTGCGCGGCCTGCATCCTCACGCCGAAGATGGTCGACGTCGCGCAGAACGAGAAGATCAGAATCTTCTCCTACTCCGAGGTCACGGCAGTCAAGGGATTTGTCGGAAACTTCGACGTCACGATTAAGAAAAAGGCGCGTTATGTCAAGGAGGACGTCTGCACCGGATGCGGTCTCTGTACCGAAAAATGTCCGCAGAAGAAGGTTCCGAACGAGTTCAACCTCGGCATGGACAACCGCCGCGCGATCTACATTCCCTTCGCTCAGGCCGTTCCGAAGGTCGCGACAATCGACCCGAACTACTGCACGATGCTGAAAACCGGCAAGTGTGGCGTCTGCTCGAAAGTCTGCACCGCCGGGGCGATCGACTACAACGCGAAGGACGAGCTCATCGAGGAAAAGTACGGCGCGATCGTTGTCGCGACCGGCTTCAACCCGATCTCGATGGAGAAGTTCGACGAGTTCGCCTACTCGCAGTCGAAGGACGTCATCACGTCGCTCGAACTCGAAAGACTCATGAACGCCGCCGGACCTACCGGAGGAACCCTTCTCCGCCCGTCTGACGGAACCCATCCGCACAAGATCGTCTTCGTCCAGTGCGTCGGCTCGCGCTGCAAGGACTGCGAGAAGGGCAAGGAATACTGCTCGAAGATCTGCTGTATGTACACCGCCAAGCACGCGATGCTCATCCGCGACAAGTATCCGGACACCGAGGTCTATGTATTCTACATCGACGTAAGAACGCCCGGAAAGAACTTCGACGAGTTCTACCGCCGCGCGGTCGAGGAATACGGCGTCCACTACATCAAGGGCATGGTCGGCAAGGTCACGCCCGAAAACGGAATCCTGAAGGTTCAGGCGTCCGATCTCATAATGAACGAACAGCTTCACATCGACGCCGACATGGTCGTCTTAGCCGCCGCTATCGAACCCGATAAGTCGGCGCGTCCGCTCGCCACGATGCTGACGGCAAGCATGGACACCAACGATTTCTTCACCGAGGCGCATCCGAAGCTCCGTCCCGTCGAGTCGCCGACAGCCGGCGTCTTCCTCTCCGGCGCGTGCCAGGGACCGAAGGACATCCCCGAGACGGTCGCTCAGGCCGGAGCCGCGGCGTCGAAGGTCATCGGACTCTTAGCCAAGGACAAGCTCACCGGAAACCCCTGCGTCGCAAATCCCGATGAAATGATGTGCAACGGCTGCTCGACCTGCGCGAACGTCTGCCCCTACGGCGCGATCACCTATGTCGAGAAGGAATTCCGTATGCCCGACCGCACGACGAAGATCCGCCGCGTCGCTCAGGTGAACGAGGCCGTCTGCCAGGGCTGCGGTGCCTGCACCGTCGCTTGTATGTCGGGAGCTTTGGATCTCAAGGGCTTCAGAAATTCACAGATTATGGCGGAGGTTGACGCGATATGCAAGTAAATGAATACAAACCCATGATAGTTGCCTTCTGCTGCAACTGGTGCTCCTACGCGGGCGCGGATCTTGCCGGAAACAACCGTCTGGCTTATCCCGCCGACGTCAAGATCATCCGCGTCCCCTGCTCGTGCAGAGTCAACCCGTCCTTCATTCTCCGCGCGTTCCAGCGCGGCGCGGACGGCGTCATCCTCTGCGGATGCCACCCCGGAGACTGCCACTACACCACCGGAAACTACTACACCCGCCGCAGAATGGCTCTGCTCTTCTCGATGCTCGATTACCTCGGAATCGAGAAGGAGCGCACGAGAGTCGAGTGGGTATCGGCGGCTGAGGGCGCGAAGTTCGCCGCGACGATGAACGATTTCGTCGCCAAGGTAGCCGCGCTCGGCCCGAACAAGAGACTGGAGGACTTACGATGCAAGAAATAAACCGCGAAATCCTTGCCGCCAAGGCAAAGGAGATCTTCGAATCCGGCAAGGCCGACCGTCTGCTCGGCTGGAAGCGCGGCGAGTTTGACTGGGACGTCACGCCCGCGCTCTTCACGGCCGAAAATCTCGATGAGTTCGTCTTCAACGGCTTCTGCGGCGCGAACTTCTCGAAGTATCTCATCGCCGAGACGAGAAAGAGCGAAAACAAGGTCCTCGTCTTCTTAAAGCCCTGTGACACCTACAGCTTCAATCAGCTTCTCACCGAGCATCGCTTTGATCGCGAAAAGGTCTATGTCGTCGGAATCCCCTGCGACGGAATGCTCGACATAAACAAAATCCGCGCGAAGGCCGAAAACGTCTCCTCGGTCGAGGACGGCGAGACCGTCAAAATCGAAACCCTCTGGGACGGCGAGACGACCGCTCCGCGCGCCGAGCTTCTCGCTGAACGCTGCGTGAACTGCAAGTCGAAGAAGCACACCGCATACGACGAGCTCATCGGCGAGGACGGCGAGGTTCTCGACTCGAAGCGTTTTGACGAGGTCGAGGCTCTTGAAAAGCTGACTCCCGACGAGAGATTCGCTTTCTGGCAGAACGAGCTTTCGCGCTGCATCCGCTGCAACGCCTGCCGCGACGTCTGCCCGGCCTGCACCTGCGAAAAGTGCGTCTTCGACAACCCGAAGTCGGGTCTTGAAAACAAGGCCGCCGCGAACGAGTTCGAGGAAAAACTCTTCCACATCATCCGCGCGTTCCACGTCGCCGGACGCTGCACCGACTGCGGCGAGTGCTCGAGAGTATGTCCGCAGCACATCCCGCTCCATCTCCTCAACCGCAAGTTCATTAAGGACATAGATAATTTCTACGGGGATTATCAGGCGGGCGAAGAGGTCGGAAGCCGCGCGCCGATCGTAAACTTCACTCAGGACGACCTTGAGCCGTCCGAAGCGGTAAGGAGGAACGAAAATGCGTAAAATCGCCATCGAAAAGCTCCCGGTTCTCCTCGGACTCATCGCGGAGAAATCGCCGCTTTACCTCCCGGTCGACACCAAGACCGGAGCCGAGTTCAAGAAATATGAATCCGGCATGACTCCCTCCGACGCGCTCCTCACGACAAGAAGCGCGAAGGACACCTTCTTCCCGCAGTCCGAGCAGCTCATGAACTTCAAGGTCGACGGAAAGAAGATCGAGGTCATTGACACGCGCGTCGAGTGCGAGGATTTCGTCGTCTGGGGCGTGCGCGCCTGCGACGCGAGAGCCTTCAAGGTTCTCGACAACGTCTTCCTCTCCGAGCCGGTCGACAGCTTCTACAAGAATCGCCGCGACCACGCGCTGATCGTCTCGGTCGCCTGCGACCGTCCCGCCGAGACCTGCTTCTGCAAGACCTTCGGCGTCGATCCGGCAAATCCCGACTGCGACATCGCCGCTTACAAGGCCGACGGTTTCCTCTACCTCGACGCCAAGACCGAAAAGGGCGAAAAGCTCCTCGCGTCGCTTGAAAACGCCACCGAGTCTGCCGACGAAAAGCCGGTTGAGGACGCCAAGGCGAAGATAAACGAGAGACTCTCAAAGCTCCCGCTCGCAAACCTCAAGGCCGACGCGTTCGGTTCGGGCAAGACGCCGAAGTTCTTCGACGCGCCCGAGTGGGTCGAGCTTTCACAGTCCTGCCTCGGCTGCGGAAGCTGCACCTTCCACTGCCCGACCTGCCAGTGCTATGACATAAAGGATCTCGACACCGGACACGGCGTCATCCGCCACCGCTGCTGGGACTCGTGTATGTACTCCGAGTTCACGAAGATGTCGGCCGGACAGCCGCGACTCACGCAGAAGGAGCGTTTCCGTCAGAGATTCATGCACAAGCTCTGCTACTATCCCGAAAGATACGACGGACTCTATTCCTGCGTCGGCTGCGGAAGATGCCTTAAGGTCTGCCCGATCGGAATGAATATCGTCAAGGTTATGAAGAAGCTGGGGGAAAAGGAAAATGTTTGAAAAAGATACACTCATCCCGTCGATCGGCGTTGTGACTGACATCCGCCGCGACACTCCCGACGTCAAGACCTTCCGCGTCGTCACCGAAGGCGGCGTGAAGCCATTCGAACACAAGCCGGGTCAGTGCGCGATGCTCTCGATCCCCGGCGTCGGCGAGGCGATGTTCTCGATCACCTCGTCGCCGACAAACGAGGAATTCATGGAATTCTCGATCAAGAAGTGCGGCTGCGTCACCGAATGGCTCCACTCGATGGAGCCCGGTCAGGAGATCACGATCCGCGGCCCGTACGGAAAGCCCTTCCCGGTCGACACTGAGTTCGTCGGCAAGGATATGCTCTTCATCGCCGGAGGAATCGGACTCGCACCGCTGCGCTCGGTAATCAATTACTGCCGCCACTACCGCGACCGCTACGGAAAGATCGATATCGTCTACGGTTCGCGCTCGAAGGACGATCTCGTTGACTACAAGGAGATCATCGACGAGTGGGAAAATGACGAGGGAGTCGAGGTTCACCTGACCATCGACCGCGAGCAGGAGGGCTGGGACGGTCACGTCGGCTTCGTCCCGAACTACGTGAAGGAGCTTGGCTTTGACACGAACAAGATCGCGATCCTCTGCGGACCCCCGATCATGATAAAGTTCACCCTCGCCGGACTCATCGAGCTCGGCTTCAAAAAGGATCAGGTCTACACAACGCTTGAGATGCGCATGAAGTGCGGCGTCGGCAAGTGCGGACGCTGCAACGTCGGCTCGAAGTACATCTGCAAGGACGGTCCCGTCTTCCGCTTCGACCAGCTCGATGAACTGCCGAACGAATATTGATCAGAAAGGAAAAATCAAACAATGGAAAATATGGTAAATATCTTCCTTTTCGGAAAGAAATACTCGGTTCCGGGCGACCTCACGATCATGCGCGCGATGGAGTATTCCGGATATCAGCTCATCCGCGGCTGCGGATGCCGCAACGGCTTCTGCGGAGCCTGTGCCACGATCTATCGTATCAAGGGTCAGCGTGAGCTCAAGACCTGTCTCGCCTGCCAGACAAAGGTAGAAGAGGGAATGTACATCGCTACCCTCCCCTTCTTCCCGCTCGTGAAGCAGGTTTACGACATCGAAAAGGTCAAGCCCACCGAGCAGATCATGATGCAGCTCTACCCTGAGATCTACTCCTGCGTCGGCTGCAACGCATGCACCAAGTCCTGCACCCAGTCGCTCAACGTCATGCAGTACATCGCGTACGCTCAGCGCGGCGAGTTTGACAAGTGCGCCGAGGAATCCTTCGACTGCGTCATGTGCGGCGTCTGCTCGTCGAGATGTCCCGCGGGAATCTCGCATCCGCAGGTCGCCATGCTCGCGCGCCGTCTGAACGGCAAGTACTTAGCTCCCAAGTCCGAGCACCTTGAAAACCGCGTCAAGGAGATCAAGGACGGTACCTTCAACGACCTCATCGAGGCTCTCATGGGCAAACCGGTCGAGGAACTGAAGGAACTCTACAATAATCGTGAAATCGAGAAGTAAGGAGGCTTCGACAAATGTACTCTAGTGAATTTCAGGAATCCTTAAAGAAGGTCGAGGCCGCGAGAGCCGAAAATATCGCCTGCGAGCCGGCCAGAATGACGGCTGAGCAGAAGGACACGCTCCTCGCATCCTACCACCCCGACTACAAGAAGAGCGAATTCGCGACTCTCCGCGTCGGCGCGAACAAGGGCGAGCAGGTTCCGCACGAGCTCGCCGAAATGCTCGAGGCGAACTCAAGAATCAAGGCGTCGGACGTCGATCTCACAAATCCCGACTACGACGTTGACGTGCTGATAATCGGCGGCGGCGGAGCCGGAGCCTCGGCCGCTATCGAGGCCGACAAGGCCGGCGCGAAGGTCATGATCGTCACGAAGCTCAGAATCGGCGACGCGAACACGATGATGGCCGAGGGCGGAATTCAGGCGGCCGACAAGCCGAACGACTCGCCCGCGATCCACTTTCTCGACGCTTTCGGCGGCGGACATTTCGCGGCGAAGCGTGATCTTCTCGCGAAGCTCGTCACCGAGGCTCCCGAGGCTATCGAGTGGCTCAGCGATCTCGGCGTCGAGTTCGACAAGGCTCCCGACGGAACGATGATCACTACTCACGGCGGCGGAACTTCCCGTAAGCGTATGCACGCGGCGAAGGACTATTCGGGCGCGGAAATCATGCGCACCCTCCGCGACGAGGTTCTCAACCGTCAGATTCCGGTCGTCGACTTCACCGCGGCTGTCGAGCTGATCCTCGACGAAAACGGCAGAGCGGCAGGCGCGGTTCTCCTCAACATGGAGACCAAGGAACTGCTCGTCGCCAAGGCAAAGACGGTCATCATCGCGACCGGCGGCGCGGGAAGAATGCACTATCAGGGCTTCCCGACCTCGAACCACTACGGCGCGACCGCCGACGGACTCGTACTCGGCTACAGAGTCGGCGCGAAGCTGCTCTACGCCGACACCCTCCAGTATCATCCGACCGGAGCTGCTTTCCCGCAGCAGATCTTCGGCGCGCTCGTAACGGAAAAGGTGCGTTCGCTCGGAGCGAAGCTCGTCAACCGCGACGGCAAAGTCTTCATGCATCCGCTCGAAACGCGCGACGTCGCGGCGGCTTCGATAATCCGCGAGTGCTCCGACCGCGATGAGGGCGTCGACACCGGCAACGGCAAGGCCGTCTGGCTCGACACGCCGATGATCGAGGCGATCGGCGGCGAAGGCACGATCGAGAAGCGGATCCCCGCGATGATGCGTATGTTCGCAAGCTACGG